>NZ_JAYLLH010000007.1:0-161944 GCF_035818635.1 Mesobacterium hydrothermale | reverse complement strand
CATCAGCATGACTCGCACGGCCAGCACCAAATGGGAATCCCAATTCGGACTCGTTTGTCGCGATCAATCCACTAGGCCATCCCTTTGGCATAGGGGCGCAACAACCCGTGCAGGGTCGATTGCACCGGCGTCGGAATGCCCAGGGCCCTGCCCCGGCGGGCAATTTCGCCGGACAGGAAATCGACCTCGATCGGCTTGCCCTTGCGCAGATCGTCCAGCATCGACGCCCGGACCGTGGCCGGCATCGAGGTCATGAAGCCCCAGACCCGGTCCAGTACGTCGTCGGGGACCTGCGCCGCTTCGGCGCGGGCGACGGCCTCGGCCTCGCGCATGGCGGACCAGAACAGCTCGGTTGTGGCGGGGGTCGATCGGATCTGCCCGATGTCCAGACGGCCTGCCGCCGAGACCCCACTGAACGCGCTTTGCATGATGAACTTGGTCCAGAGATCGGCCCAGATGTCATCAAGCCGCTGCGGCGTCATCCCCGGCACCGTCATCGCCTGCAACAGCGCTTCGGCGCGCGCGGACGTCCCGCCCGACCATTCGCCGAAATTCAGCGCGTTGTTGTCCGAGTTGTGCATCATCACCCCGGGTTCAGAGATTTCGCCGGGGATCCGGGCCACGCCGGGCAGCACATGGTGCTGGCCGACGGTCTCGGCCAGGATTTCTGGCGCGGTGATCCCGTTTTGCACTGTCACCACCATCGTGTCGTCGCGCAGCATCGGCGCGATGGCCTTTGCCGCGTCGGCCACATCGCCGTTCTTGACCGCGAGCAGCACAACGTCCACCGGCCCGATATCGGCCGGCGCATCGCTGGCCGTGACCCGGTCAAGGTGCAGATCGCCCAACGGGCTGACGATGCGCAGGCCGGTGTCCCGCAGGGCCGCAAGATGTGTCCCGCGTGCGATAAACCCGACACTGTGCCCGGCAGCCGCCAGCCGCGCGCCAAAATATCCCCCCAGGGCGCCCGCCCCCATGACCGCGAATTTCATCCCTGCCCTCCGTTGATGTCAGCACAGTCTAACAGGGTCCCGGCGGTCTGGTCCAAGCCTGAAAAAACCGCGCAAAAAGCGCAAATTTCCTCTTGCAGAGCACGATGCGCGACGATACATCCCCAACACCAAACGGAGTGCGGGCGTAGCTCAGGGGTAGAGCATAACCTTGCCAAGGTTAGGGTCGGGCGTTCGAATCGCCTCGCCCGCTCCAGTTTGACAAGTTCTGTAGCGCGGGCGTAGCTCAGGGGTAGAGCATAACCTTGCCAAGGTTAGGGTCGGGCGTTCGAATCGCCTCGCCCGCTCCAGAACTCAGATTTACCGGAAATGTACACCGGTCCGGGTGATTAGCTCAGTTGGTAGAGCGCTTCGTTTACACCGAAGATGTCGGGAGTTCGAGTCTCTCATCACCCACCATCTATCCCATTGAAACCCTTGAATTTCATGCTGTTACCCCTCAGCTTTGGGTATAACGCCGGGTAAAATCGGGTCATCAACCATCGCGAACCACCTCGTGAAACCTGGCCAGACTTGGTCGGTCAAAGTGGCCATTCCTGTCGATGTTCAGCACGTTTTCGGCAAGCGCGCGTTCAACCAGCCCCGCCAGACGTCGGACAAGGCGATTGCCAATGCCGGGGCCGTGCCCTTGGTGGCCCGCTTCAAGGACGAGAGCGCCGTGGTTCGCCGCCATTTCCGCCCCGCCATCGGCTCAGCCAGTGCCCCCATCCTGACCGCTCCTGTTTCCTGTCGGCAGCAGGGCAGGTATCGGTGCCGACCGGCAGTTTGGAATCGGCGCCCTGGATCGGCTTCAGCATCAGCAGTCGGGCGCCCAGGCCGGTTCCTTCCCCCTGCCCCGTGGGCCCCACCCTGGCAAACCCGCACGGCAGGCGTTTGGTTCTGATCCTCGCCCCCGCTTCATCGCCAGCGTCCCTCAGCGCGGCAAAGCCGGGGGGGCTGTCAAGGCGAGCACGGGTTGTAGTGTGCCCGGGCGGTGCGCGTGACGGCACCCAGGACGGGGAACAGGGTCCGTCCGTGCGAGGGTCAGGCCCGTGGATCGTCCGCCGGTCGCCCGGCCACTTGCGCCATGAGCGTGTGCAGGTCGGCGCAGGTCCGACGGCAGGTCATCCCGGTCGATCGCCCCGTCAAGGGCCGCCAGGGTTTCCGCCGGGCGCGACAGATCCGGCGTCAGGTCCGGCGTTTGCCGCAACAGCACGAGCAGCCGCGCCACCACCGGAGCCGACGCCCGGACCAGAAATGTAGTCACGACGGCCGCGGCCCTTGGCGCGGGGCGGGCAAGACAATCGGCAGGAAATCACCCCATCTCATGCTTCGGATCCTGCCTTCTGCCCCGCGGTCGCGCAAGCGTGCCGTCACCCGCCCAGCGCCGGGAACAGCCCCACGATGAAGGAACGGGCCTCTGACGCGATGCCGGGCGACACCGGCTGTTCGCGCAGGTACAGATAGACTTCGCGCTGCTCGGCCAGCCCGTCGACGGGGCGGAACACCACGCCCTCGGGGGCGGCTCGCAGGACCGATTGCGGCAACACCGTCACCCAGCCCCCGTGCCGAACCATCGCCAACAGGGACTGGGTGTTGTGCACCGTGACATCGGCCTGCGCCATCCGATCCCGGAAGCGCGGCGTTTCGATCCGAGCGCACAGCGCGTTGCCCAGGAAAGGCACGGCAAACACCGCGTCAATGCCGGGATCGTCCTGCTGCTGTGCCAGCGGATGATCCTGCGCCATCACCAGCCCGTACCGGTCGCGGAACAGCAGTGCGGCCTCGGCCCCCTTCAACGGTTGCAACGCCGAAGCGATGCCGATATCCGCCCAGCCCTGCACCAGCGCCTCGATCACCTGTGGCGTGTCGCTGTCGCGCAGTTCGATCTTCAGCCCCGGGAATGCGTCGGCCAAGTGTCGCACCAGGCGCGGAAAGGTCTGCGCCGCGACGGACGGCACGGCGGCAATCCGCAACACGCCTTGCGGTGCGCGGGCCAGCGCCTCGATCGCCTGAACCGTGCTGTCAAACTGGCGCAGCTGGCCCAGCCCCATGGCCAGCACTTGCGTCCCCAGCGGGGTCAGCCGGTTCTTGCGCTCGTTTTCGAACAGCGCACCGCCAAGATGCGCCTCAAGCTGTTTCAACGTCATCGACAGCGCCGATTGCGTTCGGCCCAGGTGTTGCGCCGCATCCGACAGGTTGCCCGCACGGGCCACGGCGCAGAACGTCCGCAGCATTTCGATCTTGATCGCCAAATTTCACACTTTCTGAAACTTCCTTCAGAAGTTCGAGTTTGACTGATGCGGCTTTCCCTGTCCACCATCGCGCAGGCCCCGTGCAGACGGGGCCGTCCACATCCTGACGCTTTTGCGGGGGCACGATGACCGGGTACCTGATCGACGGGCTGCAATATGCCAACTGGTCGGAAAAGATCTTTCGCCAGCTGCGCGCGGGCGGGGTGGACGCGGTCCATGTCACGATCGCGTATCACGAAACGTTTCGCGAAACGGTTCTGAACTTTGAAAAGTGGAACCGCTGGTTCGACCTTTACCCGGACCTGATCATGAAGGGGCAATGGGCGTCCGATATCGACGTGGCGCGCAACACCGGGCGCACGGCGGTGTTTTTCGGATTTCAGAACCCGTCCCCGATCGAAGACGACATCGGTCTTGTCGAAATCCTGCACACGCTGGGCGCACGGTTCATGCAACTGAGCTACAACAACCAATCGCTGCTGGCCACCGGCTGCTACGAGGCCGAAGACCCCGGCATCACCCGCATGGGCCGGCAGGTCATCAAGGAAATGAACCGCGTCGGGCTGGTGGTGGACATGAGCCATTCCGCCGACCGGTCCACCATCGAGGCGGCCGAAATATCCGAACGTCCGATCACCGTTACCCATGCCAACCCGCACGACTGGCACCCCGCTCTGCGCAACAAGCGCGACGCCGTGATCCGCGCCGTGACCGAAAATGGCGGGATGCTGGGGTTTTCGGTCTATCCCCACCACATGAGGGACAAGTCCGCCTGCACACTGGACAGTTTTTGCGAAATGATCGCACGCACCGCGGATCGCTATGGCATCGCGCATCTTGGGATCGGGACCGACCTGTGCCAGGATCAGCCGGACTCGGTTGTCGAATGGATGCGCGTCGGGCGCTGGTCGAAAGACATCGACTATGGCGAAGGGTCCGCCAGCGCGCCGGGGTTTCCGCCGATGCCCGGATGGTTCCGAGACAACCGGGATTTCGGAAATATCGCCAATGGCTTGCGCAAGACCGGCATGAACAGGGACGAGGTAGGCGCGATCATGGGCGGAAACTGGTATCGCTTCTTTGCCGCGAATTTCACACCGAAGGCGGCCAGCCATGGCTGAGCGCCGCCCCCCGGATCAGGTCATGCGCCTGTCGCGGCTGGGCGCGCTGCATCAATGCCGGCTCAGCTTCATGCGGCAATTGACGCGGCGGATGGCGACCGAGGGCTGGACCTTTCACCGCCAGGCGTTCGACGTGGACGCAAACGGCGTGGGCCACGCGGTTTACTGCGCCACCGGGCCCGAGCGCAGCTATTCACTGGTCGCCTTCGCCCATGACCTGCCGCCGGAAAAACGTTCCGACCGGGTGATTGCCGACGCGTGGGACGCGACCTTTGCCCTGTTCGACGGGGTGCCGACGCAGGAAGATCTGGACCGGCTTGCCCGCAACGTGCCACTGCAAGAGGCAGGCCGGATCAGCGACCGGGAACTGTCGCTGTCGCGTGCGAACCGGTCGGTCCGGCTGTGGGCGCATGTGGTGGACAGGCTGGCCGCCGGGCAACAGCCCGACGCAGCAGAAATTGACGCCGTCGGCTACCTGATGCGGACCACGGCGGTCTATGGCTCGGGCAAGTTCGGGGCCGCGGACCGCGAACAGATCGCCGACCGTCCGGAAATGCAGGCCCCGTTCCAGGCAGAGATGCTGTCGGTCTATCTGACCCGCTGGTTCGTGCGGGACCTGGTCAACCACATGGCGCGGCAGCAAGGCGTCGGCCGGGCCGCGACACTGGCCCCCGATCTGGCCCGCAAGCTGGGGATCGGCAATTCCACCGGGCTGGGCATGGCGCCGTTCCTCATCAATCACCCTGTGCTGTTCAACAACTGGATCCTGACCCGGGAAGAGGCGCTGGCCCGTGTCCGCGCCCTGCCCCGCGCGTCGGTACAGGAACGCGACGTTTTCCGTACGATTTATGCCCGCGCGACGGGGCTTGTCGCCCGCTGGCGGTCTGACCACCCGATACAGCAGCGAAAGCTTGCGGCGCTGCGGACCGACCTGCGCGCGCTGGACACCCGTTTGGCGGCGGATGACCTGTCTGGCCCAACGCCGTGGGATGCGCTGATCCGCTGGTCGGAAACCGCCCTGTCCGAAGAGGGACAGGAACTGCTGGTGTCGCTGGTACTGGAACCTTACCCCGATCTGGTCGACGGATTGGGGTGTTGCATGGCGGACAGCGCGCCAGAGGCGTTCCAGATCGACGGGTCGATGACCGTTGGCACCGTGCAAGACCTGCTGCGCGACAGCTTTGGCTGGGCGCTTGAGCTGGACTGGTCCCGGCGGCAGGCCAACGCCCGCGCCTGGTATGTCTCGGCGGAAAAGCAGGAGCCGCGCCTGGGCGAGCGATACGAGGAACCGATCAGCGCCTACGAACAACCACTGGCGCCAGCGCGGGATGCGGCGGCCTGTTTCGCCACGCTGGACGGGCTGGCCCCGGACACCCCCATCGCCGATGTCCTTTCGGCGCATCCACAGCACCGCCATACCATCCGCCGCGCCCAGATTTCCGCCCGCGCGCCCTATGGCGAGATCCGAGACAACACCATCGGTGCCGATGTGCTGCCCATCGACATGCTGCGTGCCAAGCTGTCTTTCTTCGGGGCCACGCATTTTGACCCGCGCTCTGACCGCTGGGTGCGGATCAGCATGTACGGCAATGCCCCCTATCCGGATGAACTGACGCCGGCCAACGCCGATCTCTGGGTCTATCCAGAGGCCGCGCCATGACGCTGTCCCTGAACGAAATCGACGCCCAGGCCAAACGCGCCGCCCGCGGGGCGGGGTACAGTTGGGGCATGGCGGAAGAGGCCGGAAAGGCCGCGCGCTGGCTGTGCGCCCAAGGCCTTGACGGGGTGTCGGTGCTGGCGCAGGCGCTGACCCGTGACGGCACCGCGCTGACGCGCGGCGTGGCGATGGCGGACCGGGCGGTCCGGCTGCACGATGAACCGGCCACGCTGATGGATGTGCCGTGCCCGGCGCTGGTGCTGCCCTTTGCCGCCATGGCGGCCCGGCAGCTGCGCGCGGGCGTTTCGGTCGATCTGGACAGCGCTCTGGCGGTGACGGACGGTGACCGGCTGCAACTTTCCGGCCCGCTGCCCGACCACGCGGCCTGCGTGCGCGTGACGCTTGGCGGCGCGCTGTCCACGCCTGTTCCCCGACTCGGCCGCGCCAGCCCCACACCAGAGGCCTGGGCCACACTGACCCGCCTGGCCGCCCTGACCTATGCCCCGGCGACCGACGAAAGCCGCCTGCGCGGGGCCGGGGCGGGCCTTTCCGACAATGACTGACCCCCGAGGATGACATGATCGAAACGAAGACCCTGACCCTGGCCGAGATCGAAGACCTGTCGCTGCGCGCCCTGATGGAGGCCGGAACGCGCGTTGAAAACGCCCGCCCGCTGGCCAAAGCCACCGCCGCGACCGAGGCCGACGGGGTCGCCAGCCACGGGCTGGCTTATATCCCGATCTATTGCGAACACGTCCAGTGCGGCAAGGTCGATGGCGCGGCGCACCCCGTGGTGGACCAGCCCCGCCCCGGCGTGGTGACCGTCGATGCCGCCACGGGCTTTGCCCATCCCGCGATTGATGCCGGGTTCGAACGGTTGATCCCGCTGGCTCGGCAACAGGGTATCGCGGCGCTGGCGATCCGCAACAGCTATAACTGCGGGGTGTTGGGCTATCACACCTATCGGCTTGCCCAGGCCGGTCTGTTGGGCATTGGCTTTACCAATGCGCCCGCCTCCATCGCGCCGTCTGGTGGGGCAAAACCGGTGGTGGGCACCAACCCGTTTTCGATCGCGGCCCCGGGTGCCGATGGCGAACCGGCGGTGCTGATCGACCAGTCCGCGAGCACCATTGCCAAGTCCGAGGTCATGAAACACGCCCGCGAATGCCGGCCGATCCCGTTGGGCTGGGCGCTGGATGCGGACGGCACCCCGACCACCGACCCAGAGATCGGCCTGAAAGGGTCGATGGCACCGTCGGGCGGGTACAAGGGTGTCGGCGTCGCCCTGCTGACAGAGATGATGGCCGCCGCCATGACCGGCGCGACACTGGGCCTTGAAGCGTCGCCCTTTTCCGGCACCAAGGGTGGGCCGCCGAAAACCGGGCAGTTTTTCATCGCGATCGACCCCGGCGCGACCGCAGGCGGCGATTTCGCCGATCGCATCGCCGCGCTGGCCGCCGCGATTCATGCGCAGGACGGTGCCCACCTGCCCGGCGACGGGCGCAAGGCGAAACGGCAGGCGGCCGCGCGGAACGGCGTGGCGGTGAATGTCGCGACGCTGGCGCGGATCGAGGCGATCCTGGGCTGAACGCCTTTGCCGCAACAGCACCGCGCCGCACAGCAAAAAGGGCTGCCCGAGGGCAGCCCTTTCCCAGATTGGTAAATCCGAAGGATCAGCGCTTCGAGAACTGGAAGCTGCGGCGGGCTTTGCGCTTGCCGAACTTCTTCCGTTCAACGACGCGGCTGTCGCGGGTCAGGAAGCCAGCGGCCTTCAGCGCGCCACGCAGGGCGGGATCGTACAGTTGCAGGGCCTTGGAGATGCCGTGCTTGACTGCACCGGCCTGACCGGACAGGCCACCGCCCTTGACGGTTGCCATGACGTCGAATTCGCCTTCGACACCGGCCACCTGGAACGGCTGGCGCAGGATCATCTGCAGCACCGGACGGGCAAAGTACTTGTCCATTTCCTTGCCGTTGACGGTGACCTTGCCCGAACCCGGCTTGATCCAGACACGGGCAACCGCGTCCTTCCGCTTGCCGGTGGCATAAGACCGACCCAGTTCATCACGAACGGGTTCGCGGGGTGCTTCGATTTCGACGACGCTTTCGACGCCGGCTGCGGTCCCCAGCTCTTCGAGGGAGTTGATTTGCTCAGCCATGATTATACCCGCGTGTTTTTCTTGTTCATCGACTTGACGTCCAGCACTTCGGGCTGCTGGGCTTCGTGCGGATGCTCTGCGCCTGCATAGACGCGCAGGTTGGTCATCTGCTGGCGCGACAGGCGGTTGCCCGGCAACATGCGCTTGACGGCCTGGGTGATCACGCGCTCGGGGTGCGCACCTTCCAGGATCTGCTGCTTGGTGCGGGACTTGATGCCGCCTGGGTGACCGGTGTGCCAATAGAAGTTCTCTTGGCGCTTGTTGCCGGTCATCTGGATCTTGTCAGCGTTGATGACGATGACATTGTCACCCATGTCCATGTGCGGGGTGAAGGACGGCTTGTGCTTGCCGCGCAGACGCATGGCAATGATCGAGGCAAGACGGCCCAGAACAACGCCCTCGGCGTCGATCAGGATCCACTTCTTGTCGATGTCTGCCGGAGTCGCAGAAAAAGTTTTCATCGTGGGGCTACCCTGGTTCAGAAGTAAGTATCCCGCGGCAGGGCCACGGGACGTCATGATGGGCGGGTTATATAGATCGCGCGCGACCAGTCAAGCGGGGTTTTTCCGAATTAATACAACCAAAACAATCGCTTAAAATTACGGTATCTATTTACCCCAAAACTTCCCCGCCTTTTTGCCCCCCATACCCGACTCTTTCGCAAACGGACAACGCCCCCATTGGGGGCGTTGCAGGTCTTGTCTCGGGCCAGCAGGCAAATGGCCGTCAGGCTTTCTCATCATGCCCGGCGAACGTGCCCGACATTTCCTCGGTCGACTCGTCCGACAGTTCGGCCGGCAAGATCAGGTTCAGCACGATCGCGATCAGCGCCGCCGGCAGAATGCCCGACGTGGCCAGGACCTTGACCGACGTCGGCAGGTGCTGCAACGCGCCCGGCTCCAGTTGAAGACCAAGGCCAAGCGACAGCGCGATGGCAAAGATCACCATGTTGCGACGGTTCCATGTCACATCCGACAGCATCGAGATACCGGCGGCCACGACCATGCCGAACATGACGATCACACCGCCGCCCAGAACCTCGATCGGGACGGTCGAGATAATGGCGCCAACCTTGGGAACCAGCCCGGCCAGGATCAAGAACAGCGCACCGATGGTGACAACCGTGCGGCTCATGACGCCGGTCATCGCGATCAGACCGACGTTCTGGCTGAACGACGTGTTGGGCAATGCGCCGAACACACCTGCAATCGCGGTGCCAAGACCATCGGCAAAGGTCGCGCCCTGGATTTCCTTGTCGGTCGCCTCGCGGCCTGCGCCGCCCTTGGTGATGCCCGACACGTCGCCCACGGTTTCCACCGCCGACACAAAGGCCATCAGGCAGAAGCCCACGACCGCGGCCATCGAGAATTCAAAGCCGAAGTGGAACGGGCTGGGCAGCGCCACTACCGCTGCGCGGCCAACGTTGCCAAAGTTCACCATGCCCAGCGCCCAGGCCAGGATATAGCCGACCAGCAGGCCAACCAGGATCGCCGAGACCGACAACATGCCGCGGGCGTAGAATTTCAGCGCCAGCGTCACCACGATCACGCTGCCCGCGACCATCCAGTTCTGCAGGCTGCCGTATTCCGGAGTCCCGATCGCGGGCACCCCCCCTGCGGCATACTGAATGCCCACCTTGACCAGCGCCAGACCGATCATCGTGACCACAAGGCCAGTGACCAGCGGCGGCAGGGCAAAGCGGATCTTGCCAATCACGGTGCCCAGCAGCGCGTGGAACAGGCCGCCGATCATCACGCCGCCCATCAGTGCGGCCATGGCGTCGACGCCCTTGCCCACGACCAGAGGGATCATGATCGGGATAAAGGCGAAACTGGTGCCCTGCACGATCGGCAGGCGCGCGCCCACGGGGCCAAAGCCTACCGACTGGAACAGCGTCGCGATGCCCGCAAAGAACATCGACATCTGGATCATGTAGATCATTTCCGGGAAATCCGGGCTGTTCGACCCAAAGCCAAAGCCCGCGGCACCGCAAACGATGATCGCGGGCGTGACGTTCGACACGAACATCGCCAGAACATGCTGGATGCCCAACGGAACCGCTTTGACAAGCGGCGGGGTATAGTTCGGATCGCGCAGTTGCTCTGGCGTTCCAATGGATGCATCGGCCATGAATGTCTCCCTCCCTGATGCGTGGGCCTGGGGTTGCACCAGGCCCGCCTGCCGGGGTCCAGTGGAACCCGGGTGAACATGCTGCCGCGCCGCAAGGCTGCTTGGCGACCGCGTGAAACCGACGACCTTTCGTCCGGCGCGGCCTCCTCCTTGCCACAGTTTGCCCGAATTATGGTCAGCCTACCCCGGTTGCCCGGGATTTCAGCAGCAATAGTCCGAAACAATCCGGGAGAATTTCAAAAAATTCTTGAAGGTCTGTCAAATGGCGCGGGCAGGCCCCGGCACCAGCGCGGCATGGGCGCTGTCGGTAACGATGTGCTGGATGCGGTCGATCACGAATTCCATGAACAGACGGGTCTTCGGATCCTGCCCGCGCCGGTGAGTGAACAGGCACGCCATCTGCACCGGAACCGGAGGTGTGTTCAGCGCCACCGGGACCAGCCGACCGGCGGCCAGGTGTTCGGCCACTTCGAACAGCGGCTTCATCACCACCCCCTGCCCGTTCAGCGCCCAGTCGGTCAGCACGTCGCCGTCATCGCATTCATACCGCCCGGACACGCGGAACCGCTTTGGTCCCTCGGCGGTCCGCAAGGTCCACTGAAATTCCGTCGCGCCGGGAAACCGCAGGTTCAGGCAGTCGTGCCCGTCGGCCACCAGCGCCGCCCCGTCCGCCGGATTGCCCCGCGCGGCGACATAGCCGGGGGCGGCACACAGGACGCGCTGGCAATCTGCGATCTTGCGGATCCGCAGGGTACTGTCCTCTGGCAGGCCAAGGAAAAAGGCAAGGTCCAGCCCTTCGGTCGTCAGGTCGACCGTACGGTCGGTCAGGCGCAGGCGCAGCGTGACCTCGGGGTATTTTTCAAGGAAGTCCGGCACCTGCGGCGCGATCAGCCGCCGCCCAACCCCCAAAGGGGCCGCCACGAACAGCGACCCGCGCGGATTTTCCGAAATGTCGGTGACCTGCGCCTCGGCCTTTTCCAGCGATTCCAGTACCTCGCAGGCCCCTGAATAGAACGCCCGCCCCTGTTCGGTGGGCGCAAGGTTGCGTGTCGTCCGCTGGAACAGGCGCACGCCCAGATGATCCTCAAGCTGGGAAATCCGCGAAGACGTGACCGCCGGCGACACCCGCAGATCGCGGCCCGCAGCGGACATGCTGCCCAATTCATAGACACGAACGAAGGTGCGGATGTTTTCGAGATAGGACATTCTTCGGATATTTTTGATGCAGCTTGATCATTCGAATGGATACCAGAACAATATCCCCCAGCCTAGTCTGCACGGAAACGTCAGGGAGAGTTGTCATGCTGGATATTGCCATCCTTTGGGATTGGATCGGGTTTGCCGTGCGCTGGCTGCACGTCATCACCGCGATCGCCTGGATCGGGTCGTCGTTCTATTTCATCGCGCTGGACCTCGGGCTCAACCGCGACATCCCCGGCCCGGCGGATGGCGAGGAATGGCAGGTGCATGGCGGCGGGTTCTACCATATCCAGAAATACCTGGTCGCGCCCAGTCAGATGCCCGAGCATCTGACCTGGTTCAAATGGGAAAGCTACATGACGTGGATTTCCGGCGCGGCCATGCTGATGATCATCTACTGGGTCGGCGGCGAGCTTTACCTGCTGGACCCGTCCAAGATGGAGCTGTCGCTGTGGCAGGGCATCGCGATCTCGGCGCTGTCGCTGACCGTGGGCTGGCTGATCTATGACGCGCTGTGCAAATCGCCGCTGGGCGATCAGCCGACGCTGCTGATGGTACTGCTGTTCGTGATGCTGGTGGCCATGAGCTGGGGGTACAACCAGGTCTTCACCGGCCGTGCGTCGCTGCTGCACCTGGGGGCGTTCACCGCGACGATCATGACAGCCAACGTGTTCTTCATCATCATTCCGAACCAGAAAATCGTGGTGGCCGACCTGATTGCGGGCAAGGCCCCCGATCCGAAATACGGCAAGATCGCCAAGCTGCGCTCGACCCACAACAACTACCTGACGCTGCCGGTCATCTTCCTGATGCTGTCGAACCACTACCCGCTGGCCTTCGGCACACCCTATGCCTGGCTGATCGCGGCGCTGGTGTTCCTGATGGGGGTGACGATCCGGCACTGGTTCAACACCCAGCATGCCCGCAAGGGCGCGCCCTACTGGACATGGCCCGCAACGGTGATCCTGTTCGTTCTGATCGCCTGGCTGTCGACCCTTGGCCCCGCCGTGCCCGCAGAAGAGGCACGCGAGATGACGCCGCTGGAGCAGCGCTTTGCAAGTGCCGAGGGCTTTCAGGATGCCTATGACGTGGTGTCGGGCAACTGCACCATGTGCCACGCGCGCGAACCCTTCTGGGACGGCATCCACGTCGCCCCCAAGGGTGTGATCCTGGAAACCGAGGCAGAGGTCGCGCGCCATGCCAAGGACATCTATCTGCAAGCCGGGGTCAGCCACGCCATGCCGCCGCCGTCCGCCAGCTTTCTGGGAGAGGCAGAGCGCGACCTGATCGTGGCGTGGTACAAATCCGCAGATTAACCGTACAACTTGGTGGAAACAAAAACGGCGGGCCTTTTGCCCGCCGTTTCGCGTTTCTCTGGGATCGGACGGCAGCGCCAGGAATTACTCTGCCGCCTTGGCCAACCCGGCCCCACCCGATCGGATCACCGACAGCAATTCTTCGCGCCGTTTGGCGGCCTTTGCTTCGTTCGCCTGTTTCACCGGCCCGAAGCCACGGATTTGCAGCGGCAGTTCGGCCAGCGCGACAATCGCATCGCGGTTCGCATCGTCCAGCTTGGGCAGGACATCGGCCATGTCCTTTTCATATTGCTTGATCAGGGCGCGTTCCATCCGGCGCTCCTCTGTCCGGCCAAAGATGTCGAACGGTGTGCCACGCAGGCCCTTCAACTTGGCCAGCAGGGCAAAGCCCTTCAGCATGCGTTCACTGTAGTCCTTTTTCATCGGGCGTCCGTCGGCACCTTCTTTCGACACCATCGGCGGCGCCAGGTGGAAGGTCATTTCCAGATCGCCGTCAAACGCCGCGGCCACCTTGGCGCGGGTTTCCAGGTGCAGGCGGGCGACCTCGTATTCGTCCTTGTAGGCCAGAAGCTTGTGATAGCCCTTGGCGACCGCCTCTTTCACTGCCGGATCGGCAATGCCCTCCACCAGTTTGCGATAGCGCTTGGCCAGCCGTTTCCCTTGGTACTTGACCAGGTGATCGGCGCGGAAGGCAATCTTGTCGTCCAGCGTTTTCGGCAGGGCAACCACGTTCGGCGTGATCAGCTTGGCTGCGTCTTCGGGGTGGGTCACGGCCCAGCGGCCAAGGTCAAAGGCGCGCTTGTTAAGCTCGACCGCCGCGCCGTTCAGGTCGACCGCCTGCAGGATGGCATCCCGCCCCAGCGGCACCAGCCCCATTTGCCAGGCAGCCCCCAGGATCATCATGTTGGAAAAAATCGCATCCCCCAACGTGACACGCGCCAGTTCAGAGGCGTCGAAGAACGCCACCCGATCCTGTAGCCGCGCCTGCAACGCCAGTTCCAGCCGGTCGGACGGCAGGGAAAATTCGGTGTTGCGGGTGAAATCGCCGGTGATGATCTCGTGACTGTTGACGACGCCGCCGGTGCGCCCGGTCTTCATCAGGCCCAATGTCTTGGCGCCGGCGCTGACCACTAGGTCGCCACCGATCAGCGCGTCCATTTCGCCGGTGGCGACGCGCACGGCGCTGATGTCCTCGGGCTGTTCGGCCAGCCGCAGGTGGATGTGCACCGCCCCGCCCTTCTGGGCGAGCCCGGCCATTTCCATCATGCCCGCGCCCTTGCCTTCGATCTGCGCGGCCTGCGCCAGAACCGCACCGATGGTCACCACGCCGGTCCCACCAACGCCGGTGATGACCACGTTGAACGTGCCGTCGATCTGCGGCAGCACGGGGTCGGCCAGATCAGGCAGGTCGACGTTTGTGGTTTCCGCCTTCTTCGGACGCGCGCCTTTCACGGTCACGAAACTTGGGCAAAAGCCCTTCAGGCAGGAAAAATCCTTGTTGCAGGACGACTGGTCGATGGCGCGCTTGCGGCCCAGTTCGGTTTCCACCGGCACGATGGACACGCAGTTCGACTGCACCCCGCAATCGCCGCAGCCTTCGCAAACGTCGGTATTGATGAAGACCCGCTTGTCGGGATCGGGAAACTGGCCGCGCTTGCGGCGACGGCGCTTTTCGGCGGCGCAGGTCTGGACGTAGACGATGGCGCTGACGCCCGTCGTACGGGCCATGTCCTTTTGCACGGTTTCCAGGTCGGCCCGTTCAAAGGTCTGCACACCAGAGGGGAAACTGCCGAGCGATAGCTCTTCCTTTTCGTCATAGACCACGGCGATCTTGCCGACGCCCATCGCCTTGAGCTCTTCCGCGATGCGCTGCGGGGTCAGCCCGCCTTCGTTTTTCTGCCCGCCGGTCATGGCGACGGCATCGTTGAACAGGATCTTGTAGGTGATGTTGACATCCGAGGCGAGCGCGGCGCGAATGGCCTGCACGCCCGAATGGTTGTAAGTGCCGTCGCCCAGGTTCTGGAACACATGGCCGCGCTTGGAAAACGGCGCTTCGCCGATCCAGTTCGCACCCTCGGCCCCCATGTGCGTGAAACCGGTGGTTTCGCGGTCCATCCACTGCACCATGTAGTGACAGCCGATCCCGGCATAGGCACGGCTGCCTTCGGGCACCTTGGTGGAACTGTTGTGCGGACAGCCCGAACAGAAATAGGGCAACCTTACCGCGATATCCTGCGCGTTGTCGGCCTTCTTCGCTTCCTCGATGGCGGTCAGGCCCGCCTTGATCCGGTCGGTGCCGCGGCCTTCTTCGATCAGGATTTCGCCCAGGCGGCTGGCAATCATGATCGGGTCCAGAGCTGCCTTGGTCTGGAACAGTTCCGGCCCGTGCATCGACCCGGCCCCGCCGCCCTTGTGCCAGCCCCAGACGCGGCGGCCGCGACGGTCGTCAAAGATCGCTTCCTTGACCTGTACTTCGATCAGCTTGCGTTTTTCCTCGACCACCACGACCAGGTCCAGGCCCTCGGCCCAGTCGTGGAAGCCGCGCATGTCGAGCGGGAACACCTGCCCGACCTTGTAGGTGGTGATGCCCAGCCGCTCGGCCTCTTCCGCGTCGATGCCCAGCAACGAAAGCGCGTGCACAAGGTCGAGCCAGTTCTTGCCCGCGGCAACGAACCCGATCTTGGCGCCCGGTTTACCCCACATCCGTTTGTCGATCTTGTTGGCGTGGGCAAAGGCTTCGGCGGCGAACCGCTTGTGGTCGATCATCCGCGCCTCTTGGGCGTGCGGCGTGTCGATCAGCCGAATGTTCAAACCGCCCTCGGGCATGTCGAATTCGGGCGTTACCAGCTGCATCCTGTCCGGACGGCCATCGACGACCGCCGTTGCCTCGACCGTGTCCTTCATCGTTTTCAGACCGACCCAGACACCGGCGAAGCGCGACAGCCCGTAGGCGTAAATCCCGTAGTCGAGGATTTCCTGAACCCCTGCGGGGCTGACCACCGGCATATAGGCATCGACCAGCGCCCATTCGGACTGATGCAGCACGGTCGAGGATTCGCCGGTATGATCGTCCCCCATGGCCATCAGCACGCCGCCGAATTTCGAGGTGCCCGCCATGTTGGCATGGCGCATCACGTCGCCCGACCGGTCGACCCCCGGCCCCTTGCCGTACCACAGGCCGAAGACCCCATCGAACTTGCCTTCACCCCGCAGTTCGGCCTGTTGCGCGCCCCACAGTGCGGTGGCGGCAAGGTCTTCGTTCAGCCCTTCCTGGAACTTGATGTCAGCGGCTTTCAGGAATTTTTCCGCGCGGCGCATCTGCATGTCGACGGCGCCCAGCGGCGAGCCGCGATAGCCGGTGCAGAACCCTGCGGTATTGAGACCAGCGGCCGCATCGCGCGCCTTTTGCATCAGCATCAGCCGCACAAGCGCCTGCGTGCCATTCAAGAGGACAGGCGATTTTTCCAGGTCAAAGCGGTCGTTTAGCGAAATCTGCGGGCTGCTCATGTCACGTCTCCCCTCGCGCGATGATGCGGCATTCTTGCACAAATTTTAGGTCAAAAACACTGACCTGAACAGGGAAAATTTCGGATTAACCCAAGGTTACTCAAACTAACGACTCAAATAATTCATTCTTTCGTGTAGACATGGGGCCGCGAACAGAAAGTGACCGACATGGATTGGGACAAGCTCAGAATCTTTCACGCGGTGGCCGATGCAGGCAGCCTGACCCACGCAGGCGACGCGCTGCATCTGTCGCAATCGGCGGTCAGCCGACAGGTGCGCGCGCTGGAAGAATCGCTGAACACCACGCTGTTCCACCGCCACGCGCGCGGGTTGATCCTGACCGAACAGGGTGAGTTGCTGTTCGATGCAACCAAGTCGATGGTCAAACGTATCGATGCCGCCACCGCCCGCATCCGTGACAGCGAAGAAGAGGTGTTCGGCACGCTTCGCGTCACCACGACCACGGGATTCGGCTCGCTGTGGCTGGCCCCGCGCCTGTCGCATCTTTATGAATCCTATCCCGACATCAACATCGACCTGATGCTGGAAGAACGCGTGCTGGACTTGCCCATGCGGGAAGCCGACGTTGCCATCCGGATGAAGGAACCCAGCCAGGCCGACCTGATCCGCAAGCGCCTGATGAGCGTGCGGATGCGGCTTTATGCGTCGCCCGAATACCTGGCCGAAAACGGCACGCCGGATACGCTGGAAGATATGGCCAACCATCGCCTGATCTGCCAGAATCCGAACTCTGCCCAGGTCAGCGCGGGCTTGCAGCTGGTGCAGGAACTGTTCACCTACAACATCCGTAGCACCTTGGCCGTGAACAATTATTTCGGGGTGTTGCAGGCCGTGATCTCGAACCTCGGGATCGGCGTGTTGCCCGATTACATCATCGAGGATTTCCCGACCGTGGTGCGCGTTCTGCCCGACATCGAAAGCAACGAAGTGCCCGTCTTTCTGGCATACCCGGAAGAGTTGAGACATTCCAAGCGGATAGCCGCGTTCCGCGATTTCGTCACGCAGGAAATCATGGCGCACCGTCGCAGCTTGAAAGCAATGTCAGACGCCTAAAAAATGAGCCATGCGGGAATCGCATAGCGGCCATGATGCATCTGCGGCGATAATTCCCTTGATTGGACGGGCTCTGATAAATTAATCGGCAATTGAACGATGAAGCGCTCATCCGCGCATCATCTTCATACCTCCCTGTTGGACTAGGCCGAGCTTTGTGCTCGGCCCTTTTTTTTTTGCGGCTTACAATTCCGGCAGCTTGGGCTTGGCAAAGCCGGTGATCGCCTCTGCACCTGTCGGTCTGATGACCACGTTTTCCTCGTGCACCATGATCCCGCCGCCCGGCAGTTGTACGCCCGGTTCCAGCGTGATGACCATGCCCGCCCGCAGGACATCGTCACAGTCATAGCTGAGCGACAGCCCCTCGGTCAGCTGCATGCCCAGCCCGTGGCCCAACCGGCCAAAGCTTTCGTCGACGCCGCAGATATCGGCCAGCACCTGCCACAGGTCCGACGCCCGCATCCCCGGCTTGGCGGCCTCAAGCCCGGCATGGGCGGCCTCGACAAGTTGCGCGTGGGCGGCCTCTGCCTCGGGCGCGGGGGTGCCGATGGCATAGTTGCGGTCGAAATCGCAGAAATACCCATCCCAGACCAGCCCCGTGTCCAGCATCAGCACATCGCCCGCCATCAGCGGCTCTGGCCCGGCGGGGGAAATCACGTCGTCATAGCCCATTGGCCCCGCCCCGCCGGCCAGGTACGGCACCCAGTCAGCGCCTTCCTCCAGGCACAGCATCTGGAACCGGCGAAACACCTCTTCCAGTGAAACGCCTTCGCGGGCAATTTCATGCACCCGCGAAAACGCCCGGCCCGCGATGTCGCAGGCATGGCTGATCTTGGAAATCTCGGCGTCGGACTTGATACAGCGCAGCGTGCGCATGATGCCTTCGGCGCGGGTGATTTCCAGCGGTGCGATCAGCACCTGCAACGCGGCAAAGGAATGCAGCGGCATCCGCAAATGCGTTTCCGGCCCCGACGGAACGCCAATGCGCCCGTCGAAGCCCGCCACCTCTCGCAGCGTATCGGCCAGCAGCGACACGCCGTCATCCACCGGATCGGGGGACACCCAGGTCCGGATATCGGTCAGCCAGGTCTTGGCCATCAGCTTTTCACCGATGGTCGGGATCACCGCGATCGGGTCGCCCATCGCGGGCAGCACCAGGAACCAGGGGCGGCTGGGGCTTTCCCAGAACCGGGTCAGGAAGCCGGTGAAATAGCGCACGTCCGGTTCACGCGTCAGCAACATTGCCGCGATCCCCTGCGCATTCATCAGCGTTTGCGCCCGGCTGACCCGGGCGCGCAGTTCGTCTTCTTCAAATCCGCGTCGCAGGCTCATTCCGGTGCCTCCGTCAAAAAGGTCAGGACCCGGGCGTTCGGATCGGACACCGCCCCGGCGATCAGCGCCGCCAGCCCTGCCCCACCCGACGCGGTGGTTGCAAGGTCCACCGCCGCCAGCGCGGGCAAAACCTCCTCGGCCTCTGCTTCCGTAATCAGCACAAAGGCATCGGCATCGCGGGACAGGCCCTGAAGTGCAATCAGCGACGGTGCCTTGCAGTCCAGCCGCCCCATCACCGACACCGGTCCGGTCGTTTCCACAGCCTCGCCCAGCCTGATGCTTTCGTATAGCGCGGGGGCGGCTTCGGGTTCGACCACGATGATCTGTGGCCCATCGCCCCAGCGCGCCCGGGCATGGGCCGCCACCGCGCCCGCAAGGCCGCCCACGCCAGCCTGCAACAGGATGTGCGTCGGCGGCTCGGGCAGTTGGTTGGCGGCTTCCTCGGCCATCGCAAGATAGCCTTCCATCAGCCGGTGCGGCAATTCAGTATAGCCTTCCCAAGACGAATCCGACAGCAGGATCCAGCCGTTTTCGTCTGCCGCCTGCGCTGCCGCCTGCATGCTGGCTTCATAGTCGTGGCCCGCGCGCACCACTTCGGCGCCCTTGGCCCGCAGCCTTTCGGCAAAGACCGCCGGTACGGTTTCGGACAGATAGATCACCGCGCGCGCGCCGAACACCCGCGCGCCCGCCGCGACAGACAGACCATGATTGCCCGCACTGGCGGTGACATAGGTGATACCGTCCAAAGGCCCGGATTGCGCCGCATGGGCAATCACATGGGCCGCGCCCAGTGCCTTGAAACTGCCCAAGCCCATGCGGGTGCGTTCATCCTTGACCCAGGCACATCCCACGCCCGCCAATCCCGCCACCGGCACCAGCGGGGTTTCGGTATGCGCCGGGCAGTTTTGCAGCAGCGCCAGAACCGCGCCCGCATCGCTGGCGGGCATCGGCACATCCAAGGTCAAACCCTTTCCTCGCCAAGGGTTTTCCAATCTTCGCATCCAGGCTCCTCAACACCGCCGCGCGCATCTCAGCCCCGGTTGCGGCCACATGTCAACCGCGCGAACGCGCTTTTCCCGTGCGAACCCCTTTTCCCCCGCCTTGCAAGCCTTTAAAGGAGGCCCATCCACGCCCTGGGGGACCCATTGATGCAAGAACCGGCCATCACGCCCGACCTCATCGCCGCGCACGGGATCAAGCCTGACGAATATGCCGAAATCCTGCGGATCCTGAACCGCGAGCCCACGTTCACCGAACTGGGGATTTTCTCGGCCATGTGGAACGAACATTGTTCCTACAAATCGTCGAAGATCTGGCTGAAGACCCTGCCGACCGAAGGTCCGCAGGTCATCTGTGGCCCCGGCGAAAACGCCGGTGTGATCGACATCGGCGACGGGCAGGCCGTGGTGTTCAAGATGGAAAGCCACAACCACCCGTCTTATATCGAGCCCTACCAGGGCGCGGCCACCGGCGTGGGCGGCATTCTGCGCGACGTGTTCACCATGGGCGCACGCCCGATCGCGGCGATGAACGCGCTGAGCTTTGGCGAAAAGGACCACCCCAAGACCCGCCAACTGGTGCATGGCGTGGTCGAAGGCGTCGGCGGCTATGGCAACTGCTTTGGCGTTCCGACCGTGGGCGGCGAAGTCCGGTTCCACCCGGCCTACAACGGCAACTGCCTGGTAAACGCGTTCGCGGCTGGCCTGGCTGATGCCGACAAGATCTTCTACTCCGCCGCATCGGGCGTGGGCCGCCCCGTTGTCTACCTTGGCGCCAAGACCGGCCGTGACGGCGTTGGCGGAGCCACCATGGCCAGCGCCGAATTCGACGAAACCATCGAGGAAAAGCGCCCCACCGTTCAGGTCGGCGACCCGTTCACCGAAAAACGCCTGATGGAAGCGACGCTGGAACTGATGCAGACCGGCGCGGTGATTTCGATCCAGGACATGGGCGCCGCGGGCCTGACCTGTTCCGCGGTGGAGATGGGCGACAAGGGTGGCCTTGGCATCCGGCTTGACCTGGAAAACGTGCCGCAGCGCGAAACCAACATGACAGCCTATGAAATGATGCTGTCGGAATCCCAGGAACGGATGCTGATGGTGCTGGACCCGGCGAAAGAGGCCGAAGCCAAGGCCGTCTTCGACAAGTGGGACCTGGATTTCGCCATCGTCGGCGAAACCATCCCCGAGGACCGCTTCCTGATCATGCACAATGGCACCTGCATGGCCGACCTGCCCTTGTCGAAACTGTCGTCCTCGGCCCCGGAATATGACCGCCCCTGGGTGCCGACGCCCCTGGCCGCTGCCATGGACGACGTGCCGCAGGTCGATCCGATCGACGCCTTGAAGGCCCTGATCGGCTCGCCCAACTATTGCTCGCGCCAGTGGGTGTATGAACAGTACGACAGCCAGGTGATGGCCGACACCGTGGTCACCCCGGGCTTTGGCGCCGGGCTGATCCGCGTGCATGGCACCGACAAGATGCTGGCCTTCACCTCGGACGTGACCCCGCGCTATGTCAAGGCCAACCCGGTCGAGGGCGGCAAGCAGGCGGTGGCCGAAGCTTTCCGCAACCTGACCGCCGTGGGTGCCAAGCCACTGGCCACCACCGACAACATGAACTTCGGCAACCCCGAAAAGCCCGATATCATGGGCCAGTTCGTGGGCGCCATCCAGGGGATCGGTGAGGCCTGCACCGCGCTGGACATGCCGATCGTGTCGGGCAACGTGTCTCTGTACAACGAAACCGACGGGCAAGGCATCCTGCCGACGCCCACCATCGGCGCCGTCGGCCTGATCGCCGCCGGCGAAGCTCCGATCAACGGCCGCGCCCGCGACGGCCATGTCGCGCTGCTGATCGGCGAGACCGGCAGTCACCTGGGCCAATCCGCCTTGCTGGCCGAGGTGTTCAACCGCGAAGATGGCGATGCCCCCAGCGTCGACCTGGCCGCCGAACGCCGCAACGGCGATTTCATCCGCGCCAACCGCGCCTGGATCAACTGCTGCACCGACCTGTCGGATGGCGGGCTGGCCGTGGCGGCCTTCGAGATCGCCGAGGCATCGGGCGTGGGCGTGGTGCTGGACAGCGACGCCACGCCCGAACTGTTTGGCGAGGACCAGGCCCGTTACCTTGTCGCGTGCAATTTCGACAGCGCCGAGGCCCTGATGGCCGCCGCCGCGCAGGCGGGTGTGCCAATCCAGACCGTCGGCCGGTTCACCGGTGACACTGTCCGGATGGGCGGGGCCGAGGCCAGCCTTGCCGAGCTTGCCGCACTTTACCGCGGCGCCTTTGCCGGGTATTTCGCCTGACCTTCGGTCCGGCGACCCGGGTGGGGGCGCTGCCCCCACACCCCCGGGATATTTTGAGCAAGATGATGCAGACGGCGGGTTTCTTCAGACCCGCTGCGAAAGACAGGTGACCCGGCATTGATGGGTTGCGGCGGGCCCGAGGCTCTGACAACTCTTGTGAAAACGCGTTTCGCGATTGCAGGATTTGAGACAGGAAGACCTATGGCGCCCCGAAAGATCATCATCGACACCGACCCCGGACAGGACGACGCGGTTGCCATCCTGCTGGCGCTGGCCTCTCCCGAAGACATCGAGGTGCTGGGCATCACCGCGGTGGCAGGGAACGTGCCGCTGGCGCTGACGGAAACAAACGCGCGCAAAGTCTGCGAACTGGCGGGGCGTCCGGACGTGAAGGTCTTTGCCGGGTGTGACCGGCCGTTGGCACACACCTTGGTGACGGCCGAACACGTGCACGGAAAGACCGGGCTTGACGGCCCGGACCTGCCCGCGCCGGTCATGCCGCTGCAGGACGGGCACGGGGTCGATTTCATCGTCGACACGCTGCGGGCGGAGGCCCCGGGCAGCGTCACGCTCTGCCCGCTGGGGCCGCTAACGAATATCGCCACGGCGTTTCAGAGGGCGCCCGATATCGTTGAAAAAGTTCAGGAAATCGTCCTGATGGGGGGGGCATATTTCGAGGTTGGCAACATCACGCCGGCGGCCGAATTCAACATTTATGTCGATCCGGAGGCGGCCGAGATCGTGTTCCGTGCCGGGGCACCCATCGTTGTCATGCCGCTGGATGTGACCCACAAGGCGCTGGTCACCACCCCGCGCAACGAGGCGTTCCGGGCCCTTGGCACGCCCGTGGGCGTGGCCGTCGCCCAGATGACCGATTTCTTCGAACGTTTCGACAAGGAGAAATACGGCTCTGAAGGCGCGCCGTTGCACGATCCCTGCGTGACCGCCTACCTGCTCCGGCCAGAGCTGTTCACCGGGCGCCATATCAACGTGGAAATCGAAACCGGGTCAAAGCTGACCCGCGGAATGACCGTCGCCGACTGGTGGGGCGTGACCGACCGCGCCACCAACGCCACCTTCATGGGCGACATCGACGCCGACGGTTTCTTTGCCCTGCTGACCGAACGGCTGGCACGATTGTGAGCCTGCTGCACCTCGCCACGCCCGACGACTTGCCGCGGCTGCTGCCGCTGGTGGCCGCGTTGCACGAAGAACTGGGTTTCGACACTGACGACGCACACCGCTCCGCGGCGATCACCCCGCTCCTGGAAGGCTCGCCCCACGGCGCGGCCTGGCTGATCGGCCCGCGCAAGGCGCCGGTGGGCTACATCGTGATCACCTTCGGCTGGTCGGTGGAATTCGGCGGGCTCGACGGCATTGTCGACGAAATCTACATCCGCCGCGCGGTCCGCGGCCGGGGCATGGGGTCAGAGGCGCTGAACACCCTGGCGCAGGCTCTCAAACAAGGCGGCATGCGCGCGCTGCACCTTGAGGTCGACAGCAATGACACGCAGACCCGCCGCTTCTACGCCCGCCAGCATTTCAAGGAACGCGACCGCTACATGTTCATGAGCCGCGTGCTGTGATGCGCCCCACCGCGCCCCATCATCTTGCCCGAAATATCCTCGGGGGAGCGCGAGGGGGCAGACAGCCCCCTCGCTCCCGTCAGCAAAGCCTGCAAAGCCGATGACCGCCCCTGTCCCCGCACCTCGCGATTTTTCTGACTGGCAAGGCCTGCTCGACCTGATCCTGCTCAGCTTCGCCTATATGGAGCGCCGGATCGACCCGCCATCTTCGGCGCATCGGTTGACGTTAGACACCCTCCGACAAAAGGCAAGGGACGAACATCTTTACCTCTCGGGCGGCGCGTCCCTGACCGGCTGCGCCTTCTTCGCAGAACGCCCCGGCACGCTCTATGTCGGCAAGATGGCGATCCATCCCGACCGTCAACGCACCGGGCTTGGCCGCGCCTTCATGGTCGAGGCAGAGGCGCTGGCCCGTCGCCTCGGCCTGACCAGACTTCACTTGGAAACCCGGATCGAATTGACAGAGGTGCACGAGGCCTACCGCCGCATGGGGTTCGTCAAGACCGCCGAAAAGGCCCATCCCGGGTTCGACCGTCCGACCTCGATCACCATGGAACGCACGCTGCCGCCCCTTTGAAACCGTGGGAAAACCGCCTATCTGCCTGCCATGACCCTGCGCATCCCCTTCGACAACAGCTATGCCACCCTGCCCGAGCAGATGTTCGCCCGCGTGCGCCCCGTGCCCGTGGCCGAACCCGCGCTGATCGCGTTCAACACCGGCCTGGCGGCCGATCTCGGCATCGACGGGGTGGATGACCCGCGCCTGGCGCCGCTGTTTTCAGGCAATATCCTGCCTGACGGGGCAGAGCCCATCGCGCAGCTTTATGCCGGCCACCAGTTCGGGCAGTTCAACCCGCAGCTGGGCGATGGCCGCGCCCATCTGCTGGGCGAAGTCCTGGGCCGCGACGGCACCCGCCGCGACATCCAGCTCAAGGGCTCCGGCCCGACGCCCTATTCCCGGCGCGGGGACGGGCGGGCCTGGCTGGGGCCGGTGCTGCGCGAATACCTGCTGTCCGAGGCGATGCACGCGCTTGGCGTCCCCACCACCCGCGCGCTGGCCGCGGTGCGCACGGGCGAGCCGGTGATCCGTGAAACCACCCTGCCCGGCGCGGTACTGACCCGGGTGGCGCAAAGCCATATCCGCGTCGGCACCTTTCAGGTCTTTGCCGCGCGGGGACAGATCGACCTGTTGCAGGCGCTGTTCGACCACGCCGTCGCACGCCACGCGCCGGGGGCCAAGGATCCGCAGGCCTTTTTGCAGACCGTGATCGACCGGCAGGCGGCGCTGGTGGCGCAGTGGCTGTCGCTGGGCTTCATCCACGGGGTCATGAACACCGACAATTGCGCGATCTCGGGCGAAACCATCGACTACGGCCCATGTGCCTTCATGGACCAGTACGACCCGGAGACCGTGTTTTCCTCGATCGACCGCCATGGCCGCTATGGCTATGCCGCGCAGGCCGATATCATCGTCTGGAACATGGCGCAGCTGGCCACGGCGCTGTTGCAGCTGATGCCCGACCCGGAGGCGGCCCTGCCCGGCTTTCAGAAACAGATCGAGGCTATGGGCGATGTGATCCGCGCCGAATGGCTGGCGCGGTTCGCGATGAAGATCGGGATCAGCGCCCCGCGCGCCGAAGACGCTGCCCTGATCGGGGACCTGCTGGCGCTGATGCAGGCCAGCCATGCCGATTTCACCAACACGTTCCGCGCGCTGGTCGATGGCAACCCGCGCGACCAGTTCCTTGATCGCGCGGGGTTCGACCAATGGGCCACGCGCTGGCACAAGCGGCTGGAGGCGGAAACGCACGACCCGCAGGCGCTGATGGCGCGGGTCAATCCGGTGATCATCCCGCGCAACCACCGGGTCGAGCAGATGATCGCGGCGGCGGTCGCGGGCGACGACGCGCCGTTCCACCGCATGCTGGCAGCGCTGCAACGCCCCTACGACCACGGCCCGGACAGTGCCGAACTGGCCCGCCCGCCGGCAGAGGGTGAGCGCGTCAAGGCCACGTTCTGCGGAACCTGAGCCGGCGCGATCAGCGCCGGCGGCGCAGCGTGATCAGCAAGACCCCGACCGCCACCAGCACCAGCGCGCTCAGGACGTTGGGAACCAACTTCTCGCCCAGGATCAGCCACCCCATGCCAACCGACAGGACCGGCGACAGAAAGCTGAAGGCGGCAATGTCGGACGCAGGGTAGATCCGCATCAGGCTCAGCCAGAACAGGAACCCAAGGCTGGCCACGATCACCGCCTGAAAGCCCATCCCGGCCCAATGCCACAGCCCCGGGTCCCGCAGCAACGGACCAAAGAACGGCGCAACCACCAGCAGTATCACCGCCGAGACCGACAATTGCCAGAACAACTGCGACTCGGCCTCGAGCGTCGACACAGCCGTCAGCCGCACGATCAAGGCGATTCCGGCCCAAAGCAGCGTTGCGGCCAGCGCCGCAAGCTCACCCCAGCCGATGCCGCCCCCGCCGGGCTGGTACAGCGCCAGCGCAACCCCCGCCATCGCCAACACCAGCCCGATCCCGCGACGAGGCGTCAACCGTTCTCCGGGCAACAGGAAATGTGCAATGACCGCCAGCCAGACCGGCATCGAATAGAACACGATCGAGGACCGCGCCACCGTGGTCAGATCCAGCGCCACGAACAGCAGAAGGAATTCGACGCCAAAGAACGTGCCCAGCATCATCCCGGGCCAAAAACTGCGGCGCAGCCCGCTGATCCGTCGCCCGCGGACCAGACACCAGATGCCAAGCACGCACAGCGCCAGCGCCGACCGCAGCCCGGCCCCGAACACCGGCGCGATACCGGTGTTCACCAATTTCACCACGACCTGGTTGAACGCCAGGATCGTGGCAAACCCGGTCATCCCCAGCGCACCCGGCAAATCCATAGAGCTCTTGCGTTCCATGCCGCCATCAGCCGTCCGAGTTTGGCCAAGGTCAAGCACGAAAATCCCGATTTCCCATGGCCGTCGCCCAGAAATGTGGCATTGTGCAGACACTTTGGAACGGTCAACGGCAAAAGGATGCGGATCATGGGTCTGATGGGAACACTGGCAAAGGTGGCAATCGGCTACGCAGCGGCGCGCGGCGTTGACAAGATGACGGACGGCGGCGGGCTGGGCGCCTTGCTGGGCGGCAAGGCGCAGGTCCCCGCGCAGGACCCAATGGCAAAGACCCAGGCGCAGGCGGTGGCCGGCATGACCGGAGAGGCCAACCCGATGGCTGAGATGCTGCAAAAGATGACGCAGGGCGGCGGCGATCTGTCGGCGATGATGGGCGGGGCCCCGGGGGCAAATCCGCTGGCAGGCATGATGGACAAGATGAAAGAGGCCGGGTTCGACCTGTCCGCCATGACCGGCGGTGGTGCGGACAAGACCGGGGGGCTGTTGTCGCAACTCTCGGGTGCCGGCGGCACGGGGCTGGCGGGCATGATGGCCACCGCCACCGGGGCCGCCGCGATGACCGGCAAGGGCGTGGGCGGAATGATCGACCAGTTCAACACGGGCCAGACCGCCCCTGAACTGGAAGCGTCGGCCGGGCTGATGCTGCGGGCGATGATCATGGCGGCCAAGGCCGATGGCGGCATCGACGCCGCCGAAAAGGCCAAGCTGCTGGACACCGTGGGCGACGATGCCGATGCCGAGGACATGGCGTTTGTCCAGGCACAACTGGCCGCCCCGGTCGACCCCGAAGCCCTGGCCGCCGATGTGCCCGAAGCCCAGAAGGCGCAGGTGTATTCCGCCTCGCTGATGACCATCCGTGTCGATACGGATGCCGAGGCGCAGTATCTTGATCGCCTGGCCAAGGCGTTGGGGCTGGACGAACCCGTGGTCAACATGCTGCACATGCAGATGGGTATGAAACCGCTTTACGCCTAAGGATCCGTCCCCTGCCCAAATCGTCGTTACAGGGCGTGCTGCTGGCCGCCGCGGGTGCGCTTGTGCTGACGCCCGATGCGCTGTTGCTGCGCCTGTCCGGCATGTCCGGGCTGCAAATGGTGGGCTGGCGCGGACTGTGCATGGGCAGCCTGTTCGTGCTGGCCTGGCTTGTCACGCGGAAACCCGGCGACATGGCGCGGCTGTTCACCGGTGCCGGGCTGACCATTGTTTTGTGCCAGTTTTTCAACGCGGTCAGTTTTGCCAGCGGGATCGCCGCCGCGCCGGTGTCTGCGGTTCTGATGGCGGTGGCCACGGGACCGGTCTGGTCGGCGCTGCTGGCGCGGGCGTTTTTCGGGGAACGCACCAGCGCGGCGACCTGGATCACCATCGCAGCGGTGCTGACCGGCATCGCCATTGCGGTGCTGCAACCTGACGCGCTGACCGCCACCGGCAGTCTGATCGGCGTGAGCTTCGGACTGGGCGTTGCGGTGGCCCTGGCGCTGAATTTCGTGATCCTGCGCCATAACCCGGACCTGCCGCTGCTGCTGGCCATCGGGATCGGCGCACTTCTGGCCGGTGGATTCGGCTGGGCGATGACCGGCCCCGAACGGATGTTCGACGGCCAGCTTTGGGCGATTCTGATCACCGGGCTGGTGATCCTGCCGACGTCTTTCTTTGCCATGTCGCAGGCGTCGCGGATGACGGCCGCGGCCAATGTCAGCCTGCTGTTGCTGCTGGAAACCGTGCTGGGCCCTGTCTGGGTCTGGCTGGGTGTGGGCGAAGTTCCGGGGCCGCGGCTGGTATTCGGCGGGGCCATCGTGGTCACCGCGCTTGCGCTTTATCTGCTGTACCTGCGACGGCGCACGCGCTGATCTGTGGTCTTGGCCTTGCCCCCCATCCGCGGTTAAACCGGGACCGACAGGCAAATCAGGGGCTGGCATGACCGACAGCATCATCGACCGCTGCGCCGCGCAGGGGCTGCGCATGACCGAACAGCGCCGCACCATCGCGGCGGTGCTCGAATCGTCGAGCGATCATCCCGATGTCGAGGAACTGTATGCCCGCGCGTCCAGGATCGACCCCGGCATTTCCATTGCCACGGTCTATCGCACGGTCAAGCTGTTCGAGGAATCCGGCATCCTGGACCGGCTGGAATTCGGCGACGGGCGGGCGCGCTATGAAGATGCCGACCGCGACCATCACGACCACCTGATCGACCTGACCACAGGCGAGGTGATCGAATTCCTCGACCCCGAGATCGAGGCGCTTCAGGAAAAGATCGCCGAAAAGCTGGGGTATCGGCTGGAAGGTCACCGGATGGAACTGTTCGGCGTGCCGCTGTCGAAGAAGTGACGCCTAGAGCACGATGTCGGGCAGGCTGTCAAAGGCCAGTTTCAGCGCCTCCCCCCAGCCGTTCGAGATCGTCTGATAATAGGCATCATCGGGTGCCACGCGGCGCGACAGGCCCAGTTTGAAACTGTCGGCTTCGTAAAGTTGCAGGTCCAGCGGCAGCCCCACGGACAGGTTGGCCTTGATGGTCGAGTCAAAGCTGACCATCAAGAGTTTCACCGCCGCTTCAAAGCTCATCTTCGGGTCAAACGCACGGACAAGGATCGGGCGACCATACTTGGTTTCCCCGATCTGGAAGAATGGCGTATCTGCCCCGGCCTCGATAAAATTGCCTTCGGGATAGATCAGGAACAGGCGCGGCGCAGAGCCTTTGACCTGCCCGCCCAGGATCAGCGTTGCGTTAAAGGCGCTGTCGGCACGCATCCCGCCTTCGGCATGTTCGCCGATGACTTCACGCAAGGTGGCGGCCACCTCGCGGGCGATCTGGAACATCGACGGCGCTTCCAGGATCGACGGGTTCCGGTCCCCCGGCGCTTTGGACCGTTCCTCCAGCAGGCTGACCACCGCCTGGGTGGTGGCCAGGTTGCCTGCCGACATCAACACGATGGTGCGGTCGCCCTGCACTTCCCAGGTGTGCATCTTGCGGAAGGTGGAAATATTGTCGACGCCCGCGTTGGTCCGGGTGTCGGACATGAAGACAAGACCGCGGTCCAGCCGCATTCCCACACAATACGTCATACTGCCTGTTTCCTACTGCTGCGCGACCTGAACCGAGACTGTAAGGTTCTCGCCAGCGCCCCCAAGTGTTGTGCCCCGTACAGGCGCCGCCTCTGAATAGTCAAGTCCCGTGGCGACGCGGACATAGCGCCGGTCCGGTGACATGCCGTTCGACACGTCGAACCCGACCCAGCCCAGCGCGCTGACATAGGCCTCAACCCAGGCGTGCATTGCATCCTGTTCGACCGTGTCGTCCATCATCAGGTAGCCCGAGACATAGCGCGCGGGAAAGCCCATCTGCCGGGCGCAGGCGATGAAAACATGCGCGTGATCCTGGCAAACGCCATGGCCCAGCTCGATCGCCTCTTCGGCGGTGCAGCCCGTTTCTGTCTTGCCCTTGTCATAGGTCACCGCAGCACCGATCACCGCAGACAGGGTGTGCAGACGGTCCAGTTCGGTGTCGCCGCCAACCTGCTTGATCAATTCGCGCACGCCCTTGCCCGGACGGGTCAGCGGCGTCTGGCGGTCGAACAGCCACAGCGGCACCGCGCCTTCGTGCGGGCCAACCACGCCGTGAGTGTCGGTCAGTTCGACCTCTCCCTCGTTGCGGATGACCAGCTCGGTGGTGCCGGTCGCAAAGCTGATCAGGTCGACGGTGTTGCGGTGCTGGTCTTCGAACTCCAGCTCCTTGATGCCGCCGGTGACCGTCGTCTGCCAGTTGATGATATTCTGCGCGCGATAGGATTTCGGGGTCTTGCGCAACTGTTGCAGACCGTAGGGCACCGGCGCGTCGAATTCATAGCGGGTGGTATGGATGATCTTCAGGCGCATGGCTTACTCATAGAACCGATAGTCGATTTCGATCTGGCGGCTGAGGCTGGCCAAGGAAATCAGGATGTCTTCGATATATTCGTGCAGACCATAGTCGAAGATCGCGTCGATGTCGTGCGACATGAACCGCCGGCACAGCTTCTCGGCCAACGTGAAGCTTTCGGGGGTCTGACCATAGTCCTTGGCGATATATCCCAGGTTGTCACGCAGCTTGTGCGCGCAAAAGCTCAGGCTGCGCGGCATCCGCCGGTCAAGGATCAGGAAATGGGCGATGTCGCGCGGCCGCGCCTCCTGCCCGTGGATCATCCGGTAACCGCCTTCCGATCCCATCGACCTCAGGATGGATTCCCATTGCACGTTGTCCAACCGCGAGCCCACCGCAAAGGTGGTGGGCAGCAGCACGTAGTATTTCACATCGAGGATCCGCGCGGTGTTGTCGGACCGTTCGATAAAGGTGCCGATCCGGGCGAAATCGTAGATGTCATTGCGCAGCATCGTGCCATGGGTCGCCCCGCGCACCAGCCCGGTCCGCTGGCGCATGGTCGACAGAACCGCCGGCAGGTCGCGTTCGTTGATCTTGCGCGACAGCAGGTCCTTTGCGCGCATGTAGCAGCCGTTCATCGCCTCCCAGACCTCGTGGGTCAGGGCGGTGCGGACCAGCCGCGCGTTCATCCGCGCCTGGGCAATCGACGAAAAGATCGACGACGGGTTGTCGCGGTCGCGCAGCATCCAGTCGATCGCCAGATCCTTGCGCAGTTCGCCGTGCTTTTCCATGTAGCCGGCATAGACGCCCGCCGATTGCAGCACCGAACCCCATTCGTCATCCGCGCCGCGCAGCCGGGTCAGGGCGATGCGCTGGCCGGTGTCGATCATGCGAACAGTGTTTTCGGCGCGTTCAAGTTGGCGGTACATCCAGAACAGGCCGCCAGCGGTTTTTCCCAGCATGCCTTAATCCTCCAGAACCCAGGTGTCCTTGGTGCCGCCGCCCTGCGACGAGTTCACCACGAGCGAGCCCTTCTTCAGCGCCACGCGGGTCAGCCCGCCCGGCGTGATGTTGATCCCTTCCGGAGAGACCAGCACGAAGGGCCGCAGATCGACGTGACGCGGCGCCAGCCCGGCCTTGGTGAAGATCGGAACGGTCGACAGGCTCAGCGTCGGTTGGGCGATGTAGTTGCCCGGCCGCGCCTCAAGCTTCTTGCGGAATTCGGCGATGTCCTTCTTGGTTGCGGTCGGTCCGATCAGCATGCCGTAGCCGCCAGAGCCGTGGACTTCTTTCACCACCAGCTCGGCAAGGTTGTCGAGGACATAGGCCAGCGACTCCGGATCGGAACAGCGCCAGGTCTGCACGTTCGGCAGCAGCGGCTTTTCACCGGTGTAGAATTCGACGATGTCCGGCATGTAGCTGTAGATCGCCTTGTCGTCGGCGATCCCGGTGCCCGGCGCGTTGGCGATGGTGATCTTGCCCGCGCGATAAACATCCATGATCCCCGGCACGCCCAACGCGCTGTCGGGATTGAAGTTCAGCGGATCAAGAAAATCGTCGTCGACGCGGCGATACAGCACGTCGATGGGTTTGTAACCTTGCGTCGTGCGCATCTGCACCTTGCCGTCAAAAACCCGCAGGTCGTTGCCCTCGACCAGTTCGACGCCCATCTGGTCGGCGAGGAACGAATGTTCGAAATAGGCCGAGTTGAAGATCCCCGGCGTCAGCACCGCCACCGTGGGCGGCCCGTCGCAGCCCGAAGGGGCGCTGGCCGCCAGCGACCGGTGCAGGCTGGCAGGGTACTGGCTGACCGGCTGCACGCGGTTCGCGCTGAAGAGTTCGGGGAACATCTGCAACATGGTTTCGCGGTTTTCCAGCATGTAGCTGACACCGCTGGGGGTGCGGGCGTTGTCCTCCAGAACGAAGAATTCCTCTGGTCCGGTGCGCACAAGATCGATGCCGACGATATGGGTATAGACCCCCCCCGGCGGATTCACGCCCAGCATCTGCGGCAGGAAGGCTTCGTTCTTGGCGATCATCTCTGCCGGGATACGCCCGGCGCGGATGATCTCCTGTCGGTGGTAGATGTCATAGAGGAACGCGTTGATCGCGCGGACCCGCTGTTCGATCCCCTTGCTCAGCAAGGCCCATTCCCGGCCCGAAATGATGCGGGGGATAATGTCGAACGGGATCAGCCGTTCTTCGGCGGCGGCCTGACCGTAGACATTGAACGTGATGCCGGTCAGGCGGAACACGTCGTCGGCCTCGCGCTGCTTGCGGCGCAATCGGGCGTGGTCTTCGCCTTCGAACCAGCGCCCGTACCCTGCATAGGGCGTCCGAAGCGCGCCCTCGCCTTCCCACATTTCGTCAAAGAAATCCGTCATGTTCCCCAGTCCAAACCCTGTACCAGCCTTGCCCACCCGCGCGCCGGAGGCAAGCGACGGTTTGCAAATAAGTGCCCACATGCCGCATCTTGTGCCCAATCCGTGGGCGACAGGGGAATCGCCACGGCTGTCCCCGGTTGCGCCTTCCGCGCGCCGGTTGCAAGGACAGGTTGGGAATCCGCCGCGACGGGACCTATATTAGCTGCGTCAACCATTCCCCCAAGGAAGTGCGATGCAACAGGACAGCCAGATACCAGAGCCCGACTTTTCGGGCCTGTCACCTGCGGTCTGGGGCGACAGGTTCCGGGCAATGGGTGACGCACAGGGGTTTTATGAACCGCTGGGACGTCTGCACGCCGCCTGTTTCGTGGATCAGCGCGACACGCTGCTGGTGACCTTCGAAGCGCTGCCGCGCATCCAACGCGCCGGCGGCACGCCGCTTGGCTTCAGGCTGCGCCGTGCCACCGGCTGGTCCAGCCTGACTCTGGTCAGCAAGGGAGATACGTGGTTCCGCTCGCCCTCGGTCGCCGGATTTTTCGACCAGCTGCGCCGCGACGCATTCTTTGATGATTTCGAGCGGGTGGTGTTTTACGGCTCCGGGCCGGGGGGCTATGCCGCCTGCACCTATGCCCGCGCCTGTCCCGGTGCACGGGTTCTGGCGTTGGCCCCGCAAGCCACGCTTGATCCTCGTATGGCGGGCTGGGATCCCCGGCTCCGCCGGATGCGCCGCCTGCCCTTCGGCGGCCGCTATGGCTTTGCCCCCGACGGCCTGCGACAGGCGGCAGAGGCTTGGGTGCTGTTCGACCCACACGAGCCGCACGACGCCATGCACGCCGCGCTGTTCGGCAACATGGCACATGGGTTGCGCACCCCCTTTCTTGGCCCGGCGCCGGACCAGTCGCTCGAGAAGATGGGGGTGTTGCTCCCCCTGCTGGAAGCCGTGGCCGAAGACCGCCTGACCGCCACGGGCTTTGCCCGGATGATGCGGGCCCGGCGCGACTTCCCGCCATATCTGCGGCGGCTGCTGGCGCATCTGGACGCCACCAACCGCGCCGCGCTGGCCCGCGTGATGTGCCGCAGTGTGCTGGCCCGGTGGGAAATCCCGTCGCTCAGAACCTGGCTTGAACGGCAGGGCTAGGGCAGACAGCGCCAGGGCGGGCGCAAACCCGTGGCATCAGCGCCGGCGGGACAACAGCGCCTCGCGCAACTCTGCCTGAAAATACCCCAGGAACCCGCCGACCAGAACCAGCAGGGGCGACGCGCTGCCGCCGGCGAATTCCAAGACCAGCGCGGCCAGCATCATCACCAAGGCGAAAGCAGCCACCGCCTGTCCGTCGCGGTCGGGCATGTGATCCTCGTCCATCACCCGCAGCAGCAGTTCCACCACCTGCGCCTGCAAGGGCCGCGCGGCCCACCCCGCCAGAACCGATAGGATGATCGTGAACACCATGCGCCGGGGTCCTTCTTGTCGCTGCGCTTTGGCGCCACTGTGACGCATAAGGACCCTGGCTTCAATCGGCACTGGCCCCCTGTCCGCGCTTCGTGGTAACGCACGCCCATGACCCAGATCACGCTTCGCCGCCCCGACGACTGGCACCTGCATCTGCGCGATGGCGCCATGCTGCGTGCCGTGGCCCCCGAAACCGCCCGCGATTTCGGACGCGCCATCATCATGCCGAACCTCGTGCCGCCGGTGGTGACCGGCGCGCAGGCCGCCGCCTATCGCGACCGGATCCTGGCGGCGCTGCCCGAAGGGTCGGGGTTCACGCCGCTGATGACGCTGTACCTGACCGAGGACACCGACGCCGACGACCTGGCCGCGGCCCATGCCAGCGGGCTGATCACCGCGGTCAAGCTGTACCCGGCCGGGGCCACGACCAATTCCGCCAGCGGGGTCACGAATTTCGACAAGGTCCGCCCCGTGCTGGAGCGCATGGCCGAAATCGGCTGCCCGCTCTGTGTGCATGGCGAGGTGGTGGACAGCGACATCGACATCTTCGACCGCGAGGCCGTGTTCATTGACCGGGTTCTGGACCCGATCCGGCAGGCCACCCCCGGCCTGCGCGTGGTGATGGAACACATCACGACGCAACAGGGCGCAGACTATGCCCGGTCGGGCGGGGCCGACCTGGGCGCGACGATCACCACGCACCACCTGGTCATCAACCGCAACCACATCCTGGTGGGTGGGATCAAGCCGCATTACTACTGCCTGCCCGTCGCCAAGCGCGAGGACCACCGGCAGGCACTGGTCGCCGCCGCAACCGGCGGCGAGGCCTGTTTCTTCCTGGGCACCGACAGCGCGCCGCATCCCGACCACCTGAAGGAACACGCCTGCGGCTGTGCCGGCTGTTTCACCGCCACCAACACGATGTCGATCCTGGCCGAGGTGTTCGAGCGCGCAGGCGCGCTGGACCGGCTGGAACGCTTCGCGTCGCTGAACGGTCCGGCCTTCTATCGTCTGCCGGTGAACCCGGACACGATCACCCTGGCGAAAGGCGCGCCCGTCACCTATCCCGACAAGATCGAGGTCGAGGGGTCGAGCCCGGTGACCGTGTTCCAGCCGGGCTTTGACCTGCACTGGCGGATCGTGCGGTAAGGCCTGCGCCGCGGGGGGCCAGCCCCCCGCACCCCCCCCCGGGATATTTTCAGCAAGATGATGAACAGGTCGCCGCCTCTTTTCCAGCGGCGGCTTTTGACGTATGCGCGGGGCTGTCGAGACAAAGGAGCCTGCCGATGATCCCCTCTGCCTTTCCCGCCAAGGAAGAAATTGCCCGCCTGACCGCGCGGATGCTGCTGGAGATCGGGGCGGTGAATTTCCGGCCCGAGGATCCGTTCATCCTGGCCTCTGGCCTGCCATCGGCCACCTATATCGACTGCCGCAAGCTGATCTCGTTTCCGCGCATACGCAGCACGCTGATGGATTTCATGGCGGTGACGGTGATGCGCGAGGCCGGGTTCGAGGCGTTCGACAACATCGCCGGCGGCGAGACCGCGGGCATCCCCTTTGCGGCGATGGTGGCGGAACGCCTGGCGCTGCCGATGACCTATGTCCGCAAGAAGCCCAAGGGCTACGGCCGCAACGCCCGGATCGAGGGCGCCATGACCGAGGGTCAGCGCGTGCTGCTGGTCGAGGACCTGACCACCGACGGCGGCTCGAAGCTGTCCTTTGTCGATGCGATCCGCGAAACCGGGGCCACCTGCGGGCATACGGCGGTGATCTTCTACTACGATATCTTCCCTGAAACGATCGATACGCTTGGCGCCCATGGCGTGCAGCTGCACCACCTGTGCACCTGGTGGGACGTGCTGGCCGAAGCGCGGGCCCAGGGGGCGTTCAGCGCCGAGACACTGGCCGAGGTCGAGGCCTTCCTGAAGGCGCCGCGCGCCTGGCAGGAGGCCCGCAAACAGGGCTGAGTCGGGGCGAATCGGCCCGCCTTTCGCGCGGCGCGACAAGAGTACGAGGCAAGCCCCCGTCGGGCTTGCCTTTTTTCGTCCGGGGGGCCGGATAGCGCCCTGCACCGGCGGTTGACACCGCATCGGGCATGCAGCCTTGATCGTGACGATAGTGTCACACCCCGCGGCGCGCCCTACCAGATATTGACGGACCAAGCATTGCCACGGCAAGATGCAGCGGTGAAACCGACCCACATCTTATCCACAGAGATTTCCCGTCTGCCCTGCGCACGCGCGGCGCGCTACATCGGGCGCCTGGGAGAGTCACAGGGGATGTCATGAACGAGATTGCGACCATCACGCCGGGCAAGGCGCACATTGAAGCGGCCGAGACCATGCCGCATTCGATCGAAGCCGAACAGCAGTTGCTGGGTGCGATCCTGACCAACAACGATATCTTTGACCGCGTCGCATCGATCATCACGCCGGCACATTTCTACGAACCGGTGCACGCCCGGATCTTCGAAATCGCCTCGGCGAGGATTTCCAAGAACGCGCTGGCCTCTCCGGTCACGCTCAAGGCGTTCCTGGAGGATGACGAAGGGCTCAGGGAACTGGGTGGGCCGGCGTATCTGGCGCGCCTGGCGGGCGCTGCGGTCAGTTCATTCGCCGTGCGTGACTACGCCGAGATGATCTATGACCTGGCCGTTCGCCGCGACCTGATCCAGCTGGGCCGCGATATCGCCGCGCAGGCCAGCAAGGTCGATGTCGACAGCGAGCCGCGCGATCAGATCGTGCAGGCCGAACAGAAGCTCTATCAACTTGCCGAGCAGGGCCAGAGCGAACGCGGCTTCGTGTCCTTCCTCAAGGCGGTGACGGAGGCGGTGAACGTCGCCAACGCCGCTTATCAGCGCGAAGGCGGCCTGGCGGGCCTGTCCACCGGGCTGACCGACATGGATACCAAGCTGGGCGGGCTGCACCCGTCCGACCTGTTGATCCTTGCCGGGCGTCCGTCGATGGGCAAGACCTCGCTGGCCACCAACCTTGCCTTCAACATCGCCAAGGCCTATCGCAAGGGCATCCGCCATGACGGGACCGAAGGCGCGGTCGAAGGCGGCGTTGTGGGCTTTTTCAGCCTGGAAATGAGCGCCGAACAGCTGGCCGCGCGAATCCTTGCCGAGGCGTCGGAAATCTCCAGTCATAAGATTCGCCAGGGCGACATGACCGAAGAGGAATTCCGCCGCTTCGTCGAAGCCGCAAAAACGCTCGAGGCCTGCCCGCTTTATATCGACGATACGCCCTCGATCCCGATCAGCCAGTTGTCCGCCCGGGCCCGGCGCCTGAAGCGCGCCCACGGGCTGGATCTGCTGATCGTCGACTACTTGCAGCTGGTGCGCGGCACCTCGCGCAGCGGCGAAAACCGGGTGCAGGAAATCGGCGAGATCTCGATGGGCCTCAAGGCCATCGCCAAGGAACTGAACATCCCCGTGATCGCCCTGTCGCAGCTGTCGCGCCAGGTCGAAAGCCGCGAGGACAAGCGCCCGCAGCTGTCCGACCTTCGGGAATCGGGCTCGATCGAACAGGACGCCGACGTGGTCATGTTCGTCTTCCGCGAGGAATATTATGTCGAGCGGGAAAAACCCTCCGACGACCGGCTGGATGAAATGGCCGCCTGGCAGGAACGCATGGCGCGGCTGCATGGCAAGGCCGAGGTCATCATCGGCAAGCAGCGTCACGGCCCGATCGGCACGGTCGAACTCAGCTTCGAGGCGCAGTTCACCCGCTTCGGCAACCTGGTGAAACCCTGGCAGCAGGGCGAAGGCGGGTACTGACCGCCCCGCCGCTGGACTGCGCCGCAGTCGGGGCGGCGCGCAGCGGCTCGGCCGCACGGGCGGGCGACGGCCCGCACCGCGGGCCCGCGCTTGCGCGTCCCCGCCTCACAGCAGCAGCGCCGCGCCAAGGTAGACCCCGACTTCGCCCAGTTGTTGCGTTGCCCCCAGGCAATCGCCGGTGAACCCGCCCAGCCGCGCCCGTACAAGCCCGCCAAAGGCCTGCGCAAGCACAATGCAGGTCAGGATCGCCGCGAAGGCCGCCCAGATCCCGACCGCCAGCACCAGGACGCTCAGGATCACGAAGGCCGTGCTCATCGCCACGCGATACCCATCGGGCGTCACCGACGGTGCGGCAAAGGCCGCGCCCACGTCGCGGGCATAGCGCGTGGTGGCGATCATGTGCACCGCCGCCATCCGGCCCAATCCGTGCCCTGCGATCAGCAACACCGCGCCCTGCCCCGCTGAAAACGAGGCCAGCAAGGTTAGCTTCAACCCGATCACCACCAGCAGCGCCAGGGCGCCATAGACCCCGATCCGGCGGTCGCGCATGATCGAAAACGCCTCTTGCCGCGGCTTTTGCGCGGCCAACCCGTCGGCGGCATCCGCCAGGCCGTCCTCATGATAGGCCCCGGTGATCAGCAGGGTCGCAGCCAGCGAAAGAAGCGCCGCCGCCATCATTGGCAAGACCAGCGCTGCCAGCCAGAACACCACCGCTCCCAGCGCCCCGATGATCACGCCGGCCAGCGGGAAATACTTCACCGACCGGATCGACAGGTCATCGGACACCGGAACCGCACATGGCATCGGCAGCCGTGTCAGCGTGGTCAGCGCCAGCAACAAAAGCTGCCCTTCCAGTTTCAGCGCCTCGACCATCGCGCCTGTCCTCCTGCCTCCTGCGCTTCAGGCTAGCGTGCGGCTGTCGCTGCCACAACGCAAACCCGCGTGGTTCTGGCACAGGCGTGGGATTTCACCTTGACGCAACCGTTGGACCTGCCAAACAACGTCCATGGCACAGGCTGTTTTAACGATCGATCTTTCCGCTATCCGCGCCAACTGGTACGCGCTTGCCGCGATGGGCCGGGCGGAAACCGCCGCCGTGGTCAAGGCCAATGCCTACGGGCTGGGGGCGGACCGGGTTGCAAAGACTCTGGCCCAGATCGGCGTCCGCCGGTTTTTCGTGGCTGAAGCGCAGGAAGGCGTGGCACTGCGCCGCGCGCTGGGACCGGGGCCGGAAATCAACGTCTTTTCGGGCCACATGACCGGCGATACCGCGGCGATCCGCGATGCCGAACTGACGCCGATGCTGAATTCCATCGACCAGATGCTGCGCCATGTCGAGGCGCTGCCGGGTCATCCCTTCGGCATCCAGCTCGATTCCGGCATGAACCGCCTGGGGATGGAACCGGGGGAATGGGCCGCTTTGCGCGATATCGCACTGTCGCAGAAACCCCGTCTGGTGATGAGCCATCTTGCCTGCGCCGACGAACGCGACCACGGCATGAACGCCTTTCAGCTTCAGACCTTCCGGCAGATGACCGACGGGATCGGCGCGCCGCGGTCGTTGTCAGCCACCGGCGGCATCCTGCTGGGCACCGACTACCATTTCGACGTGACCCGCCCGGGGATCGGGCTGTATGGCGGGCTGCCCTTCGTCGATGCCGCCCCGGTGGCCGCGCTGGACATCCCGGTGATCCAGGTACGTGACCTGGTGCCGGGCGAAAGCGTTGGCTACGGCAACACCTGGGTTGCGCGCAAACCTTCGAAAATCGCGACGATTGCAGGCGGTTACGCTGACGGCATCATTCGCGCCATGGGCCCCAAGGCCTATGTCTGGGCGGGCGAGACCCGCTGCAAGATCGTTGGCCGCATCTCGATGGACCTGATCGCGGTCGACGTGACCCACCTGGACGACATGCCGGAAACGGTCGAGCTTCTGGGACGTCACCAGTTCGTCGATACGCTGGGCGATGCCGCGGGCACGATCGGCTACGAAATCCTGACCTCGCTGGGCAACCGCTACGCTCGGCGCTACGTCGGCGCATGACCCTGACCGCGCCACTGACGGCGCTTGGCCGCGCCACGCTTGGCTTTCTGGCCATGGTGGGCCGGGTGGCGCTGTTTGCGCTGGCGACGCTGCGCCACATCGCGACGCCGCCGTTTTATGCCCGCGAATTTGCCCATGCCCTGCTGCACATCGGCTGGCTGTCGCTGCCCGTCGTCGGCCTGACCGCGCTTTTCACCGGCGGCGCGCTGGCGTTGCAGATCTATTCCGGCGGCGCGCGCTTCAACGCCGAGGCGGTGGTGCCCCAGATCGTCGCCATCGGCATGGTGCGCGAACTGGGCCCGGTGCTGGTCGGCCTGATGATCGCGGCGCGCGTCACCTCCTCGATCGCGGCCGAGATCGCCACGATGAAGGTGACCGAACAGATCGACGCGCTGGTGACGCTGTCCACCCACCCGATGAAATACCTGACCGCCCCGCGTGTCCTCGCCGCGCTTCTGGTGGTGCCGGCGCTGGTGGCCGTGGGCGACGTGATCGGCGTCATGGGGGGCTATGTCGTGGCCACCGGCACGCTGGGCTTCAATCCCGCAGCCTATCTGAAAAACACCGCCGATTTCCTTGAACTGGCCGACATCCTGTCGTCGCTGGCCAAGGGCGCGGTCTTCGGTTTCATCGCCGCGCTGATGGGCTGTTTCTACGGCATGAATTCGGGCCGGGGCGCGATGGGCGTGGGCAAGGCGACGAAATCCTCGGTCGAGGCGGCGGCGGTGCTGATCCTCGCCGCGAACTTCCTGCTGACGGGGGTGTTCTTCTCGCTATGACCCCGCAGCGCCCCCTTTCTGAAGACCCGTGCCCATGATCACCATGTCCGGCGTGCACAAGACCTTTGGCAGCAACCACGTTCTGCGCGGCGTCAACCTTTCGGTTGATCGCGGGACCTCCTGCGTCATCATCGGCGGCTCGGGCACCGGCAAGTCGGTGACGATCAAATGCGTCCTTGGCCTTGTCACCCCCGACGCCGGCACCATCACCGTCGACGGGCAGGATGTGACCAAGGCCGACCGCGACGCGTTCCTGGCCCGCTTCGGCATGCTGTTCCAGGGCGGCGCGCTGTTCGACAGCCTGCCGGTCTGGCAGAACGTCGCCTTCCGCTTGCTGCGCGGCGCGCTGAAGCGGCCCAAGGCCGAGGCGCGTGAAATCGCCATTGAAAAGCTGCGCCGCGTCGGGCTGAAACCCGATGTCGCAGACCGGTTCCCGGCGGAACTGTCCGGCGGCATGCAAAAACGCGTGGGCCTGGCCCGCGCCATCGCGGCAGAGCCCGAGATCATCTTTTTCGACGAACCCACCACCGGGCTCGACCCGATCATGGCGGGGGTCATCAATGACCTGATCCGCGAAATCGTGGTGGAAATGGGTGCCACAGCCATCACCATCACCCATGACATGTCCAGCGTCCGCGCCATCGCCGACACCGTGGCCATGCTGCATGACGGGGTGATCAAATGGACCGGCCCGGTTGCGCAGATGGACGTCACCGACGATCCATATGTCCAGCAGTTCATTCATGGCCGCGCCGAAGGCCCGATCGAGGCCGTGCGCTGATGGCATGGGACGGCTGGGGCTCCCTGATGATCGGGGGATTCCTTGCCGGGACCGGGCCGACGATCCTGATCGGGCAAACCTATCGCAGCCGATTGTTCGCTTTGATCCCGGCCTACCCCCGGCTGGACAGGGCCCTGACGATCCTTGGCAGTCTCAGCCTTGTGATCCTTGTCGTCGCCTTGAAGACCACGGGCGGCGGATATGACGGGATCTGGCTGGCCGTGGTCGTGATCGTCTATCTGACCGCAGGCAACGCGCTGGCGCTGCTGTTGTACCTGTTCACCCACCGGTCGCCGCCGGTCCTGCTGCTGCCGGATCTTGCGATCTGGCTGATTTGCGGGCTGGTTGCGGTACACGTCCTGCCACAGATCAAGGGATAGGCCATGCAAAGCTTTTTCGAGCCGAACTACACCGTCCTGACCTTCTTTTTCGTCAAGAAATTCGTCTATCTCGAAGTGATGGCGGTGCTGGCGCTGATCCGTCTGATCGTGGGGGCGGGCTGGTCGCGCCTGCCTGCGCTGATCGCGCTGGTCCTGGCACTGGCCGGGCTGGCAACGATCTTTGCCCCCGCGGTGCAGATCGGCCACGGCCCTGTCTATGCCAGCGCATCCCGAATGATGATCCACGACGCCGGGATGACGGCGCTGGTCATCCCCTCTGCGGTGTTCCTGACAGCCATGGCCTGCCCCGCCCGCCGCGCCCGCTGGGTCGACTGGCTGCACATCGCGATGATCGTGGGGCTTGTGGGGCTGTGGATCGCCACCATGTTCTAACGGCACGTCCCCCTGAAGGAGCCCCGATGTTGCGCTGGCTGAACCTGTCCCTGCTTGTCCTTTATCCCGTCGCCTGGTTTGCGCCGATGTTGCGCGCGGGGCTCTTGCCGCTGTTTGGCCTGTCGGAAATCAGCGTGATAACCGGCTTGCAGTCGCTGTGGTCTTCGGACGTGGTGCTGGCCTTGCTTGTCACCGCTTTCGCGCTGTTCGCCCCCTACCTCAAGACCATTGGCCTGGCGCTGGTGCAATTCGGCCTGCTGGACGCCCGGGTCAAACCGGCGCTGCATGTTCTGGGCAAACTGGCGATGGCGGATATCTTCCTGGTCGCGCTGTACATCACCGTGATCAAGGGCATCGGCCTGGCCACGATCGAAACCGCCTGGGGGCTGTACCTGTTCAGCGGCTGCATCGTCGCCTCGCTTCTGATCGGGATGAAAACGCCCACACCCGCGCAGGATTAGCGCCCCGACGGAAACAATCTTGCAGGTCCGCGGGGCACTGGTGAACAGCTGTCACCGCCTGCCACAGTTTTGTCGAAATTCCTAGGGAAGCCGCCTGATTCCCCATTAACCTTTGCCGGAGTAACGGGTTGGGGGCGACACGTTTTCCGGGAGTATTCCATGCCGGTCGGGCTGAGCCACGCAGCGGTGGCGACCAGAACTGTCTTTCAATTTCTCGCCATGGTCCTGATCGGACTGATGGCGGGCATTTCCGTGACGTATTCCGCGGCCTGCGCGCTGGGACAGGCGCCGTGGCTGACACTTCCGCTGACCTTTGGTACGCTGACCCTGCCCGATGCGGGGGTCTGGGTGCAACTGTCGGTGACAGCGCTTTCCGTGGCCATCGCGTTTTTCCTGCCGACAAACGCGCGGGTTCTGGCGCTCGAGGACTCGCACCGCAAGTTCCATATCGGAATGCGGGATGTCGCCCGCGCCTACCGCACCGCCCACGCCGAAGATCGCAAGGGCGCTTTCAACATGAAGTCCGAATTCGACAGCGTCCGTGCCCGCATGGCCTTTCTGCGCGATCATCCCGACCTCGCCGATCTTGAACCTTCGATCCTCGAAGTCGCCTCGCAGATGAGCCACATCTCGCGCGAACTTGCGACCGTCTATTCCGACGCCAGCATGGCCCGCGCCCGCGACTTCCTGATCCAGCGCCAACAGGATATCGAGGAATTCAACGCCCGCCTGGAAGAGGCCAAGCTCAAGGCCAACGAAATGCGCCGCTGGGTGATGGAGGTCGAAATGGCCGAAAGCATCGCCGAGGCGCAACTGGTGCGCCTGTGCGAGGACCTGACGGAAATCCTGCCCGAAATCGCCCTCGGCGAGCCGGCCCCCGATGCGCCCCCCGCAGAGCCGATGCAAGAGATAGCTTTGGCCCTGCCGGCAGAGGCCGACGACTGGGAGGATGCCACAGAAACCGACGACCGGATCGTCGAATTGCTGTCGCGACGGGTGGCCGAGTAATCCCGGTCAGGACCGGGGCATGACTTTTCTTCGAAAAATCTCTGGCCGGGGGGGGCGGCCCCCCGAGGTATCTGGACAGCAAAAAGACAGGGCGACGCAGGGCCGCGTCGTCCCTTGCCAGTTCCGGAAAAAGCGGTCAGGCTTGCGCCGATGTGTGCGTGAGGTAACCAATGGCGGCCGAATTTCCCAGCCATGACGGGCCGTTCTCGATCGGGGCCGAAAACGGCAACCCGGCCGGTATCGGCTTTTGGGCGCTGGTGGCCGAGGATTTTCGCAGCCACAACCGCGCACCGCTGTCACAGGGATTTTGGGCGCTGTTCTGGCATCGTTTCGGAAACTGGCGCATGGGACAGCCGCGCGCCGTGCGGCTGCTGGCCACACCGCTTTACCTGATGATGTTCAAGCTGACGGAATGGATCTGCGGCATTCACCTGCCCTATCCGGTGCGGGTCGGGCGACGAGTCCGGCTGGAACATTTCGGCGGCATGATCCTTGTGCCGCGCGCCATCGGTGACGGTTGCACGATCCGGCAGAACACCACGATGGGGGTGAAACATGCCGACGATCGGGATGCCAAGCCGATCATCGGGCGTGGTGTCGATATCGGCGCGGGCGCGGTGATCCTTGGGGCGGTTACCGTGGGTGACGGCGCCCGCGTCGGCGCCAACGCTGTGGTGCTGACCGACGTTCCGCCCGGTGCCACCGCAGTGGGTGTGCCCGCCCGCGTGATCCGCACCCCCTTGGCAAAGGCCTCGGCATAGGTCAAACGTGACCCATGGCCAAATCCCCTGCCCGTTTCGTCTGTCAGTCCTGCGGGGCCGTCACCAGCAAATGGTCCGGCCGCTGCGATGCCTGTGGCGAATGGAACTGCATCGTCGAGGAAACCCCGCTGGCGGCCGGTCCCGGCAAGACCGCGCTTGGCGCAGCCCGGGGCCGCCAGGTGCCACTGACCGACCTTGCCACCCGCGAGACCCCGCCGCCGCGCAGCCGCAGCGGGCTGGACGAGCTTGACCGCGTGCTGGGCGGTGGCCTTGTCCCCGCCAGCGCCATCCTTGTCGGCGGCGATCCCGGCATCGGCAAATCCACGCTGCTGTTGCAGGCCGCCGCGCATTTTGCCCGCGCCGGCCTGCCGGTGATCTACGTTTCGGGCGAAGAAGCCAGCGCCCAGGTCCGCATGCGCGCGCAACGGCTGGGCCTGGATCAGGCACCGGTCCGGCTGGCCTCGGAAACCAACCTGCGCGACAACCTCACCACGCTCGAGGCCGAGCGCCCCGGCCTGGCCATCATCGATTCGATCCAGACCATGTGGGCCGACCAGGTCGACAGCGCCCCCGGATCGGTCAGCCAGGTCCGCGCCGCGGCGCATGAACTGACCGTCTTTGCCAAACGGCGCGGAGTTTCGGTGATCATGGTCGGCCATGTCACCAAGGAAGGCCAGATTGCCGGCCCGCGCGTGGTCGAACACATGGTCGACACCGTGCTCTATTTCGAAGGCGAACGCGGCCACCAGTTCCGCATCCTGCGCGCGGTCAAGAACCGCTTCGGCCCGGCCGACGAAATCGGGGTGTTCGAAATGACCGGCGCCGGGCTGGCCCAGGTCACCAATCCTTCGGCGCTGTTCCTGTCCGAACGCGGTCAGCCCGCCCCCGGCTCGGTTGTCTTTGCCGGGATCGAGGGCACCCGGCCGGTGCTGTGCGAATTCCAGGCGCTGGTTGCGCCGTCTTCGCTGTCACAACCGCGCCGCACCGTGGTGGGTTGGGACGGCGGCCGGCTGTCGATGATCCTCGCCGTGCTCGAAGCGCGCTGCGGCATTCCCTTCGCCGGGCTCGACGTGTTCCTAAACGTGGCCGGCGGCATGAAGATCACCGAACCCGCCGCCGATCTGGCTGTGGCCGCCGCGCTACTTTCCGCGCGCGAGGATGCGGCACTTCCGCCAGAGACTGTCGTTTTTGGCGAAATCAGCCTATCAGGTGCGCTAAGGCCGGTGTCGCAGACGGAAAACCGGTTGAAAGAGGCACAAAAACTTGGTTTCACCTCGGCCATCCTCCCCGCGGGCGGCAAGACCGTCGCCGGGGGCGGCATGACTCTCAAGCCGCTGGACGACCTGGCGGCCTTGGTCGGTGACGTATTTGGCGCGGGCTGACCGCGCAGGCAGAAAGGGCTGTTTGAGCAATGGAAGGGTTTACCGCTGTCGACGGAATCGTGGCCGTCGTCATCGTCTTGTCGGCGTTGCTGGCCTATTCCCGCGGGATCGTGCGCGAAGCCATGGCCATCGCCGGCTGGGTCGCTGCCGCGATCCTCGCCTATATCTTCGCCGACCAGGTCCAGCCGCTGGTCAAGGAACTGCCGGTGATCGGCCAGTTCCTGTCCGACAGCTGCGAACTGTCGATCATCGCCGCCTTTGCCGCGGTTTTCGCGCTCGCCCTGGTGGTGGTCTCGCTGTTCACACCGCTGTTTTCCTCGCTGGTGCAACGCTCCGCCCTGGGTGGGCTGGATCAGGCGCTCGGCTTTCTCTTCGGTGTTGCCCGCGGCATCCTGCTCGTGGCGATCGCGTTCTTCGTCTATGAAACCGTTGTGACCTCGCAAGACATCGCGATGATCGACAACAGCCGCTCGGCGGCCGTCTTCAGCCAGTTCACAGGCCGGATCGAGGATCAGAACCCCGAACAGGCGCTTGGCTGGATCACCGAACAATACGAACAACTGGTCGGTGTCTGCGCCGGCCCGGCGACGCCGCCGGCACCGGAACCGGCCAGCGGCAACTGATCCGCCAGCCCTCTGCCCAGCCCTCTGCACAGTCAGAAAACCCCGGCAGACGCCGGGGTTTTTTCTTGCCGCCCCGCGGCCCCCGGGTAACAGACGGCATCGGCGCAACGTCCAGACGCCGCGCACGCCCTGCCTTTCATCTTTCCAGAAATACTCACGTCACTCCGCTGGCCACGGGCGACGGGCCTACCCCAGCGCGCCCAGCCCCGGGAAGGTCTCCAGCAGCCAGAACGAGAAGATCGAGAACGCTCCGGTCAACAGCGCCAGCCCGACCACAAGCAGCAGCAGGCCCATGATCTTCTCGATCAGCCCCATGTGGCGCTTCAGCCGGTTCATCACGCCCATCGCGCGGCTCAGGAACACGGCGGCCAGCAGAAACGGCAAGCCCAGACCGGCGGCATAGACCGCCAGCAGCAGCGTCCCGCGCGTCACGCTGCCCTCGCTTGCCGCCAACGACAGGATCGCCCCCAGTTGCGGGCCGATGCAGGGCGTCCAGCCAAAGGCAAAGGCCAGCCCCAGGATATAGGCGCCAAAGGCCGATCCCCCGCTATCGCCCGCGTCGATTCTTGCCTCGCGGTCCAGGAACGGGATGCGAAACACGCCCAGGAAGTGCAGGCCAAAGACCATCACAACCACGCCGGAAATCCGCGCCAGCAGGATCTGGTTCTGCAGGAAGAACGCACCGAAGGCCGAGGCGGTGAAGCCCAGCACAAGGAACACGGTCGACAGCCCCATGACAAAGAACAGCGCCGCTATGATCGCCTTGCGGCGGGCCGATCCGCCGGCCTCCATCTCGGTCAGGCTGACGCCCGACATGAAGGCCAGATAGGGCGGGACGATGGGCAGCACGCAGGGCGACAGGAAGGACACGACACCGGCAAGCAGTGCCACGGCCATGGCCGGCACAAGGCTGGCGTCTATGATCTCGATTCCGAACATGGTTTCTGACATAGGCGATTGCCCAACCGGCGTCACCCGCCCTTATGTCACAGGTGTCATCACATCCGCGTGGACACAGGCCGGGCCGCGTCCTATCCCTCGGGTATGACACGCGATTACGACGCCCGCGGGATGATCTGCCCGCTGCCCGTGCTGAAAGCCCGCAAGCTGCTTCTGGCGATGCAGCCGGGCGAGTTGTTGCACCTGCAAACCGACGATCCGGTCGCGGTGATCGACATTCCGCATTTCTGCACCGAGGCCGGACATCACCTGGTCAGCAGCACGGCCGACGGGTCCGTCACGCGCTGGACGATCCGGCGCGGCTGACATGAAAAACGCCGCCCGGGGGCGGCGTTTTCCTGTTTCCCTGATCCCGCGATCAGCGGCCCATCGACCACCAGCCGCGGCGCTTGGGCTTGTCGTCGTCGTCGCTGCCCGCATCGGCGGTTTCCAGCTCTGGTTCGGCCACTTCCGCGGCATTCGCAGCGGCGGACTCGTGCTCGGCTTGGGGCGGGGTATCCTCGGCGACAGCCAGCTCTGCCGGAGCGTCCGGCGCGGCTTCTTGCGGCTGTTCGGCCACCGGCGCTTCGGCAACGGCTTCGACCGGGGCTGGCGCCTCGATCTCAGCGACCTCAGCCTCTGGCGCAAGCTCAGCCTCTGGCGCAAGCTCGGCCTCGGGTGCCGCTTCTGCTGCGGCCACGACCTCGGCCGCTGCGTCGCTCACCTCGGCTACGGCGTCTCCTTCGGCAGGCGCGGCGCTTTCTTCCGCAACCGGCTCAGCCTCTGCCGCTGCATCCGCGTCGGCGGGAGCCTCGTCGGGTTTCCTGCGGCTGCGGGTGCGGCGGCGCGGTTTCTTGGCCGGGGGCTCGTCACCGTCTGCGGCAACCGGCGCTTCGGTCTCGTCGCTGGCGGCGTCTTCGGTTGCGCTCTCGGCGGCCTTGTCCGCGCCCTCTTCCGCGGGCTTCTTGCGCCGCGACCGGCTGCGCGAGCGGCGCCTCCTGGGCTTGTCGTCGCCCTCGCCCTCCGCGGCCTCGGGGCTTTCGCCCTCGGTCTCGGCCTCGTCGTCGTCGTCGGCGTCCGCGCTGTCAGCCTCGTCAGAGACCTGAGCTTCGCCTTCGCCGTTGCCGGGCTTCTTCCGCCGCCGACGACGACGGCGCTTCTTGGGTTTTTGTTCCTCGTCCTGCGCCTCGGGGGCTTCGGTTTCGGCTTCGGCCTCGTCTTCCTCTTCGACCAGGTCTTCCTCGTCGATCTGGTCCATCAGCGAGGTGTTCACCGACACCACCGGCACGGTGACTTCGGGCACGGCCCGGGTCGCGGTCTTGAACTTCTCGATCGAGAAATCCGGGCTGATCAGCATCGCGTCGCCTTCGATCCGGACCGACAGCCCATAGCGGGCCTCGATCTGCGCGATGTGCTCGCGTTTCTGGTTCATCAGGAAGTTGGCAATGCTCACCGGGCATTTCACCAGAACTTCGCGTGACCGGCCGCGGGTGCCTTCCTCTTCGATCTGGCGCAGGATGTTCAGCGCCATGTTGTCGTCCGAGCGCAGCAACCCGGTGCCGTGGCAATGCGGGCAAGGCGCGGTTGTGGCCTCGATCATGCCGGGGCGCAGGCGCTGACGGCTCATCTCGAGCAGGCCAAAGCCGCTGATCCGGCCGACCTGGATGCGGGCGCGGTCGTTCTTCAACCGGTCCTTCAAACGCTTTTCGACGGCGTTGTTGTTCTTGCGCTCGTCCATGTCGATGAAGTCGATCACGATCAGGCCGGCCAGATCGCGCAGGCGCAACTGGCGGGCCACCTCGTCGGCGGCCTCAAGGTTGGTCTTCAGCGCGGTTTCCTCGATCGAGCCTTCTTTCGTGGCCCGGCCAGAGTTCACGTCGATCGCCACCAGCGCTTCGGTCACGCCGATCACGATATAGCCACCCGATTTCAGCTGCACGGTCGGGTTGAACATCGCCGCCAGATAGCTTTCCACCTGGTAGCGCGCGAACAGCGGCAGACCGTCCTGGTAGTTCTTCACGTTCTTGGCGTGGGACGGCATGATCATCTTCATGAAGTCCTTGGCGTTGCGATAGCCGCGTTCGCCTTCGACCAGAACTTCGTCGATGTCGCGATTATACAGATCGCGGATCGACCGTTTGATCAGGTCACCTTCTTCATAGATCTTCGCCGGGGCGGTGGATTTCAGCGTCAGCGCGCGGATCTGTTCCCAGAGGCGCTGCAGGTATTCATAGTCGCGCTTGATCTCGGTCTTGGTGCGCTTGGCGCCCGCGGTGCGGATGATCAGCCCTGCGCCCTGCGGCACGTCGATCGACTGGGCGATTTCCTTCAGCTTCTTGCGGTCGGGCGCGTTGGTGATCTTGCGCGAAATGCCGCCGCCACGGGCAGTGTTCGGCATCAGCACGCAGTACCGGCCGGCCAGCGACAGATAGGTGGTCAGGGCCGCACCCTTGTTGCCACGCTCTTCCTTGACGACCTGTACCAGCAGGATCTGGCGGACCTTGATGACCTCCTGGATCTTGTAGCGGCGCGCGCGCGGTTTGCGGACCGGACGAATGTCTTCCTCGACGTCGTGATCCGACACGGACTCGATGCCGTCGTCGTGGTCGTCGTCTTCGTCGTGCTCGTCGTCGGACTCGTCCTCGTCGGCGTGCTCGTCGTCGGACTCTTCCGCTGCCTCGGTGTCTTCGGCCTCTGCATCGGCAACGGCTTCGTCTTCCACGGCTTCGGACACATCCGTCGCCGCGGCAACTTCGGGCGCGTCTGCTGGCACTTCGGCTGCGGCCTCAGGGGCCTCTGCCGCCTCGGCGGTCCCATCATCCGCCACCGCGTCCACCGGTTCTTCAACCGGGGTTTCGGCTACGGTTTCCATCGGCGACAGCCCTTCGGTGTCGCCTTCGTCAAGGTCGATGGTCTCCATCCCGGCGATTTCCCTGGAAACCTCGCGGGTGGTGGTTTCGTCCTGCGACTTGGCCTTTTCCGCCTCGGCACGCGGCTTGCGGCGGCGGCGGGATTTCGGCCTGGCCTCGTCCTCGTCCTGCGCGTGCATCGCGTCGGCATAGGCCTGTTCTTCCGCCATCAGCGCCTCGCGGTCGGCGACGGGGATCTGATAATAGTCGGGATGGATTTCCGAAAACGCAAGGAACCCGTGGCGGTTGCCGCCGTAATCCACGAACGCCGCCTGAAGCGACGGTTCGACCCGGGTTACCTTTGCAAGATAGATGTTGCCAGCAAGCTGGCGTTTACTTTCGGATTCAAAATCGAACTCTTCAACCTTGTTTCCGTCAACCACCACAACGCGGGTTTCTTCCGCGTGGGTGGCGTCGATGAGCATTTTCTTTGCCATGTTGTCCGTCTGCACACCCAATCGAACCCAGGCCCTGTCGGGCGCGGGGTGGCTGGGCGGTGTCTTGTCTGGGCGAGGGTGCGCGCGCGGGAAAGCAGTGGCGGTTCGCCTCCTGCCTGATGCCCCATAACGTTCGCGCGTTTCATCGCGGTTCTTCTCCGACGCAGTCCCGGTTCACGGTCTGCGCCCGTTTAATACCCGCCGCTGTCGCGATCCGGGCGATACTTCTGGCCATGTGGCCTGAAAACTCCGTCGCAGTCGGCGCGGTTTGTCCGGCGTCGGTTCTGCTTCGGCGAAACTCTCGGTGGCGCGGATGTTTGTATACAATCCGGCCTTCGGCCAACATAAGGGCAGAGCGTGGACAAAGGCAATGGGCAATGTCACCTTTACCCGCGCCCCGGGCCCAACCGTTGCTTTGAGGTCTGCAAACACCGCCTCTGGGCCTGTCGCGCGTTCGGCAAGGCCGCGATCCCGGTCCCGGCCCCGGCGGCAAACGCCAAGGCCGGAGCGCGGCCGCGATCATCGCGCAACGCCCGGCCCGCCCCGGCGCGAGGCAGAAAATCGAACAACACCAATGCGGTCGAAGTGCCCGGACCAGGTTCCGGGCACCGGTCTTCGAGGGTGTCAGCCGTCCAGCTTGCGCAGGCGCTTGATCAGGCTGGACGTATCCCAACGCCCACCGCCGATTTTCTGCACCTCTTTGTAGAACTGATCGACCAGCGCCGTCACCGGCAGCGAGGCGCCGGTTTCATTCGCAGTCGCCAGGCAGATGCCCAGGTCCTTGCGCATCCAGTCGACGGCAAAGCCGTGCTCGAACTTGTCGTCGATCATGGTTTCATAGCGGTTCACCATCTGCCACGACCCGGCCGCACCGCCGCCGATCACCTCGATCACCGCGCGCCCGTCCAGCCCCGCCTTCTCGGCGAAATGCAGACCTTCGGACAGGCCCTGCACCAGGCCGGCAATACAGATCTGGTTGACCATCTTGCAGAGCTGGCCCGCACCGCTGTCGCCCAGACGCTTGCACAGCTTGGAATAGGCGTCGATCACCTGCTCTGCCTTGGCATAGGGGGCTTCCTCGCCGCCGCACATCACCACCAGCTGGCCGTTCTCGGCCCCGGCCTGCCCGCCGGAAATCGGCGCGTCGACAAAGGCGATGCCCTTTTCGGCCCCGGCGGCGTGCAGTTCGCGCGTCACTGCCGACGACACGGTGGTGTGATCGACAAAGATCGTGCCCGCGGCCATCCCGGCAAAGGCGCCGTCGTCGCCCAGGCAGACCGACCGCAGGTCGTCATCGTTGCCAACGCAGGACATCACGAAATCGCAGCCCTCGGCGGCCTCGCGCGGGGTGGCTTTCCAGCTTCCACCGAACTCTGCCGCCCATTTTTCCGCCTTCGCCGCGGTGCGATTGTAAACCGTGACCTCGTGACCGGCCTTCACCAGGTGGCCCGCCATCGGGTAGCCCATGACGCCAAGACCAAGAAATGCAACTTTTGCCATTGTATCCTCCCTTAGGGTTTGCCCTGTCTTGCCTTGCCCATGGCCCCTTGGCAAGGGGCGGCGGGCAGGCTACCCCCATGGGCAATCCGCAGGGAAGAGGAGCACATCATGGCCCAAGTCTTTCGCTGGCTGTTCCGGCTGACCACCGCCGCGCTGGTTCTGGCGGTGCTGGCCGTCGTGGCGGTGTACTACCTGGCCTCGCGGTCGCTGCCGGAATACAACAAGACCCTTCAGGTCGCCGGCATCACCTCGGATGTGGAAATCATCCGCGACAATTCCAACGTCCCGCATATCTTCGCCGCCTCGGATCGCGACGTGTTCTTTGGCCTGGGCTATGTTCATGCGCAGGACCGGCTGTGGCAGATGATGCTGATGCGCCGCACGGCCCAGGGCCGGCTGAGCGAGATGTTCGGTGCCCGCACTCTGGAAACCGACAAGCTGTTGCGGCGGCTTGATCTTTACCCGCTGGCGGTACAGTCGGTGCAATATCAGGACGCCCGCACGCTGGACGCGCTGGAAAGCTATGCCGCCGGGGTGAATGCCCGGCTGGAAGAAATCAACCGCGACAGCCTGGGCCGTGGCGCACCGGAATTTTTCCTGTTCGACGCCCCGATTGCGCCGTGGCAGCCTGCCGACTCCATCGCCATCGTCAAGCTTATGGCGTTGCAGCTCTCGGGCTATCTCGGTGACGAGGTGCTGCGCGCCCGCACCTCGCTGCTGTTGCCCGATGCCAACCGCCTTGCCGATATCCTGCCCGACGTGCCCGGCCCCGCGATCGCCGCCCTGCCCGACTATGCCTCGCTGGTGCCCGGCGTGCCGCGCTTCACCGATGCGCCGCCGCTGCAGCACGCGGCCCTGATGCCGGTGCCGCCGCGCGGGCTGGCCGGGGCCTCGAACGCCTGGGCCGCCGCGCCGTCACGCGCCGCGGCCAATGGCGCGCTGCTGGCCAATGACCCGCACCTTGGCTTTACCGCGCCGACGATCTGGTACCTTGCCCGGCTCGAGCTCAGTTCCGGTGGCGTCATCGGCGGCGGCATCCCCGGGATCCCGGCCCTGATGGTGGGCCGGTCGGAACAGATGGGCTGGGGCCTGACCAGTTCCTACCTCGACGACCAGGACGTGTTCATCGAAGAGCTGAGCACCGAAAACCCCGAGGAATACCGCACCCCCGACGGCTTCAAACCCTTTGTCACCCGCAAGTCGATCATCCAGATCAAGGACACCGCCCCCGTCACCATGACCCTGCGCTGGACGGACAACGGCCCCGTGCTGCCCGGCACCCAGTTCGACCTGGGCACCATCACCCCGCCGGGCCACGTCGCGGCCCTTGCCTGGACGGCGCTGACCCCGCGCGACACCTCGATGAGCGCCGCCATCGGCCTGATGTTCGCGCGCACTGTCGATGACGCGCTGGAAACGACCAAGACCTACATCGCGCCCTCGCAGAACCTGACGCTTGCCGGGCCAGACAAGATCGCGCTGAAACTGATCGGCGCCATGCCCCGCCGCGATGCCAACCACCAAAGCCAGGGCCGCCTGCCCAGCCTGGGCTGGATGGCGCAGAACCGCTGGCAGGGGATGCTGCCCGCGTCGGCCAACCCCGAATTCATCGCCCCCGCCGGGGGCATCGTCGGCAACACCAACAACAAGATCGTCGACCGCCCGTTTCCGCTGCACGTCAGCTTCGAATGGGGCGACAGCCAGCGCATCCAGCGCTGGCGCCGGATGATGCAGGGCCGTCAGGTCCACACCCGCGACAGCTTTATCGAGGTCCAGCTCGATACCGTGTCCACCGCCGCGCGCACCCTTCTGCCGCTGATCGGCCGCGACCTGTGGTTCACCGGGCAGGCCGCCGCCGAAGGCACCCCGGAACGCCAGCGGCAAAAGGCGCTCGACCTGCTGGCCAACTGGAACGGAGAGATGAACGAGCACCTGCCCGAGCCGCTGATCTACGCCGCCTGGCTGAAATTCCTACAGGACCGGCTGATCCGCGACGACCTCGGCCCGCTGGCCGGCGAATTCACCCATGTCGAGCCGCTGTTCATCGAACGCGTCTTCCGCGACATCGACGGCGCCAGCGCCTGGTGCGACATCATCCGCTCCGCCGCCGTCGAAAGCTGCACCGACGTCGCCCGCCTTGCGCTGGACGACGCCGTGGTCTGGCTCGGCGAAACCTATGGCACCGCGCTGGAATCCCTGCGCTGGGGCGAGGCGCACCAGGCCACCCACGACCACCCCGTTCTGGGGGAAGTGCCGCTGCTGCGCTATTTCGTCAACATCCGCCAGCCCACCAGCGGCGGCGACCAGACCCTGCTGCGCGGCCGCACCCGGGGCACCGGCCCCGACCCGTTCCAGAACGTGCACGGCGCGGGCTATCGCGGCGTCTACGACTTCGCCGACCCCGACAGCTCGGTCTTCATCTCGTCAACCGGCCAGTCCGGCCACTTCCTGAGCCGCCATTACGACGACCTCGGCCTGCTCTGGCGCCGCGGAGAATACATCCCCATGTCGCTGGACCGAGACCTCGCCCGCGCCGCCTCCGTCGGCATAACGCGGCTGGTCCGGGATTAAGGGGTGGGGATGACATGCACCCCGCAAAGGTCAACACCACCTCCCTTGGGGACGGTCCGTCACAGAACGTAACTGGCCCGGCGACACTCTGTCGCCCGGATCTCGAGCTACTGCTCCATCCTGCGGGGAGGTGTCAGGCAGTATGGCTGATCGCGGCCGGGCCTTGCGTCAAGCGAAGTCGAATGCGTCCAGGTTTATCCCGACAGCAAAGACATCCTCGATCGTCAACGAGCCGATCAAGGTTTCGATCAAAAGATCGGTCCTGCCGTCGATTGTATAGGTGGTGACACTCTCATCGCCACCATCAAAGAACCCGTTTCCATTGGTGTCCAGCAGGCCGAGTTCTGCATCGTTTGTGGGCGTTACAGTGCCATAATGCGTGTGTGCAAACGAAACACCGTCAAGAACGATCCTGTCGCCCGCGTCGCGACTAAAGCCTTCGATGGTGCTGTTGCCCGTCCCTCCCCGAAACACGAAACGATCGTCGTTCCCGCCTGCAATAACATGGTCCGCGCCCTCGCCGAAAATGAAGGTATTTCCGCCCCACCGATCCTCTAAAACATCGTCACCTTCACCACCATCAAGCGTGTCCGCGCCAAAGCCGCCGCGTAGGGTATCGTGCCCGTCGCCACCATCGAGATAGTCGTCCCCGACGTCGCCAATCAGCCAGTCATGGCCGGCGCCGCCAAACAGCTTGTCGTCGCCCGCGTCGCCATAGATGTAGTCCATGCCGGTCTCACCCACCGCCACATCATCGCCCTGCCCGCAATAAATCTCGTCGGCCCCGCCACGCCCGACGATGTAGTCGTCGCCGCCCATGGCCCAAATCTGATTTGGACCTTCGGTTCCAAAAAACATGTCGTTGCCATTGGTGCCCACGACGCCTTCGACCGAAATCAGTTGTTCCTCGACAACAGCGCCTTCCAGGATGATTTCGCCTTCAATATGAGGCCCGGAAATCACCTCGTCCGCTTCCAGGACGAGCGCCATTCCCTTTTGCAAATCCACGATGACCTGCGCGGCGCCTTGATAGGACACGACGTCAAACCCCTCGCCTCCGTCAAAATAGTCCACGCCGTCGCCACCCCAGAAAAAATCGTTGCCGCCCAGTCCGTCAAACCAACTGTCGTTTTTATTCCCCAAGACGACATCGCCCCGCTCGCTTCCAGACACATCCAAGGCCATTTGGGAAAACCTTTCGTGGTCCCCGTTGATCCACATGCCCTGGTAGTCCCAAAATGCTCTCAATTGGTTCGACCTGCCCGCAAGCTGAGCGAAGTTATATCCGTCGCTATCGCGATTGGCCTCGGTAAAAAACCATCCTATCGCCGGAATAAAAAGGGTCCCGTCGTATTCTTTGTGGTCGTATTCATAGGGCTTGCGGATCATGGCCGTTTTCCTTTGGACAACTCTTGCCCAAAGGCTAGCAAAACGCCGCAAAGCGGTCAGGTCATGAAAACCGTGCCTTTGCTGGAGTAGGGTTGCACCCGGCCTTTAGCCCCGCACCGGACGCCCCGTGAACCCCCATCCGGCACATCCGCGTATGCATGGAATGTGCATGCAATGTGCATGAGTTGTGCCCCCGGCAAAACCCAGCCTCATCAACGTGTTAAGGAGTGATTCCCTGCGGCGTCCCGGCGCCGGGCGGACCCGGCGCGCCCGGATCGCTCAGCCCTGCGCCAGCTTGTCCTTGATCAGCGCGCCGACCGCGCCGAAATCCATCTGGCCACTGTATTTCGTCTTCAGCACGCCCATGACCCGGCCCATGTCGCGGATCGAGTCCGCGCCGACCTCGGCCACCGCCGCATCGACCGCCTTTGCGACCTCGTCATCCGACAGTTTTCGCGGCAAAAAGCCTTCGATAACAACGATTTCCGCCAGTTCGCGCTCGGCCAGGTCCAGCCGCCCGCCCTCTTCATAGGTCTTGGCGCTTTCGCGGCGCTGCTTCACCATCTTGGCAAGGATCGACAGGATCTCGGCCTCGCCGACCCCGTCTTCCTGACCTTCGCCGCGCAGCGCGATGTCGCGATCCTTGATCGCCGCATTGATCAGCCGGATCGTCGACAGCCGGGCGCTGTCCTTGTCCTTCATGGCCTGTTTCATCGCCGCGGTGACGCGCGCCCGAAGTTCCATGTTCCCCATCCCCGTTGGTTTCATGCAAAATGGCACCATATGCGAAGACGCCAACCGGCGCAACCTGCGGAGGGATCCGACAAGCCCCTGTAAAACAAGGATTATTCTTTTCCCGCGCGGACTTGACCCGGTGCGCCTGCGGGCATAGTTTCCCGCCAATTTGCCCATTATCAGGAGTCGCGCCATGCCCCAGGACATCTCGCGCAAACCCACAGCCTGTCTGGCACTGGCCGACGGCACCGTGTTTTACGGACAGGGCTTCGGCGCGACCGGCGAAACCGTGGCAGAGCTGTGTTTCAACACCGCGATGACCGGCTACCAGGAGATCATGACCGATCCGTCCTATGCCGGGCAGATCGTGACCTTCACCTTTCCCCATATCGGCAACACCGGCGTCACCCCCGAGGATGACGAAACCGGCGACCCGGTGGCAGACGGCATGGTGGTCAAATGGATGCCCACCGACCCGTCGAACTGGCGCGCGGCACAGGATTTGTCGGCCTGGCTGGCGGCCCGTGGCCGCATCGCCATCGGCGGCATCGACACCCGCCGCCTGACCCGCGCGATCCGCCAGCAAGGCGCCCCGCACGTGGCGCTGTCGCACGATCCCGAAGGCAATTTCGACATCGCCGCGCTGGTCGCAAAGGCCCGCGCCTTCCGCGGGCTGGTGGGGCTTGACCTGGCCAAGGACGTGACCTGCGCGCAAAGCTATCGCTGGGACGAAATGCGGTGGGCCTGGCCGGATGGCTATGCGCGCCAGACCAATGCCCGCCACAAGGTGGTTGCGGTGGATTACGGGGCCAAGCGCAACATCTTGCGATGCCTTGCGAGTGCCGGGTGCGACGTGACGGTGCTGCCTGCCTCGGCCACCTATGACGATGTCATGGCCCATGATCCTGATGGCGTCTTTCTGTCGAACGGCCCTGGTGACCCGGCAGCGACCGGCGAATACGCCGTACCGATGATCCGCGACCTGCTGGACAAGACAGAGCTGCCGATCTTCGGCATCTGCCTGGGTCATCAGATGCTGGCACTGGCGGTGGGTGCAAAGACCATCAAGATGAACCACGGTCACCATGGCGCCAACCATCCGGTGAAAGAGATCGAGACCGGAAAGGTCGAAATCACGTCGATGAACCATGGCTTTGCGGTAGACAGCCAGACCCTGCCCGATGGCGTGCTGGAAACCCATGTGTCGCTGTTCGACGGCTCGAACTGCGGAATCCGCATGGCCGATCGCCCGGTGTTTTCCGTCCAGCACCATCCGGAAGCAAGCCCCGGCCCGCAGGACAGTTTTTATCTGTTCGAACGGTTCGCCGCCTCGATGGACCGGGCGGCCGGTTAAGCCACGATTAACCATCTGTTAAGGCTCGGGTGCTCCACTGGTTTCAGCCAGTGGAGCACCCGAGCCATGCCCGATTCCATTCCAGACCGAATTTCCGCGCAGGACAGCGTGCGGCGGCTGGGTCTGCGTCCGGGCGTGCCGATGGCGCGGTTGCTGATGGACGCGGGCGCAGCGTCGCCACGGCAAATGCTGACCGCGCTTGGCGATGCCAAACGCACCGGCGCTAGCCTTGACCAGGTGATGTTGTCACAGGGGCTGGCAAGCCCCGAAGACACGCTGGCCAGCCAGGCGGTGCATCATGGCGTGCTGGTCGTCGATCCCGTCACTGTACCGCCTGATCCGACGCTTGCGGGGATGATCGACCCGGAATTCAGCCTGCAGCACGCTTTCCTGCCCTGGGCCCGGATTGGTGACACGGTGCTGATCGCCACCGCAAGGCCAGAGGAGTTTGCCGCCACCTGCGCCCGCCTGCCGACGGGGATTGGCCCGCTGCGCATGGCGCTGGCGCTGGAAAGCGATCTTCAGGCGGTGATTGCCGAACGTCACGCCCACGATCTGGCCCGGGCGGCGGAAACCTGGGTTCGGGCGGAAGAAAGCTGCCGTGATTTCAGGGAACTCAGCGGCCGGCGCCTTGCTGTTCTGGCCACGGCCGGGGGCGGCATGGGTCTGGCGCTGATCCTGTGGCCTCAGCTGTTTTTCGCGGTGGCGGTGGGGCTTGCGATGCTGTCACTGATCGTGTCGCAGATATTGAAGATCGCAGCCGCCTTTGCCGGGCAGGCCCACGTGCCACCAGACAATCGCCGCATCGTGCCCGCGCGCTATCCGATGGTCAGCGTCCTGGTGCCTTTGCTGCATGAAAAGGACATCGCCAGCACGCTGATCCGCCGCCTGTCGCGGCTGAGCTATCCCAAATCCCGGCTTGAGGTCTTGCTGGTACTGGAGGCTGCGGATGACCAGACCAAGGCCGTGCTGGCGCACACCAACCTGCCCGGCTGGATGCGGGTGATCGAGGTCCCGCCAGGCAGCGTGACCACCAAGCCGCGCGCGCTGAACTATGCATATCGGTTCAGCAAGGGTGAAATTGTCGGCATCTATGACGCCGAGGATGCCCCCGACCCGCACCAGCTTGAGCTGATCGCGGCCCGTTTCGAAACCGCTCCGCCCGAAGTCGCCTGCCTGCAAGGCGCGCTGGATTTCTACAACCCACGCGCCAACTGGCTTTCGCGGTGCTTTACCATCGAATACGCCGCCTGGTTCCGGGTCTTGCTTCCCGGGCTGGCACGGTTGGGCTTTGCCATCCCGCTGGGCGGGACAACCGTGTTCTTTCGCCGTCACGTGCTGGAAGAGGTCCGCGGCTGGGACGCCCACAATGTGACCGAGGATGCCGATCTGGGCATTCGCCTTGCGCGCTATGGCTATCGGACAGAAGTCGTGCCGACCGTCACCCGGGAAGAGGCCAACAATCGCCCCCTGTCCTGGGTCAAGCAGCGCTCGCGCTGGCTGAAGGGATACCTGGTTACCTACCTTGTGCACATGCGCAGCCCACGCCGTCTGCTGTCCGATCTGGGGCCGTGGAAATTTGCCGGGATGCAGGCTGTTTTCCTGACCACGATCCTGCAATTCACGCTGGCGCCACTGCTGTGGTCGTTCTGGCTGGTGCAACTGGACCTGACGCATCCGGCGCAGGCGTTGCAAGAACCGGTGTTCCATGCCCTGCTTGCGCTCTTCCTGCTGTCCGAAGGGGTGTCTTTGCTGGTCGGGAGCCTCGCCCTTGTGCGCAGCCCGCATATCGGGCTGATCCCCTGGGTGCCGACGTTGATCCTCTATTTCCCTCTGGCAGTTGCCGCCGCCTACAAGGCGTGGTGGGAACTGCTCGCCGATCCGTTCTTCTGGGACAAGACAACCCACGGCCGCTCCGGACCGGATCCCCCGGCGTGATCAGCGCGCCTCGGACGTATTGTCCAGTTTCAGCCGCGTGACAAAGGCCACCGAAATATGGTCGCGCAGCGCCTTGTAGGCCGCATCTTCGTCCCGCCGGGCGATTGCATCGACGATCGCCTGGTGTTCAGCCATCGCGATTTCCCCCCGGCCCTGCGCCGCGAGCGACGTGGTTGCCATCAACGCCATCGACCGGTGCACAAGGTCCAGCTGCTGCACCAGGTACCGGTTGTGCGATGCCAGGTGGATCATCTTGTGAAACCGCCGGTTCGCCCGTGCCAACGCAGACGGATCGTTCATCAGGGCCCGGTCTTCGTCCACCATCTCTCGCAGGACCTGAATTTCCTCCTCGGTCGCGTGACGGGCGGCCAGCCGCGCGGCCAACCCTTCCAGTTCGGTCCGCACCACGTAAAGTTCGGCCATCTGGTTGTGGTCGAGCGAGGCCACGATCAGCGATCGGCCATCCCGCGCCAACAGGGACTGTGTTTCAAGCCGTTGCAACGCTTCGCGAATCGGCGTTCGAGAGACTCCGAAACGGTCGGCCAGATCACTCTCGACAAGCCGGTCTCCGGGCTTGAATTCGCCCATGTCGATCGCCTCGAGGATCAGGGTATATGCATCCTTCTGCGGCGATTTCGCTTGCGGCATGGTCTACCTCCCGGGTCAGTCGCGGCAAGATAGCCCCCCGACGGCCGAACTTGCAAGTTGGCCATTGCCGCATGGGCCGCGCGCCCCTAGCTATGGCGCACGCAACCCGGGACACAACCATGCCGAAAAACCGTTTCAGCCACGTCAAGACCTGGGTTTTCGACCTCGACAACACGCTTTACCCACCCGCGGTGCGGCTTTTCGATCAGATCGAGGTGAAGATGACCCGCTTCGTGATGGAGGCGCTGGGGGTCGACCATGACCGCGCCAACCATCTGCGCAAGCACTACTGGCGCACCTACGGCACCACGCTGGCCGGTTTGATGCGCGAACATGACATCGACCCGGGTCCCTATCTGCACGACGTGCACGACATCAGCTTTGAAGCACTATCCCCGGATCCGCATCTGTCAGAGTTGATCCAGTCGTTGCCTGGCCGCAAACTGGTCTATACCAACGGTTCCGCCCCCTATGCGGCGAAGGTCCTGAAGGCGCGCGGACTGGATGCCGCGTTTGACGAAATCTACGGCGTCGAACACGCCGATTACCACCCCAAGCCCGAACGCCGAGCGTTTGAAACCGTGTTCGGCCTGGCCGGGATCGATACGGAATCGGCCGCCATGTTCGAAGATGACCCGCGCAACCTGGCCGCCCCGCATGACATGGGCATGCGCACCGTTCACGTCGCCGAAACCCCGGTCGAGGCCGAGCATATTCACCACCACACAGAGGACCTCGCGCAATTTTTGGCAAGGATCACATAAGTAAATTCAAATATTCATATATGCGACAATATGAACATGTGATGGGCGTGACAGAAAATATATGTGTACTGGACAACATAAAATCCAGTGGAGACCTTCATGACCCAAATCGACACCTCGCCTGCAACTTTCGGTGGTGCCGTTTCCGAAATGCCGCTCGGGTTCTTTGCCCGCAACGGTCTGGCTGCCTTCTACCTGCTTCTGGCCGTACTGGTCGTGCTATGGGGCGTGGCCGTCTACACTTGGGGCCCGGTCGCCCTGACCGTGCCCGCACTGGTCATGGTGCCGGTGGTCTATGCCGTTCTGATCACGATCACTGTCGGGAAGTGATGCCGCATGGCTCCTGTCTGCGGCTGGCGTTAGACTGGCCGCAGTGAAGGAGCTGTTCGATGGATCATGACATCGTCATCTCCGGAGGCGGGATCGCCGGGCTTACCGCCGCGGCCGCCTTCGGAACCCAAGGGTTCAACGTTCTGTGCGTGGACCCTGCCCCGCCGGTCACCACCCGCGACAGCGACGGGTCGGACCTGCGCACAACCGCGTTCCTGCAACCGGCGCAGGCGTTCCTGGAACGCGCGGGCCTTTGGGCCCGGCTGGCCCCCCATGCCATGCCCCTGCAGACCATGCGCATCGTCGACGCAGGCGGAGACATCCCCGAACCGCGCGTGATCAAGGATTTCGACGCCTCCGACATTTCCGCGCTGCCGTTCGGCTGGAACCTGCCGAACTGGCTGCTAAGGCGCGAGATGGCGGCACATCTGGACCAGATGCCCACTGTCGATTTTCGCCCCGGTACCGCCACCACCACGCTGTTCACCCGCACGGCAGAGGCCCGCGTCGGGCTCAGCGACGGCACAAACGTCCGCTGCAAGCTGGTGATCGCCGCCGATGGGCGCGGCTCTCCGATGCGAAAGGCCGCGGGGATCGGGGTGCACACCACCCGTTTCGGGCAAAAGGCGCTGGCCTTCGCGGTCACCCACCCGATCCCGCACGGCAATGTCTCGACGGAAATCCACCGCACCGGCGGCCCGTTCACGCTGGTCCCGCTGCCCGACTACAACGGGCTGCCCTCCTCGGCCGTGGTCTGGATGGAAGAAGGCCCCAAGGCACAGGACCTGTTCGCGCTGGCCGATGCCGATCTGGAGCGCGCGATGACAGACCGGTCCTGCGGCCTGTTTGGCCCGCTGAAACTGGCCTCGCGCCGCACAATCTGGCCGATCATCGCCCAGCACGCCGACACGCTTTACGGCGAACGTCTGGCGCTGGTGGCCGAAGCCGCCCATGTCGTGCCCCCGATCGGGGCACAAGGCCTGAACATGAGCCTGAACGACATGGTGGCGCTGCTGGAGCTTGCGGAAAAGCACCGCGACACGCTTGGCGATCAGCCCATGTTGCAGGCCTATCACCGCGCCCGCATGACCGATATCCGCGCCCGCGTCGCCGGCATCACCCTGCTCAACCGCACCTCGATGCTGTCGGCGCGGCCGCTGCGCGACCTGCGGGCCAAGGGGCTTGACGCGCTCTATTCGATCAAGCCAGTGCGCACGACGCTGATGCAGATGGGCCTTGGCACCCGGGCGCGTTGACCCGTTTCTTTTGCCTTGAAAAGACCTCGGGGGTGAATTTTCTCTGAAAGCGAAAAGAGGGGGCAGCGCCCCCTCTTCTCACCGTGCCAAACCGGACAGCGCCCGGATCAAAGCACCTGGTCCAAGACCCCGCGCAGCCGCGCCACGGTGCCATCCACGTCATAAAGCTTGTCCAGCCCGAACAGCCCCAATCGGAAGGTAGAAAAGCCCTGCGGCTCGTCACATTGCAGCGGCACACCGGCGGCAATCTGCATACCCCTGGCGGCAAAGGCGCGGCCCGACTGGATTTCCGGATCAGAGGTATAGCTCACCACGACCCCCGGCGCGCCGAAGCCCTCTGCCGCGACCGATTTCACGCCTTTCTCTGCCAGCATCGCACGCACCGCGTTGCCCAGCGCCCATTGCGCCCCTTTCAGCCGGTCAAAGCCATATTCGCGGGTTTCCAGCATTGTGTCGCGGAAAGCGCGCAGGCTGTCGGTGGGCATTGTGGCGTGATAGGCATGGCCGCCGCCTTCATAGGCCGCCATGATCGACCGCCATTTCTTCAGATCCAGCGCGAAACTGTCCGAGCTGGTCTCTTCCATCCGCGCCATGGCGCGATCGGACAGCATCACCAGTCCGGCCGCAGGGGTCGACGACCACCCTTTCTGCGGGGCAGAGATCAGCACATCGACACCGGTCGCCTGCATGTCGACCCAGATCGTGCCCGAGGCGATGCAATCCAGCACCATCAGCGCGCCAACCTCATGCGCGGCAGAGGCCAACGCGGTGACATAGGCATCGGGCAGGATCACACCGGCGCTGGTTTCGACATGCGGCGCAAAGACGATGTCGGGTTTCAACTCGTGGATTTTCGCCACCACCTTGTCAATCGGGGCGGGCGCAAAGGCAGCGGTCGGCTCGTTGCCGGTCTGGCGCGCCTTCATCACCGTGGTGTCGGCGGCAAAGCCCCCGGCGTCGAAGATCTGCGTCCAGCGGAACGAAAACCAGCCGTTGCGCACCACCAGCACGTTGGCGCCATGGCCGAACTGGCGCGCGACCGCCTCCATCCCGTAGGTGCCGCCCCCGGGGACCACCGCCACCGCGTCGGCGTGATACACCTCTTTCAGCATGTCAGAAATGTCGCGCATCACCTGCTGGAACGTCCCCGACATGTGGTTCAGGGACCGGTCGGTGAAGACGACGGAAAATTCCTCCAGACCCTCAGGGTCGACGGTATCAAGCAATGCCATGGCTGGCGCCTCCTTTGTCCTTTGCGCCGTGCTAGCGCGAATGACGCCCAAAGGCAAAAGCAGATATCAACCGCACCGCAGGTTCAGGGCCGTTCTGGCGGCGCGCCTGCAACCGGTCGGTCTGGCATGTCCTCAGATCGGCCCGGGGCGTCGCTCTTCGCTCAACATCACGTTGGCCTCGACATTGCCCACCCCCGGCAGCGTCATGATGCGCCGCCGCAGCACACGTTCGAAATCCGACAGGTCCCGCGCCGCCACCCGCAGACGATAATCGTACATCCCCAGCACATGTTCAACCGTCTGCACCTCTGGGATGGCACAGACCGCGCGTTCGAAATCCTCCAGGCTGACACGCCCCTTGGTGGCCAGCTTCACCCCCAGAAACACCGTCACGCCAAAGCCCAGCGCCGCGCGGTCCAGGTCCAGCCGCGCGCCCGCGATCACGCCGGCCTCTCGCAAACGTTTCAGCCGGCGCCAGGCCGCCGGTTGCGACAGGCCGAACTGCCGGCCCAACGCCCCCGCGCTGATCTGCGCATCACGTTCCAGCGCCCGCAGAAAGCCACGGTCGATCTCGTCCAGGTCCATCACAGCGGCAGCGCCTCGTCGGTTTTCAGCCGGGCGATATGCACCAGCGATTCAATGTCGGAAATGTGCGGCAGCGGCAAAAGCCGTTCGCGATAGATCTGCTGGTAATGCGCGATATCCCTCGCAATGACTTGCAGCCGCACATCGACCACACCCAGGAATGTCTGGAGTTCCAGCACCTCGGGCACCTCGCGCGCCGCTGCCAGGAATTCATCGAAGGCGCGCGGCGCGGTCTTGTCCAGCGTCACCCGCAAAGAAACCTCGACATCATAGCCCAGCGCGGGCCAGTGGATCACCCCGCGCACCCCGCGCAACACCCCGGACCGGCGCAACGCCTCAAGCCGCCGCGACAGGGTGGTCGGGGTCACCCCGGCCCGGCCCGCCAGATCCGAGGCCGCGATTTCCGGTGCGGCCTGGTACTGCCGAAGTATGCGCCTGTCGGTATCGTCAAGCATGATTTCTCCGAATTTTTAAGATTTTAGGAATTACTGTGCATCATCTTGCTAGAAATATCCAAAAAACGCAAACACACTCGGCGTCACAGGGCTATTTTCCCCGCCAGAAACACAAAGGAAGGAGCGCCAAGATGCGCGTTTATTACGATCGCGATTGCGACATCAACCTGATCAAGGACAAGAAGGTCGCCATCCTGGGCTATGGCAGCCAGGGCCATGCCCACGCGCTGAACCTGCGCGACTCGGGGGCCAAGAACATCGTCGTTGCCCTGCGCGAAGGTTCGCCCTCGGTCAAGAAAGCCGAAGCCGAAGGTCTGGCCGTGATGGGCATCGCCGAAGCGGCTGCCTGGTGTGACGTCATCATGTTCACCATGCCCGACGAATTGCAGGCAGAGACCTATAAGAAATACGTTCACGACAACCTGAAGGAAGGCTCGGCCATCGCCTTTGCCCACGGCCTGAACGTGCACTTCGGCCTGATCGAGCCCAAGCCCGGCGTCGACGTCATCATGATGGCACCGAAGGGCCCGGGTCACACCGTGCGCGGCGAATACACCAAGGGCGGCGGCGTGCCCTGCCTGGTGGCCGTGCACAATGACGCAACCGGCAAGGCGCTGGAAATCGGCCTGTCCTACTGCTCGGCCATCGGTGGCGGCCGCTCGGGCATCATCGAAACCAACTTCCGCGAAGAATGCGAAACCGACCTGTTCGGCGAGCAAGTCGTTCTGTGCGGTGGCCTGGTCGAACTGATCCGCATGGGCTTCGAAACCCTGGTCGAGGCCGGTTACGCGCCGGAAATGGCCTATTTCGAATGTCTGCACGAAGTGAAGCTGATCGTGGACCTGATCTACGAAGGCGGCATCGCCAACATGAATTACTCGATCTCGAACACCGCCGAGTACGGCGAATACGTGTCCGGCCCGCGCATCCTGCCCTACGACGAAACCAAGGCCCGCATGAAGGACGTCCTGACCGACATCCAGCGCGGCAAGTTCGTGCGTGACTTCATGCAGGAAAACGCCGTTGGCCAGCCCTATTTCAAGGCCACCCGCCGCATCAACGACGAGCACCAGATCGAAGCGGTCGGTGAAAAGCTGCGCGAAATGATGCCGTGGATCTCGGCCGGCAAGATGGTCGACAAGTCGAAGAACTAAGCAGCCCCGGCGGGGGGGCCCCCGCCCGCCCGACACAGGGAAAGGCCAGCGCGGAGACCGCGCTGGCCTTTTTCATGTCGAAGCGCGCTGCAAAAACAGGTGGCGCTTATCCCGCCGCCTTCTGCTCGGCCTCTTCGGAATGCCAGTCGATGCCGTAAACTGCTTTCATGTGACCCTGGAAATAGTCGCGCATCAGCGGGAAGCCCTCGGCCAGCTTCACGAAATCCTCGCGCGCGATGACCATGATCTTGCAGTCGCTCAGCGCCTTGACCGTGCCCGACCGGCGGCGGTGCCCCAGCAGCAGCCGTTCGCCGAAATGGCCGCCCGGCCCGATCACCTTGGTCACCTGTTGCCCCGCATCGTCGGTATAGGTTAGCTCGACCTCGCCCGAAACGATGGTATAGAACCCGTCCGCGCGCGTGCCGGTCTCGAACACCCGGTCGCCTTCGCGATAATGCACGAAGCGCACGCCCCGGTCGGCACCGCTGGTCAACTGCACCACGGACCGCGGTGTGAACAGATCGTAGATCCAGTTCGTCAGAACCCGCAGCTTGGTCGGAAAGCTCGGCAGGAACGACAGGTAGTAGGCACGCCACAACAGCCATGCGGGCAGCCCCGACAGGTTCAGACCCCAAACCTGTGCCACGCCCTTGTGCGCCCCAAGCGACGCAAGGGCACCTTGCGATTTGTACTTGAACGGCGTCATCGTCTTGGCCCGCAAAGAGGCGGCCATGTTGTTCCCCAGATGCCGGGCTTCGCGCACGGCGAATTGCGCGGTCGGCGGGGCAAAATCGTCGCGCGCCTCGGCGCCGTCCTTCATCGGGATCAGCGCGCAATCGCCCAGCGCCCAGACGTTTACGTGGCCTTCGACATTCAGATTGCGGTCGACCTTGATCCGGCCGTGCGCTTTGGGCAGGTCCATCCGCTGCACCACGGGCAGCGGCGCGTTGCCGATCGTGGCGACGATCGTCCGGGTCGGAATTTCCTCGCCGGTCGAGGTGATCAGCCGCGTGCCGGTGGCGGATTTCACCCCGGTGTTCAGCATGATCTCGATCCCGCGCGCCTTCAGCTTCTCGGCGGCATAGGCCCCCAGTTTCTCGGGCAGTTCGTTCAGCACCCGGGGCGCGAATTCCACCACGATGGTGCGCACCTCCTCGGGCTTGATGTTGGGATAGTATTTCAGCGACCGGTCGATCATTTCCTTCATCTCGCCCACGGTCTCGACCCCCGAGAACCCCGCGCCGATGACACAGAAGGTCAGCGCCTCGCGCTTGACCTCGGGCAGGTTGGTGATGTCGGCATGTTCCAGCCGTTCGATCACATGGGCGCGCAGCCGCCGCGCATCCTCCAGGTTCTTCATGGTCAGCGCGTGGTCCGACAGGCCCGGCATCCGGCTCAGGTCACTGCCCTGCCCCAGCGCGATTACCAGCTGGTCATAAGGCACCTCGGTCGGGCGGCGCTGCACACCCTGGAACACGGTCACCACACGGCGTTCGAAATCCACGTTTTCGACCCGCGCCTTGCGCACCGTGATCCCCTTCAGCAGGAACCGCAAAGGCGAAACCGCCTGAACGGCGTTGATCGAGCCCGCGCCAACCTCAGGCAGAAGCGGCTGGAACACGAAATAGTTCTGGTCGCTGATCAGCTCGACCCGGACATGGGTGCCAAGCTTTTTCTTGATTTCCTTCGCCGCGAACATGCCAGCGAAACCGCCACCAAGAACAAGGATACGCTGGGCCACGCAAAGCCCCCTTTTCTGCCAAAGCTATCCTCCCGCATTGGCCTATAGCGCAGGACCGAGCGGAATTCCAAGCCCCGCACGGCAAGTATATTCATGTAAGCCATTGAAATCACTTGCATACCATGGCATCCCGAATGGTGCATCCAGACAAGCTGTGGAAAACATTACAAAAGGCGCCGCGACCGCCTGCCCGACCCAGGGAACGATGTTGCAATTTCGCCCGCGGTTTTCGCGATTGACCCCCGCCGCGCGGCGGGTCATGTGCTGCTCACGCCCAAAGGAGAGCGACATGGAACCACAGATCACCGCCCGGAACTGGATACAGATCCTGGCATTGGGCCTTGTCTGGGGCGCGACATTCCTTGTCATGGAACTGGCCCTGCGTGGCATTGGCCCGGCATGGCTGGCCGCAGGGCGCATCGGCTTTGCCGGGCTTCTGACGCTGGCGATCTGGTGGCTGCGCGGCGCACGCTTGTTCCTTGGCGACGCGACGGACTGGGGCACTCTGGCGATCTGCGGGCTCCTGTCCACCGCCTTGCCCTTCATGCTGCTGACCTTCGGGTTGCAGCATGTCACCTCGGGCTTTGCCGGCGTGTCAATGGCGGCGGTGGTGCTGATGGTGCTGCCGCTGGCGCACTTTCTGATCCCGGGCGAAAAAATGACGCTGCGACGCACCCTGGGGTTTGTCATCGGCTTTGCCGGGATCCTCGTATTGATCGGGCCCGGCGCCTTTGCCGCGTCCGGTGCCGAGGGCGAGGTGCTGGGCCGACTGGCCTGCCTGGCCGCAGCGTCCTGTTATGCAATCAGCTCTGTTCTCTTGCGCCGTCTTCCCGCCATCGACCCGCTGGGGCTGACGGCCATGACCTTCGTCATCGGCTCTGCCCTTGTGCTGCCCGCGGCCTGGCTGATGGAAGGCCCACCGCCGCGTACCGACGCGATCACCCTGTTCTGGGTGGTGGTTCTGGGCATGATACCCACCGCCGCCGCCAACCTGTTGCGCATCCTTGTCATCCGCAGCGCCGGCCCGGTGTTCATGGGCCTGGTAAATTACATGGTGCCCGTTGCGTCTGTCCTGCTGGGCGCGCTGATCCTGTCAGAGCCGCTGCCCCCCGGCCTTCTGTCAGCCATGATGCTGATCCTTGCCGGCATGGGGCTCAGCCAATACGGCGCCCTGTCGCGGCTATTCCGGCGCCGGCCCCTGCCCTGACCCTTTCATCTTTCCAAAAATACTCACATGCCACGCCCGCCACGCTGCCCGGTGCCTGGCAGACTACCCGTTCTGCACCGCCTGCCACAACGACAGCGCCTGGCAGGTTTCCTGCACGTCGTGCACGCGCAGGATCTGCACACCTTGCGCCGCCGCCGCCAGTGCAACGGCGACAGATCCCAGAACCCGTTCCCCCGCGGTTTCGACCCCGGACAAGGTCCCGATGAATTTCTTGCGCGACGCGCCGACAAGGATTGCGCAGCCGAGGCTGTGGAACAGGCTGATCCGGTTCAGGATGGCCAGGTTATGATCCAGTTTCTTGCCAAAGCCGATGCCGGGATCGACGATGATCCGGTCGCGCGGTACGCCCAAGTTTTCCAGAAACACCACCTGCGCCGCAAGGAAATCATAGACGTCCAGCAACACATCGTCATAGCGCGGGCTGACCTGCATGGTTTCCGGGTCCCCCAAGGCGTGCATGATGCACACCGGCAGGCCCTTGGTGGCGCAAAACGGCGCCAAAGCCCGGTCATAGGTAAAACCGGACACATCATTGACCACATTCGCCCCCTGCCCGACCGCTGCCCGCGCCACGGCAGCCTTGCGCGTGTCAATCGAGATCGGCACCGACACCGCGTGGCGCAGGGCGCCGATCACCGGTTCGGTCCGGGCGATTTCCGCCTCGACCGGGATGGTCTGCGCGCCGGGGCGGCTGGATTCTCCACCCACGTCGATCATCGTGGCCCCGTGTGCCACCATCTGCCGACCACGTGCCACGGCCATCGCTGGTACTTCGTGCCGTCCACCGTCGGAAAAGCTGTCGGGTGTCACGTTCAGGATGCCCATGACATGGGGTCGCCCCATGTCCAGCCCGGCAATATCGGCCCGCGGGGCAGCAATGCGCGCCACCACATCGGGCGGCACGTCAGCGATCGGGATCACCCGCGGCGGCGCGGTTCGGCAGAGGCATTCGACATCAGAAAACCAACCCTTGCCGCCGGCGACGGGCTGCGCCTCGGCGGGGCGGGTCAGATCGAATCGTACAATAGGGCGATAGTAATGCGACATAACGAAGTGTGATTGCGCGATTCCGGGCACCCCGGCAATAAGAAATTTTGCACGTATACCTTTTCGTCCGAGAATGGGCGGCAAATCGCCTTAGGGCACATCGCCCCCAAGATCGCTCAACCCTGAGGCGCCAAATGTCCTGGCAAACCAGGCGGCCAGCGCCTGGGCGTCGGCCACGCTGTTTCCCGGCCCTTCAACCGCATCCAGAACGATCTTTGACGGCGCCCAGACGCAGAACTGGCCATGTTTCATGGCCCAGTCGATTTCTGTCCGGCTGGCCACCACGACACAGCGGGCGTCGCGTCCGGCCAGGACCCAGGCGTTCTGTTCCATTGCCAGCAGGTCGATCCGGCGCTGCGCCAGCGGATGCGTGGAATGCGGTCGCGTCCCGTCCGGCAAACCGACGCAAAAGATTACAGGTTCGCCCACCGTTTCCAGCGCGTCGATCTGCGCGTTCAGGTGATCTGAATGAATGGCCAAGTTGGATACAAAAACAACGCGCGGATGCGGCCCGTCTTCCCCCCCGATGCCCGGCCGGTCGCGCAGTTGCTGCCTGGACCGCACGATTTCAACGCCAAGCGCTCCAGGGCCGCGATCCAGCTTTTCGATCCGCACAAAGGCGCGCACGGCCTGCGGTTCAACGAGAATGCGTTCTGCAATCCGGTCTGCCAGCGTTTCCAAAAGGTTCAGTCGTTCGGCCGCCAATTCGTGGGCAATCGCCTCGGTCACGCGATCATAACTCAGGATGCGATCCACGTCGTCATCAAGGTCGGGGGCCTGGGCCACCTCGACCACGACGTTGAAACAGACCCGCTGAGTGGTGCCGCGTTCCTGCTGGAACGCTCCGATCTCGACCTCGACGATATGATCGCGCAGGGAAATGCGATCCAAAGGCGCACCGTCATCTGTCGCCATCGACCGTTCGGACGGATGGGCGAAGGCAAGGCGGATTTCCTGGCTCATGACATCCCTTTCGTCCCGTGGCCATAGGGCGGACGCTATCACAAGGCGCAAAGTCGCTTCCGTCGCAAGCGGCAGGACGCGCCCGGAAAGCGGCGTATCAGTTTTTCGAGACCCGATAGTCCTGACGATAGAATTTGTGCACACCGATGGTCGCGGTCTTGTGGAACACACGTGCCCACCGCGGGGCAACCTGCGTGGTGTGGTAATGGGTGGCACCATCGGTCAGGCTGCGCGGCGCGCCGTCCAGCATGGCGCGCGCCACGCGACCCACACGATCATAGGCAGCAGGTTCGTGGATCGTCTCGGCGCGACCGTCGCAGGTATAGGTGAATTGGCAGGCAAATTTCTTGCCCGTGCCCTGGTTCACGACGCCACAAACGGTGTTGGGAAAGCGCGGGCTGTCGACCCGGTTCAGGATCACCTCGGCCACGGCAAACTGACCTTTGACGGTTTCGCCGCGAGCCTCGAAATACAGCGCCTCGGCCAGGCATTGCCACTGCTTGCCGCCGGTTGGTGCGGGTTGCGACGCCAGCCAGTCCTTGTCGTAGCGAACCTTCTTGGCCCCGCGTTGCTTTACAGGAGTAGCCAGCTTGCTCAGGTGGCCCGGGGCCGCCGCTTCAAGGCCGCGGCGTTCCTGTTCGATCAGCCGGGCAGCGCCTTCAAATTTCAGCTCGGCATGGGCCGGCATCGACAGGCTCAGAAGCGCAGCAATGGCCGCTGTCAGTACTCGCATCGGGGCAGTTCCTTCACGTCATGAAGGGCGCCACAGGTGGGCACCATCATCCAATCCGCAGGCTCTTAGCCAAAAAACGGGCAAAGGTCCAGAAAACAGCTATTCACGAGGCGCAAACCAGGGTTTCACCCTTGAATCTCCCCAGAATTGGTGGATGCCGCGCGTGTTTTAAGCCGATCTAGACCGAATCGCCAACTGTGCCGCGGCCAGTCTCGCGACCGGAACACGGAAGGGTGAACAGCTGACATAGTCGAATCCCGCTTCCCGGCAGAAGGCAATCGATTCGGGGTTACCGCCGTGTTCGCCGCAAATCGACAGGGTGATCTCCGGATCGCTTTGTCGCCCCCGTTCAGCCCCGATCTGAAGCAATTCCCCGACGCCTTCGGTATCCAGAACATGGAAGGGGTCCTCTGGGTAAACGCCCAAGCGGACATACTCTGACATGAACCGCCCGGCGTCGTCGCGCGACAGGCCATAGGTCATCTGTGTCAGGTCGTTCGTCCCGAAGGACAGGAAATGCGCGTGGTGGGCGATGTCGGCGGCGCGCAGGCAGGCACGCGGCGTTTCCACCATCACCCCAAGGCGATAGTCAAAATCCTGCCCGCGTTCATTGCGGACTGCCGCGGCGACCGCGTCGATCCGGGTGCGCACCAGTTCGACCTCGCGCCGGGCGCTGACCAGCGGGATCATCACCTCGGGCACGACCGGTTCACCATCCTTGCTGGCCTCGACCGTCGCTTCGAAAATCGCGCGCGCCTGCATGTCATAGATCTCGGGCACGGTGATGCCCAGGCGCACGCCACGCAGGCCCAGCATGGGGTTGTATTCCCCCAGGCTTTCGACCCGGCGGGTCACATCGCTGACCGGCAGGTCCAGCGCCTCGGCCAGGTCGCGCAAACCGGCGCGGTCATTGGGCAGGAATTCGTGCAGCGGCGGGTCAAACAGGCGGATGCAGACGGGCAAGCCCTGCATGATGCGGAAAAGTTCGGTGAAGTCTGCGCGCTGCATCGGCAAAAGCATCGCCAGCGTCGCCTTGCGATCCTCGACATCGTCGGCAAAGATCATCTCTCGCATCGGCGTGATGCGGTCGGCCTCAAAGAACATGTGCTCGGTCCGGCACAGCCCGATCCCCTCCGCCATGAAATTGCGCGCGGTCTGGGCGTCGGCCGGGGTGTCGGCATTGGCGCGGATACCGATGTCGCGCTTTTCATCGGCCCAGTCCAACAGGGTCCGGAACGCGTCGTCCAGCGACGCTTCGACCATGGCGGGGGCACCTTTCAGCACCTGGCCATTGGTGCCGTCAATGGTGATGATGTCGCCTGCGCGGAAAATCCGGCCCTTTTCGCCGATCACCTCCTTGCGACGCATGTGAAAACTCATCCGGCTGGCACCCACCACGCAGGGCAGGCCGATGCCGCGCCCGATCACCGCCGCGTGGCTGGTCATGCCGCCCCGCTCGGTCAGGATCGCGACCGAGGCATGCATGCCGCGGATATCCTCGGGGCTGGTTTCGCGGCGCACCAGGATACACGGTTCGCCCCGCGCGGCGCTGGCCTGCGCTTCGTTGGCGGAAAACACGATCTTGCCGGTGGCGGCACCGGGGCTGGCCGCGACGCCGAACCCGATCACGTCGCGTTCCGCATCGGGAGCCACCTGCCGGTGCAGCAGTTCCGAAATCGCGCGCGGCTCAACTCGCATCACCGCCTCTTCGCGGGGGATGATGCCGTCTTCCGCCAGGCTGACGGCGATGCGCACTGCCGCTTGCGGGCTGCGTGCAACACGCACCCCGTCAAGGATATGCAAGCGGCCGTTTTCAATGGTAAATTCGATCTGCATTTCCTCGCGCAGCCGCCGTCGCATCAGGGCCGCGTGTTCCTTGAGGTTGGCAAAGGCCTCTGGCGCCAGTTCTTCCAGCGACCGACCGCGCGGGTCCTTTTCCAGAAACAGCGACGCAGCGCCGGAGGCCAATGCCTCGCGGCCCTGGCTCTGGCTCAGGTAGCGGCCGGTGATCTGCGGTGCACCGGTTTCAGAACTGACCAACTGCAATACGCCAGAGCCACATTCCCCCTGCCCCAGCCCCAACGCCATCTCCTGCACGACAAGGCCCAGCCCCGCATCCATCGGCGCGCCTTTGGCCTGTCGCAACAGCCGCGCGGTGGTGCCTTCCCAGGCCCGCGCCATCGAGCGCAGCACCTCGGACAATTGCCGGGCCGGATCCTGCGGAAACGGCTCTTCGGCCTCGTCTTCATAGGCGCGCATCGCTTCGCCCAGGCCGATCTGACCGTCCTCGGCGATCTCGTCGAAAACATCGGGGTCCAGCCGCGCCACATGCACCGCATAGGCCTGAACGAAGCGCATGTAGATCGAGGCGGCGGCCTCGTGCCCGATGCGGTCGGACAAATCGACATAGCGCGCATCGTTCATCCCGATGTTCAGGATTGCCCCCGGGCCGCCCCAATCCGGATCTTCGGACGACGGGCGCACGCAAAGCAGCGCACCGTCGTCGAATTGCGCAAGGATCTTGGCAATATCGGGCATCTCTCCCGCGGCGATTTCATGCACGGTTTCAAAGGACAAGGCCACCGTGCAGGGCACCGGCAGGTCAAGCCGGACAAGGCGTTGCAGGCACTTCGCCCGACCGCCATGCGTTGGCGTCGTGATCGGCGCGCTGGGGGTCACGAGGGCGACGGCGGGGTCTTGGAGCGACGGTTTCTGCACTGCGGCACCTTTCTTGTTGCCGTCACAATACGCCGCCGCGCGGGGCTGGCAAGAGAGCATGTCGCCGGATCGCACAGGAGTCCGGGGCCTGTTCGGGGTGAGCAACGACAAAGAGGGGGCGTCGCCCCCTCTTGCCCCTGCGGGGCAATTCACCCCGAGAGTATTTGCCGGAAAGATGAAAGGCCAGTCAGCCTTCGATCCGGGACAGGTCGGCCACCTGAAGGCAGGTGCGGCGGATATCGCCCAGCAGGTTCAGGCGGTTCCGGCGCAGGATGTCACTGTCGGCATTGACCTGGACCGCGTCGAAGAACGCATCGACCGCCGGGCGTAGCGCGGCCATCGCGGCCATGGCGCCCGCGAAATCCTCGGTCGCCATCGCCGGGGCGATCGCTGCCTGCGCGACATCGAGCGCGGCGAAGAGCGCGGTTTCCTCAGGCGCATCCGCGAATTTCGCATCCGCACCGAAGCTGTATTCGACGCCATCCTTGTCCTCGGCCTGTGTCAGGATGTTGTTGGCGCGCTTGAAGCCCTGGATCAGGTTTACCCCGTCCTCGGTTGCCAGCATGTCCGACAGGGCCCGGGCGCGTTTGACCAGCAGCGTCAGGTTGTCCTTGCCCGGCATGGCCAAGCAGGCGTCGATCACGTCGTGGCGAATCCCTTGGTCGCGCAGATAGACCTTGAGCCGGTCATGGATGAAGGACAGCAGGTCGTCGCTGGTGTCGGGTTGGTGGTTGGCAATCTGCGCCACCCAATCGGGCGCATCGGCCGTTGCCAGTTTGTCGAGAGCGGTGCGGACGGCGGCGCCGAAAATGCCATGCCTGGCGATCTTTTCCAGCAGGTCGTCGCGCAGCGCGGTCTGGGCCGCATCGCCGTTTGTGTCGATCTGGTGGCGCAGCAGCTGCGCGTCGATGAACCGGTCGAGCGGCAGACGCAAATCATTGGTCAGTACCAGCCGGATCACCCCCAGAGCTGCGCGGCGCAGGGCATAGGGATCCTTGGACCCGGTGGGTTTTTCGTCGATCGCCCAGAAGCCTGTCAGTGTGTCCAGCTTGTCGGCCAGCGCCACAGTGATGGAGACAGGCGCGGTGGGCACATCGTCGGACGGGCCCAGCGGCGAATAGTGGTCGCGGCAGGCATCGGCCACGGCCTGCGGCAGACCGGCCTTTTGCGCGTAATACCGCCCCATGATCCCTTGCAACTCGGGGAATTCATAGACCATTTCCGAACTGAGGTCGGCCTTGGCCACCTGCGCCGCCGTCACCGCCTGATCGGTGTCCGCGCCGGTGATCGCAGAGAGTTTCCGCGCCAGCGCGGCGATGCGGGCGATGCGGGCGCCCTGGCTGCCCAGCTTGTTGTGGAAGGTCACTTTGTCCAGCGGCGCGGCCATGGCCTGCAGCCCCTGCCGTTCGACCATGCGCAGGTCGTTTTCCCAGAAGAACTTGGCATCGGACAGGCGCGCGGCCAGAACCTTCTGGTTGCCGGCCAGGATCGTCGCGCCATGGTCAGCGGTTTCGACATTGGCCACGGTGATGAACCGTTCGATCCGACCGGTCGCCGTGTTGCGGACCGAGAAGAACTTCTGGTGTTCCTTCATCGAGGTCTGCAGCACTTCTGGCGGCAGGTTCAGGAAATCCTCGCCGATCTGGCCCATCAGGACGACCGGCCATTCCACCAGACCGGCGACCTCGGCCAAGAGGCTACGATCTTCGACAACCTTGAGCCCGGCGGCGAACGCGGCGTTGCTGGCATCGTGCCAGATCGCCTCGGCCCGTTCCTCGGCGGACAGGATGACATGGGCACGTTTCAGCCGCGCCTGATAATCATCGAACGAGGTGACGGAAAACGCGCCCGGCGCCATGAACCGATGACCTTCGGTGACGTTGCCCGCCGCGATCCCGTCGACCGTCAGCGGCACGACCTCGGCGCCAGCCTCGTCCGTCAGGATGCAGAGGATCCGGTGCAGCGGGCGGACCCAGCGCAGGCTGCCCGCCCCCCAACGCATGGACTTGGGCCAGGGGAATGTGCGGATGACCGTTTCCAGCTGTTCTGCCACGATCTCGGCCGCCGCGCGGCCGGGGGTGACGACGGTGGCGTAATAGAAGCTGCCCTTCTTGTCCTCACGCTCTTCCAGCTGGTCGCGGGCCACGCCCGCGCCGCGCAGGAAGCCTTCGATCGCCTTGTCAGGAGCACCGACCTTCGGGCCACGGCGTTCCTCTCGCAGGGTGGGAGAGTGCGCCGTCAGCCCCTGGATCGTCAGCGCCAGTCGGCGCGGCGTGGAAAAGGTGGCGGCACCGGCGTAGGTCAGGCCGGCCTCAACCAGACCGTCGGTCAGGCGTTTCTTCAGGTCCTCGGCGGCACGGGTCTGCATCCGCGCGGGGATTTCCTCGGAAAAGAGTTCGATCAGAAGATCAGGCATCGGTCCGTATCCTTACTCGCGCGGCGGGCAGTTTTCGCCCAGGGGCGTGCCGTCATAGGCCTTGTCCCCGCATTCGTTGATTTCTTCCCAGACATAGCCGCGGCCATCGCCGGTGACGGCGACAACGCGGTCGATGCCGTATTCGATGTTGCGCTGCCCGGTGAAGACCAGGGCCGTTCCGGCCTCGATCTCGGCACCGATGGCGGCGGCATCGAAACAGTCGAACCAGCCCGGCGCGTTGCGCGGGGCGGCGCCGTCATAGGATTCATAGGTCTCGGACATCATCGCCAGCGACAGCGGCGTGGTGAAACAGGCGCGATACCGGATCGGGCTGCTGGTTGCGTCGATGGCGCGCAGGTCGGTTGTCGGGATTTCTTCCAGCTCTCCGCTGGCCAGGACGGTCAGGCGCACCACGGCCTGGTCGGCGGGCACGTCCTGATAGTAATAATAGACCTGAGTGTAATAGACGATCGCGCCGAAGATCAGCGAAATCAGCACGATGCCCCCTGCCAGCAGCTTCCCGCTCACGCTGCGTATCCTCCGGCTTCGGTCTGGACGAAGGCGTCGGCGCACATCTTGGCCAGCGCCCGGACCCGGCCGATATAGGCCTGCCGTTCGGTGACAGAGATCACGCCGCGCGCATCCAGCAGGTTGAATATGTGGCTGGCCTTGATGCACTGGTCATAGGCCGGATGCGCCATCACGATACGTTTTCCGGTCTTCGGGTCGTCATATGGCTCTGCCAGGATGCGGGCGCATTCAGCCTCGGCCTCTTCAAAATGGCGCAGCAGGACTTCGGTGTCGGCCACGTCAAAGTTCCAGCGGCTGTATTCCTGTTCGGTCTGGCGGAAGATATCGCCATAGGTCAGCGGGATTGGTGTCTGCGGGTCGTTGAACGGCATGTCCATGACATGGTCGATCCCAAGCACGTACATTGCCAGACGTTCCAGGCCATAGGTCAGTTCACCCGAAACCGGGTGGCAATCGTGGCCGCCGACCTGCTGGAAATAAGTGAACTGGCTGACTTCCATGCCGTCACACCAGACTTCCCAGCCCAGCCCCCAGGCGCCCAGCGTCGGGCTTTCCCAGTCGTCCTCGACAAACCGGATGTCGTGCAGCGCCATATCGATTCCGATCGCCTGAAGCGACCCGAGATACAGCGCCTGAAGGTCCGGCGGCGACGGTTTGATCAGCACCTGGTACTGGTAGTAGTGCTGCAAGCGGTTCGGGTTTTCGCCATAGCGCCCGTCGGTTGGGCGGCGCGACGGCTGCACGTAGGCTGCGGCCCAAGACTGCGTCCCAAGCGATCGAAGCGTCGTTGCGGGGTGGAACGTCCCGGCCCCGACCTCCATGTCGTAGGGTTGCAGCACGGCACAGCCCTTGGACGCCCAATAGGTCTGAAGCCGCAGGATGATTTCCTGAAAGCTGCGCGGTTTTACCGGTGTATCGCTCATCGCCAAGGCCCTTCGTCAGGTTGGCGCTTACCTATGACGCAACGGTCCAAGGGTCAATTGACCGGCTGACCATAATTTGAGGTGCACGCCTTTGCACATTTGGTAAAAGCCTTGTGACAAAACATCAAAGAGACAGGGCAAGGGCACTTCTTCACATGACCAAACGTGTTTTCCCGCTGGTCGCGGCCGCGTTCATTTTCGCGCAAACCGCCGTGGCCCAGGACATGACTTTCATCCAGATCGAGGCTCAGCCGAGCCTTGCGCGCGCAGAACAACGCGTGCGCGACTATGCCGGGGCGCTCAGCAACGTGAACGGCTTTTCGCTGGGCGCGGGCTGGTACGGGATCGCGCTGGGCCCCTATACCCGCGCCGATGCCGAGGCGCTGCTGCGCCAGCTCAGGGCCGAGGGGCGCATCCCGTCGGACAGCTATGTCGCCGGATCGGAAGAATACGAAAGCCAGTTCTGGCCCGTGGGCGCCAGCATTGCCGCCCCAGTGACCCCGGCACCGCTGCCGGTGCCAACTCCGGCGCCGGCCCCCGCGCCCGCGCCCGCGCCACAGACGCAACAGGCGCAACCGGTTCCGGCGCCTGCCCCCGTGCCTGCCCCCGCACCTGCCCCCGTGATCGACGAAACCCCGCGCGAGGCCCGCGCCTCCGAGGCGCGCCTGTCGCGCGAGGAACGGATGGAACTGCAGATCGCGCTGCGATGGGCCGGCTATTACAATTCCGCCATCGACGGTGCCTTTGGCCGTGGGACCCGCGGCTCGATGAGCGCCTGGCAAGACGCCAACGGGTTCGAAGCCACCGGCATCCTGACCACGATGCAGCGCGCCGAATTGCTGCGCCAGTACAATGCTGTACTGGACGGCATGGGCATGCAGACCGTAACCGAAACGCGCGCGGGCATCCGGATGCAATTGCCCATGGGCGTGGTGCGCTTTGACAAGTACGAAGCGCCCTTTGTCCATTACGCATCGACCAACGACATCGGCGCGCGTGTCCTGCTGATCAGCCAGCCCGGCGACCAGAGTACGCTTTATGGTCTGTACGAAATCATGCAGACGCTGGAAATCGTCCCGCTGGAGGGCGACCGGGAACGCACCCGCACCGGCTTTTTGCTGGAAGGGGCGAACAACCGAATCGTGTCGCACACCGAAACCGTTCTGAAAGACGGTCAAATCAAGGGGTTCACCCTGATCTGGCCGCAAGGTGACGAAGAACGCCGCACCCGTATCCTGGCACTGATGCAGGACAGCTTCGAATCCATCGCGGGCGTTCTGGACCCGGGCGCCGTGACCGGCACAGACCAGACCGTAGACCTGGTGTCGGGGCTGCGCATCCGCACCCCGAAAGTGTCGCGGTCGGGCTTTTATGTCGACACCTCGGGCAGCGTCGTGACCACAACCGAGGCGGTTCAAGGCTGTAGCCGCATCACGCTGGATGGCCAGTATGACGCCACGGTTGCCGCAGCCGACACCGCCAGCGGCATTGCCGTTTTGCGCCCGACGGGGACTCTGGCACCGATGCAGGTGGCAGCCCTGGCCAATGGCGCGCCGCGCCTGCAATCGGAAATCGCGGTGTCGGGGTATTCCTTCGAAGGCACCCTGCCCGCCCCGACCATGACCTTTGGCACATTGTCGGACCTGCGCGGTCTGAACGGTGAGGACGGCGTCGACCGGCTGGAAATATCTGCCCTGCCGGGGGACAGCGGCGGGCCCGTGTTCGATGCTGCCGGAGCGGTGATGGGGATGCTGCTGCCCAAGGAAAGTGGCACCCGGGTGCTGCCGGCCGAGGTGGGCTTTGCCGCCGACGTGTCCAGCCTTCGCGCGGTGCTGAGACAGGCGGGCGTGTCTGTGCAGACCAGTCGCGCCACGGGTGCCATGGCGCCCGAGGACTTGACCAACATGGCCACCGCGATGACCGTTCTGGTCAGTTGCTGGGAATGACGCGGGCCGCGCGACGCTCTTGACCGGCGTTGCGCCCCTGTCGTGGCGTGAGGGGCCAGCCCCTCACACTCCCCGGGATATTTTTCGCCAGAAGAAGGCGCAGCGGGGCGCTTAGTTCCCGGCGCGCTGCATCATCATTTCATGGACCGCCTGCATGCCGCGGTTGGCCATGTCCGTGACCTCTGCGGCGTGCACGTGCATCGCCTCGACCAGTTCGGGGTCATCGGAGGTTTGCACCACGACAATGCCCTCGTCGGTGATTTCGATCTCTGTCTGGATCCGGTCACCGCGTTCGAAGAAAATGTCGAGGGTCGGGCTCTGGATGAAAATCTTGGGGTCGCGCGCCTCTTCGACCCGGGTGATCATGCCGGTCACGTGGCTGACCAGCGCCGCCATGACATCGTCGTCGTGGGCGACGGTGACGGTGCGGATGCCATTGGGCAAGTTTTCGACCCGGCGGTCGATCAGCGGAAAGTTTCGGAACATCACTTGCAGTTCCAGGCTTTCTTCGGGTGTGGCGTCAAGACCGCGCAGGCCTGGCATGTTGACCTCGTCGTGGCCGGTGCCGTCGGCACCGTGCATGTGACCCATGCCGCCACCATGCCCCATTCCCTGAGCCAGCGCGGCGCCCCCCGTCAGCAATCCGAAAGCGAGCACCACCGCGCCGACAGTCCGCGATTCCATAAAACCTGGCATGTTCTGACCTCCGTCCATGCGTGTCCGTCCTTTTGGCACAAAAACCTGGACAGCGATACAAGGCTACACACGGATGTGAGGTCAGGCGTCAGTCGCCCTTGTGCGCGAGTTTCGGCACATCCGCCGCGCCGGCAGAGCCGCGCCCCGACAGCGACGGGTTTTCCATGAAAAACCGGTGACAATTGAACGCGGACCTGCCCTCGGGAACCTGTTCGCGGGTAAATTTGCCATCCGGCCCCATGATCCAGCTTTGGGCGGTATCTGCGAAATTCGCCGCCATGATCTGGCTGACGATCTGTGCCTTGACGGTGGGGTTCTTGATTTCCACCAGCGTTTCGATCCTGCGGTTCAGGTTGCGCCCCATCCAGTCAGCAGACGAGATAAACACCTTGGCCCCGTCGTTGGGCAGCGCCGCGCCATTGCCGAAACAGGCGATGCGCGAATGTTCCAGGAACCGCCCGACGATGGACTTGACGCGAATGTTGTCGCTGAGCCCCTTGATCCCGGGGCGCAGCCCGCAGATGCCGCGGATCACCATGTCGATCTTCACCCCGGCCTGGCTGGCGGCATAAAGCGCATCGATCATGTCGGGTTCGATCAGCGAATTCATCTTGATCCAGATCTGTGCCGGCGTGCCGTTGCGGGCGTGTTCCGCCTCTGCCGCGATCATGTCGAGCATGTGGGATTTCAGCGAATGCGGAGAGATCGACAAGTTTTCCAGCTGCGCGGGCTTGGCATAGCCTGACAAGTAGTTGAACACCTTGGCCGCGTCGCGCCCCAATGCCGCGTCACAGGTAAAGAACGACAGGTCGGTATAGATCTTGGCGGTGATCGGGTGGTAGTTGCCGGTGCCCCAATGGGTATAGGTCACCAGCTTGTCGCCTTCGCGGCGCACGACCTGGCTGATCTTGGCGTGGGTCTTCCAGTCGAGGAAGCCATAGACGACATGCGCCCCCGACCGTTCCAGCCGGCGCGACTGGCGGATATTGGCGGCCTCGTCGAAGCGCGCCTTGAGTTCGACCAGCGCGGTGACGGATTTGCCGTCCTCGGCCGCTTCGCACAAGGCCGCGACAATGGGCGAATGTCGGGACGTGCGGTACAGGGTCTGCTTGATCGCGACGACGTTCGGATCGGCGGCAGCCTGGTTCAGGAACCGGACAACCATGTCGAAAGTTTCGTACGGATGGTGCAGCAGCATGTCCTTGGACTTGATCGCGGCGAACATGTCGCCGTCATGGTCCTGCACGCGTTCGGGCACGCGCGGCGTAAAGGACGGCCACAGCAGATCGGGCCGCTCGTCCAGCACCAGTTCTTTCAGATCGGCCACGCCGACCATGCCGTCCAGTTCCACCACCTCGGCATCGGTGACATGCAGTTCACGCATCACCACCTGCTTGAGCGCGGCCGGTGCCCCGGCAGATACAGTCAGGCGCACCACCTCGCCGCGGCGGCGGCGCTTCAGGGCCACTTCGAATTCGCGGACGAGATCCTCGGCCTCTTCCTCGACTTCCAGGTCGCTGTCGCGCAACACGCGGAATTCGAAATGATCGGCGACACGATAGCCCGGGAACAGGCTGTCGATGTGCAGCAGCAACAGTTCTTCCAGCGGCAGGAATCGCTGTTGGCCTTCGGGCGCGGGCAGCGGCATGAACCGGTTGACCTGAGCCGGGATCGGCAGCAAGGCCTGCAGCGGCTTGCCCCGCCCACCGTCCAGATGCAGCGCCAGGCAATAACCGGTGTTGGCGATGAACGGGAACGGGTGCGCCGGATCGATCGCCAGCGGTGACAAGACCGGAAAGACCTGTTCAAGGAACGCCTCGGCCAGATAGGCCTTGTCCGCCTCGGTCAAGGCATCCCGCTGCAGTACGTGAATACCGGCTTCGGCCAGTTCGTCACGCAGCGCCACCAGCACGCGCTGCTGGGTCTGCATCAGGTTGCGGGCATCTTCGTTGATCAGGGTCAGCTGCTCCGCCGGGCTCAGCCCATCGGCGGCAGGGGTGGTATTGCCCGCATTTGCCAGTTCGCGCAGACCCGCCACGCGCACGGTATAAAACTCGTCGAGGTTGGTGGAGGAAATCGACAGAAAGCGCAGCCGTTCCAGCAGCGGCACGCGGGGGTTCTCCGCCTCTTCCAGCACGCGCCAGTTGAAGCCCAACCAACTGAGTTCGCGGTTGTAGAAACGCGCCGGGCCGGCCTTGTCGAAATCGGGCAGGTCTACTGTGGGCGGTAGCGGGCTCTTGAGGAAATCGGCTTGGGTCATGGCGCGCTTATGATCTGGAGATGCAACGAAATGGTGACAGTCAATTGTCGCCCGAAGCCTCGCAAAGCTCAAGGGCTGCCAGCGCCTCGCGCGCCTTGGCTCGGGTGGCGCCCCCACGCGTGGCCAGGGCCCTGCGGTCGATTTCGGCAACCACCTGCCCCGCAGCCGCGAAAGACCTGGGCATGTGGCGCAGAAGATAGGGGATGACATCGGGGGCAGGCACGCTGTGCCGGTCGGCAAAAAGTTTCGCCAGCACCGCACTCAGCAGCGCGTCGTCGGGCGGGCCAAGCCGGGCCACTTGCGTGCCCATCATGCGGCTGGCCAGATCAGGCAGCCTGATCCCCCAGTCGGTCGGCGGGGTGTGCGCGGTCAGCATCAGCGCGTGGCGCTCTGCCAGCACGAGGTTGTGCAGGTGGAACAGCGCGTTTTCCGCCTCGGGCTGGCCTGCGATATCGGAAATGTCTTCGACGCAGACCGGGCCGGTGGCCAGCGCCGGGATATCGGCCAAGGCAAGGTCGCGGGCGGGCAAGATACGCGCGCCGCTGTCCTTGGCCCAGACATGGGCGAGATGGGTCTTGCCTGCACCTTGCGGGCCCACCAGCGCAAGTTTGCCGCCCGCCCAGTTGCGCCAGCCGTCTATCAGCGCTAACGCCAATGCGTTCGCTTCGGTGACAAAAAAATCTTCCCGCCCCAGCGCAAGGCGCCTTGGCAGGTCCAGCCCGTATTGTGTGGTCATGTCAGTCCTGCTCTTCCTGGCCGATCAGCCCGCGATACAACCGGCTGCCAAGGTATTGACCGAGGGCAAAGCGGATCAACACACCAAGCGCGGCTGCCAGCGGCACCGCAACCAGCATCCCGACAAAGCCGAACAACGTGCCGAAAACCGACAGCGCAAGGATCAGCCACACCGGGTGCAACCCGACGCTGGAGCCGACGAGGTTTGGTGTCAGCACGTTGCCTTCGAGCACCTGACCCAGCATGAAAATGCCCGCGACCAGACCGAGCGACACCCAATCCCCCCAGAACTGAAACAGGCCAAGGCCGATGGCCAGCGCGCCGCCGAGCAACGCGCCAACGTAGGGAATGAAGGTGATCAGCCCGGCGATGAAGCCCACGACAAGACCGAATTGCAGCCCGACCAGCATCAGCGCCACGGCGTAATACGTGCCAAGGATCAGGCAGACCGTGCCCATGCCGCGAATGAAGCTGGCCAGCGTGTTGTCAATGTCTGACGCCAACTTGCGGATGATCGGAGCATGGTCGCGTGGCAGCAGATCATCGATCCGGGCCACCATGCGATCCCAGTCCAGCAGCAGGTAGACTGCCACCACCGGCACGATCACGAACAGCATCACGATGTTGATGATCGACGCGGCAGAGGTCAGCACCGTGTCCAGCAACTCTCCCCCCCGGCTGCGGATGGTTTCGCCCAGCGATACGATGCTTTCCCGCAGCACGCTGCCCTCGACCATGACCGACGGGAATCTCTCGGCCAGAAAGGCCTGCAACTGCTTGAACAGCTGCGGTGCCGTGTTGAACAGGCTGATGGTCTGCTGGATCAATGTCGGCACGACAAGCAGCGCCATGATGACAAAGACCAGGATCGCCACGACGGTGATCAGCGCTGTCGCCGCGGCGCGCGAAAATCCCATTCGTTCAAGTCGGTCTGCCACCGGGTCCAGGAAATACGCAATCGCGCCGCCAAGGATAAAAGGCAAAAGCACCTGCCCAAGATACCAAAGCACGATCGAGAACACCGCCGCGGCGATGCCCCAGTATTTCAGCTGATCCCGGACGGGAAGTGCCATGCGTGGTCCTCGTTTTCCCCTATGTCGCCGTTTCGGCGCGCGCTTTCAAGGGTTTGCCGGGCAATTGGCGAGCGGTCACGGACCCTGCGGGAACAGAGGATCAGTGAATGCGCACCCCCTGCTGGATCAACTCGCCCTGCACCGCGGTCAGGTCGACCTCGGCCACCGCACGTTTCGCCTTGACCGCCAGCGCGGCGGCGACGCCCGCGCCCTGCCCCATCACCGCGCAGCAACTCATGTTGCGCGTCGCGGCATGGGCGATGCGATCCCCCCCTGACGACCGGCCGGCGATCAGCAGGTTCGCGACGCCCTTGGGCAGGATCGACCGGTAGGGCAGTTGCATGTACCGCCCCGTGGTGGGCAGGATCAGGATGCCATAGCCGTCGATGAATTCGGGATAGATCCCGATGCTATCCTCGAACCGTCCCTGCTCTCGCACGTCGGTTTCGGTCATGTTGTATTGGGCGTCGATCTTGCGGGTGTCGCGGATGCCGAGCGTCATGCCGAAATTCCTGAGCCGCGCACCGGCACAGCCGGGCGTGTAGCGCCGCAACGCGTCCAGCGCGAGCATGGCCTGACGGCGGCCTTCGATTTCCCCCCGGGTCAGGCTGTCGGGGTCGGTGCCGTCGATCCCGTCGAGGTGGATCAGGTTCATATAGGTCAGCTCGCCACTGTCATGCATCGCGCCCCAGGTGCCGGCGATGGTGGTCAGATCGGGCGGGATCAGCCCGTCCTTGATCGCCTGCTGGAACGGCTTTTTCAGGAACGGCGAAAACATCGCGTCCTCTTTCCCCGTGGTTTCGATGTTCCATTCTCCGCCGCCGCCCCAGTCGGCATAGGTCTGCGGATCGGCCTGGATGCCTGCCATGAAGGCGCGCTTGTCGACCCCTGCCAGATGGAACATGACCGAGGCCGCCATCATCTGTTCGCGCGGGGTCAGATGGGTCGGGCACCCGGCGCGATGGGCCACGTCGGCATCGCCGGTGGCGTCGATCACCACAAGCGCCAGGATCGCCTCTCGTCCGGCCTTGGATTCGACGATCACGCCGGTGATCGCATCGCCGTCGAGGATGGGGGCCACGAACTGGCGGTGCAGCATCGGGATGATCCCGGCTTCTTCCACCAGCCGGTCGGCGACCAGCTTGAAGCCTTCGCTGTCAAGCTCGTAGCTGAGCGACTGGCTTTCGGGAACGGCGGCGCCCATTGCGTGGGCGCGGTCCTCGAATTCACGGCCGATGCCGCCCGCCTCGATCGTCTGTTCGTGGCGATACCAGGCGAAGCCTTCGACGCCGACGGCGGTGATGTTGCCGCCGAAACAGCCGAAGCGTTCCAGCAGCGTGACCTGCACGCCAGCGCGTGCCGCGGCCAGCGCCGCCGCCAGCCCGCCGGGGCCGGAGCCCACGACCAGCACGTCGGTTTCATGCACCACGGGGATGTCGCGGGCGGGTTCGTGGATGGTTCCGGGCATGGCTCTCTCCTGTCACGCGCTGGCGGAGACTGCGGGCGCGGGGCGGGGTCCGTCAAGACCTGTCGCGGGGGGACGCGCGCACCGCGCGTACGAGAGGCGCTGCCTCTCGTGCTCTCCGGGATATTTTCGGCCAGAAGAAGGAAAGTAGGCCGGACGGTATTGAAGGAACCGGAAAAGTTCGAAGCCCTTGTTTGTCGGGCATCTGCGACGTAAACCGCAGGTCGACACATTCACTTCAGCCAAGGGACGCCCGATGCGCCTTTCCCGCTATTTCCTGCCCGTTCTGAAAGAGACGCCCGCCGAGGCACAGATCGTCAGCCACCGCTACATGCTGCGCGCCGGCATGATCAAGCAAGCCAGCGCCGGGATATATTCCTGGTTGCCGATGGGCTTCAAGGTGCTGCGCAAGATCGAGGACATCATCCACGAGGAGCAGATCCGCGCCGGGCACATTCCGCTGCTGATGCCCACCATCCAGTCGGCGGATCTTTGGCGCGAATCCGGGCGGTATGACGATTACGGTCAGGAAATGCTGCGCATCACCGACCGGCATGATCGCGACCTGCTGTTCAGCCCCACCGCCGAGGAACTGATCACCGACATCTTTCGCAGCCATGTCGGCAGCTACAAGGACCTGCCGCTGACGTTGTACCAGATCCAGTGGAAGTTCCGCGACGAAATCCGGCCCAGGTTTGGCGTGATGCGGGGGCGCGAATTCTACATGAAGGACGGGTACAACTTCGACCTGACGAAAGAGGCGGCGCTGCATGCCTACAACCGGCATCTGGTCAGCTATCTGCGTACGTATGAACGGATGGGGCTTCAGGCGATCCCGATGCGCGCCGACAGCGGCCCGATCGGCGGCGATGACACCCATGAATTCCTAGTGCTGGCGGAAACCGGCGAATCCGAAGTTTTCTATGACAGCGCCATCACCGATCTGAAGTTCGGCGACCGGCAGATCGATTACGATTCTGTCGAGCAATGCCAGGCGGTCCTGGAGGAATTCACCAGCCGCTATGCCCGCACTGATGAAACCCACGACGAAGCCCTGTTCAACGAGATCCCCGAAGACCGCCGCCGCGTGGCGCGCGGGATCGAGGTGGGGCAGATCTTCTATTTCGGGACCAAGTATTCCGAACCGATGGGCGCGACCGTCGTCGATGCGGACGGCAATCGGGTACCGGTGCACATGGGCAGCCACGGCATCGGCGTCAGCCGCCTGCTGGGTGCGATCATCGAGGCCAGCCACGATGACAAGGGCATCATCTGGCCGGAAGGCGTAACGCCGTTCCATTGCGGACTGGTCAACCTGAAACAGGGCGACGAAGCGGCTGATACGGCGTGCCAGGCGATCTACGCCAGCTTGACCGCCATCGGACTGGAGCCGCTTTACGACGACACCGCCGAACGCGCTGGCGCGAAATTCGCGACGATGGACCTGATCGGTTTGCCCTGGCGCATCACCGTTGGCCCGCGCGGGCTGAAGAACGGGGTGGTCGAACTGACCAGCCGCCGCACCGGTGCGAGCGAGGAACTGCCGCCGGAGCACGCCATCGCGCGGATCGCGGCGATTTATGGCAAGGCGAGCGCCTGACACAGGGCAAGACCCGGCCCCCGCGCTGCCCCCGGGGGCACAGGACAACGCGAAAGCCCCGGCGCCGCAAGGCACCGGGGCTTTGGCTTCAGTGACCATTCCTTAAGCGTTTTCAAAGGCCGCGTTGGCCGATCCGCGGGCAAACAGGCCTGCTATTCGCCATAACCACCTGGAAAAGCTGATTTTCCATATTTGCCCATACCTTGCACAAAATTCCGAAACCGGTTTCAGAAAGCGCTTGCCGAAACCGGTTTCGGTATTTCCTATAGAGGCAAGGGAGCCAATCATGTCGCCTACGAAGACCGGGACCACCGGCCCGACACCGCGTAAACGGCGGGTCACGATCGACGATCTTGCAGGTCATCTGAACCTGACGAAAAGCACGGTCAGCCGGGCGCTGAACGGCTATACCGACATTTCCGAAACCACCCGGCTGCGGGTGCGACGCGCGGCCGACGCGATGGGGTATCGCCCGTTGTCGCACGCCCAGGCGATTCGCACCGGGCGGGTGCGGTCGATCGGGTTGGTGCTGCAGGTTTCCGAACATGACGGCCACCGGCCGTTCCTGGCCGAATTCCTGGCCGGCGTTTCCGCCGCCGCGTCGCGGGCCGACTGGACGCTGACACTGGCGACCGCCTCAAGCGACGAAGACAAGCTGACGTTGCTGCGCGGCCTTTGCGATCAGAACAAGGCGGACGGGTTCATCCTGCCGCGCACCGGGCAACAGGATGCGCGGGCGGATTTCCTGCGGGCGGCCAATATTCCTTTCGTACTGTATGGACGGACATCGAACCCCGAGGGATGCGCCTGGTACGACATTGCCAGCGAAGATTCGATGAAAGATGCGGTGTGCCGGCTGCACGCCCTTGGGCATCGCCGCATCGGCTTTGTGCAGGGCGGTGCGGCCTACATGTATAATGCGTTGCGTCTGTCGGGCTATTGCGAGGGGCTGAAGGCCTGCGGCCTGCCACCCGCGCCTGAACTGGTGCGCCCCGCCGCGCTGAACCGGGCCGAGGGGGTCGCGGCGACGCGCGCTCTGCTGGCGCTGGACACGCCGCCTACCGCGATCCTGTTTGCCGTCGACCGCGCCGCGCTTGGCGCCTGGGCCGTGGCCGACGACCTGGGGCTGACCATCGGTCGCGACCTGTCGGTGATTTCCTATGACGGCATTCCCGAAGGCGCACTGATGCGCCCGCAGCTTTCGACCTTTTCGGTTGATACCCGCCACGCCGGAGAACGGCTGGCGAACCTACTGATCCGCCGCATCCGGGGGGAAGCCCCCGAGGCGCTGCGCGAGATCGGCCAGGCGACGTTCCTTGACCGGGGCTCGCACGGCAAACCTGCCCTGACCTCAGAACAACTGTCAGACATCGTCAGGGCCAATTCCATACCAACAGGAGGAAACCCCACATGTCATTCAATCGAAAACTGCTGACAGGTACGGCGATGGCGCTGGCCCTTGTGGCCGGCGGCGTCAGCGCCGATACGATCCGGTTCTGGACAACCGAGGAACAGCCCGAGCGTCTGGCAAAGCAGCAGGAGATGGCCGCCGATTTCGAAGCCAAGACCGGCACCGCGGTCGAGGTCATCCCGGTCACCGAAAGCGATTTGGGCACCCGTGCCACCGCAGCCTTCGCCGCAGGCGACCTGCCCGACGTGATCTATCACACGCTGCAATACGCCCTGCCCTGGGCCGAGGCAGGCATCCTGGACACCGAGGCCGCGACCGAGGTGATCGAGGAGTTGGGCGCCGATACTTTTGCCCCGGGTGCGCTGGCCATGGCGGCCTATGAAGGCGATACCGCATCGGTTCCGGTCGATGGCTGGACCCAGATGATCGTTTATCGCAAGGACCTGTTCGACGCTGCAGGTCTGGCCGCGCCGACCAGCTATGCCAACGTTCTGGCCGCGATCGAAAAGCTGCACAACCCGCCGGAAATGTTCGGGTTTGTCGCTGCCACCAAGGTCGACGAAAACTTCATGAGCCAGGTGCTGGAACATGTGTTCCTGGCCAATGGCGTGTCGCCGGTCGGCCCCGATGGCTTCATGCCGCTGGACGAAGCCAAGACCATCGAGGTGCTGGACTTCTACAAGGCCATCGCCAAGGCATCGCCTCCGGGGGACCTGTTCTGGAAGCAATCGCGCGAGCTGTACTTCTCGGGCAACGCAGCGATGATCATCTGGTCGCCTTTCATCCTGGACGAACTGGCCGGCCTGCGTGACAGCGCTCCGCCCACCATCAACGACGATCCGACCAGCGGAGAGCTGGCGTCGAAAACCGGGATCGTGACCACATTCTCGGGCCCGTCGAACCCCGATGGCGCAGCCTGGGGCGATATCCGCTATTTCGGGATCACCTCGGACGCGAACACTGACGCGGCGATGGAATTCGTCAAGTATTCCGTGGACGAAGGCTACGGTCAGACCTTGTCGATCGCGCCGGAAGGCAAGTTCCCGGTGCGCGCGGGCACCGCGGGCGATCCGCAGAAGTTCAAGAACCTCTGGGCCACACTGCCGGTGGGTGTCGACCGCAAGAAGCCGCTGGGCGAACTCTATGCGCAAGACATGATCGACGAAATCGTCGGCGGCCTCGACGTGGCACAGCGCTGGGGCGTCAAGGAAGGCCAGCTTGGGCTGGCGTCCAAGATGATCAACAGTCAGGTGATCAACCGAGTCGTGCGTGAATACATCGACGGTCAGATCGACGGCCCCGGTGCCGTGGCCGAGATGAACGACGAGTTGTCGAAGATCCAGTAACGCGACCTTGACGGGGCGGCCCGGGTGCCGCCCCGTCCTTCGCATCTTGCAGCCGACTTCCCCTTCCCACCCCCGCCCTCCGACGACCCGCGGGCGGGGCAAGCCCGGGACCTGACGTTATGACATCTGCCCTTCCTCCCACCGGCACGCCGCCGCTGGCCCGGCGCGAAGCCCGCCTTGCCTGGGGTCTGCTGGCGCCCACGCTGATCAGCGTCGCGCTGGTGGTCATCCTGCCCTTGCTGGCGATCTTCTGGATCAGTTTCAAACCGGTGGGCCTGGCCGACCTGCGCCCACCCCGCGCCATCCTGAGCGAAAGCCTGCGGGGTTCTGGTGACAGCTTGCGGATCGAGTACCGGCTGCGCAATTCGTCACAGACCAAGGACATCACCGACGTCGCCTTTACCGACACGATCCCGCCGATGATCACTCTTGGCGATCTGCCCGAGGTCTGCGCCCTGTCCGGAGCAGAATTGCGGTGCGAGATTGGCACCCTCACGGGCGGATACAACGAACGGCTGCGAATCGCGGTGACCATCACCGGCGACGAAGACACCGCAGAGGCCGCCGCCGAGGATGGCGAACCTTTGGTCACTGGCACATCGAGCAACATCCTGACCAACGGCGAATTCACGTTGCAGAACTTTGCCCGTATTTTTGATGGTCGCGAATTCTGGGGCGTACTGGGAGTCACAACTTTTTACACCGTGTTCGGGACTCTGGGCGCGCTGCTGGTGGGGCTGTTTGCGGCGTTGCTGCTGAACAAGTCGTTCAAGGGCCAGGGCATCCTGCGTGGGCTTTATCTGTTTCCCTACGTCGCGCCGGTCATCGCGGTGGCGTTTTCCTGGCTGATCCTGTTCGATCCGTTTTCCGGCTCGGCCAATGCGCTTCTGGTGCAGATGGGGGTGACGACGCAGGCGATCAATTTCTTCGGCGAGCGCCCGCTGGCGCTGATCATGGTGACGGTATTCGAGATCTGGCGCTATTTCCCGCTGTCCTTCCTGTTCATCCTGGCGCGGATGCAGTCGATCGACACCGACATGTACGAGGCCGCCGACATGGATGGCGCAAGCCCGTTCCAGCAGTTCTGGTACCTGTCGATGCCGCAGCTGCTGGGGATCTTGAGCGTGCTGTTCCTGCTGCGCTTTATCTGGACCTTCAACAAGTTCGACGACATCTTCCTGCTGACCGGCGGCAATGCCGGGACGCGGACGCTGACGGTGAATGTCTATGAACAGGCGTTTGCCGTGTCGAACATCGGTGCCGGGGCCGCGGTGGCGGTTGTGATCTTCTGCTGTTTGCTGGTGTTTTCGGTCTTCTTCTTCCGCTTCATGAGCCAGGAGGAGGGGCTATGATCCGTTTCGCTTGCCTGCGGCAACCGACCGAAGCGGGGGGCACTGCCCCCCGCACCCCCCGGGATATTTCCGGCAAGATGATGGGAGAGTTGTGATGCAGGCCCTGAGGTTTGGATACGTGACCGGACCGGTGCTGGGGGCACTCTGGACCTTTGTCATCGCGACGACGGTGGCGGTTGCCATGAGCTTCGTGACGGGAGAGGCCTTCCGGCCCTCGCTGCTGTTGTCGCTGGCCTGGGGGGCACTGCTTGGGACGGCAACGCTTTATGGCCGGCGGGGGGCGATCGGTGGCGCTGTGGTGTTGCTGGCCCTGGGGGTGCTGGCATACGGACCGATGCAGACCGGTGACGTCGGGCTGCTGGCGGGCCTGACCGGCCATGCGGCGGTGGCCGGGTTCGCGGCGCTTGGCATGATCCTGATCCTGGAGGATTGCCACATCGGCGCGCTGACCCGACATGAATTCGAGGCAGCGGTGATCCGGTTCCTGACCGGGTTCGGCTATATCTTTTTCACCGCCATCGTCCTGATCCCGTTCTACGTGATGGTGATGACCAGCCTGAAGAACCAGTCGGAATTGATCCAGAACCCGTTGGATTTCAGCCTGGACCTGTCCAAGGGCTGGGGGTTGCTGCGCAGCTATGAAGAGCTGTTCATGCAATTCAACTTTGGCACCTATCTGCTGAACAGTTTCGTGATTTCGGTCATCACCGTGTTTGTCACGCTGCTGTTCTCGGTTCCGGGGGCCTACGCGGTCGCGCGGCTGCGGTTTCGGGGGCGAGCGGCGTTTTCGCGGTCGATCCTGCTGATCTACATGGTGCCGATGATCGTTCTGGCGCTGCCCATCTATATCGCGTTTTCGATGACCGGGCTGCGCAATTCGATTCTGGGGATCGTGATGATCTATCCAGTCACCACGATCCCGGTGTCGCTTTACATGTTGCAGGGGTATTTCCGCGGCCTGCCGGCCGAGGTCGAGGAAGCCGGGCTGATGGACGGGCTGAACCGGCTGCAGGTGATCTGGAAGATCACTCTTCCGCTGGCCCTGCCCGCCATGGCCTCTGTTTCGCTGTACGTGTTCATGATCGCCTGGAACGAGTTCCTCCTGGCGTTCATGCTGCTGGACGACCCGTCCAAGTTCACCCTGACCCGCGGGATCGCCAGCCTCAACTCTTCTGAAATTCCGCGCCAGCACCTGATGGCCGGCGCCGTGATCGCAACCGTCCCGATCATGGCGCTGTTCCTGGGTCTGGAACGGTTCATGACCAAGGGCCTGACGGCAGGCTCCGTCAAAGGATAGACCATGAATTTCGACAAGATCGACAAACGCGCGCGCAAGATCATGCGCGAGAACGACCGTGGGCTTTACACGGTGCCAACCAAGGGCCTTTACCCCTATCAGTGGAACTGGGACAGCGCCTTTGCGGCCTGGGGGTTTTCCACCTATGACGTGCGCCGCGCCTGGTCAGAGCTGGAAACCTTGTTCACCGGGCAATGGGACAACGGCATGGTTCCGCATATCGTGTTCCACAAGCAAAGTATCGGATACTTTCCGGGGCCGGATGTCTGGGGGGTGCCGCGCGTGCCGCACACCTCCGGGATCACCCAGCCACCGATCGCGGCGACCATGGCGCGTGCCGTCTATGAAGCCGACAAGCACTATGGCCGCATCCATATGGAGCTGATGTATGGCCGGCTGGTCAGCTGGCACCGCTGGTTCGTGAAATACCGTCTGCATGACGGCATGGTCGCGATCACCCACCCATGGGAATCCGGCCGTGACAATGCCGTCGACTGGGACGACGCGATGGCCAACGTCGACGGCTCGGGGGTGGGCGAATACACCCGTCGCGACACCAGCCATGTCGATCCGTCGATGCGCCCGAAGAAGGAAGACTACGACCGTTACCTTGCAATGGTGCAGTTCGGTCGCGACACCGGCTGGAACGAAGTCGAGATCGCCAGGAACGGCCCGTTCCGTGTCGCGGATGTGGGCATGACCCTGCTGTTCCTGCGTGCCTGCCGGGACCTGTTGCACATTGCCGTCGAACTCGACCACGAGGTCGAAGAGATCGAAGGCTGGATCGCCATGCTGAAGCGCGGGGTGGAAAACCACTGGAACGCGGAGCGCGGGCACTACGACTCGATCGACCTGCGCACCGGCAAGTTCACAAATTCGCTCAGTTCCGCGTCCTTCCTGGTGTGGTTCGCAGGCATCCGCGACGATCGAATGTTGCCGCATCTCGACCGGATCATGACCGAGGTCGCCTTTGGCGTACCATCGAACGATCCGTCGGATCCGCATTTCAACCCGCTGCGGTACTGGCGCGGGCCAAGCTGGGGCATGATGAATTCCCTGATCGGGATCGGCCTGGCGGAAACCGGGCACATCGTGCATGCCGAAAAACTGCGCAAGAACACGCAAAAGCTGATCGCAGAGCATGGATTCTACGAATATTTCAGCCCGGTGGACGGGGCGCCTGCGGGGGGGAACCATTTCACATGGACCGCCGCGATCTGGCTGACCTGGGCATCGCCACATGCAAAGGGGAGGTTCTGATGGGCGCGATCACGCTGAAAGCGGTCGAGAAATGGTACGGGGATATCCAGGTCATCAAGGGTGTGGATCTTGAAATCGCCGATGGCGAATTCGTTGTCTTCGTCGGCCCCTCTGGCTGTGGCAAGTCCACGCTCTTGCGGATGATCGGCGGGCTGGAGGACATCAGCCGCGGCACGCTGGACATCGACGGGCGCGACGTCACGTCTGAACCACCGTCGAAACGCGGCCTGGCGATGGTCTTCCAAAGCTATGCGCTCTACCCGCATATGTCGGTGCGCGACAACATGGGGTTTTCCCTGAAAACCGCCGGCGCCCCCAAGGACGAAATTGCCGCCAAGGTGAACGCCGCCGCCGCGGTGCTGAAACTCGAACCCTACCTTGACCGGCGCCCAAAGGATCTGTCGGGCGGCCAGCGCCAGCGCGTCGCGATCGGGCGGTCGATCGTGCGCGACCCGACGGCGTTCCTGTTCGACGAACCGCTGTCGAACCTCGACGCTGCCCTGCGGGTCGAAATGCGCTACGAGATCGCCAAGCTGCACCAGAGCCTGAAATCCACGATGATCTACGTGACCCATGACCAGGTCGAGGCGATGACGCTGGCGGATCGCATCGTGGTGCTGGAATTCGGCAAGATCGCCCAGGTGGGTACCCCGCGCGAACTTTACGAACGACCTGCGAACACCTTTGTGGCGCAGTTTATCGGCAGCCCCAAGATGAACCTGTTGCCCTGCGAAACCGCCGGCAAGACCTACAGCCTGCCCGGCGGGCGAGGCGGCACCTGTGCCGTCACCGCCCCGGCGACCCAGTTGGGCATCCGTCCGGAACACATCACGCTGGGCACGCCGGGACACGGCCAATGCGACGGCACGGTGGATATCGTCGAATACCTGGGGGCGGACAGCTTCGTCGTGGTCGAGTGCGGTGCCTTGGGCAAATTGACCGTACGGATCACCGGGGATACCGACCTGCATCCGGGCGATGGCGTCGGGCTTGGCTTCGAAGCGACCGCGCTCAATTTCTTTGGCACGGACGGGCTCAGGGTCTGACCTGTTTGCCCCGTCTTTGGTTTTCCAAATACCTCGGGGGTATGGGGGCAGCGCCCCCATGCGGCCGCGCAGTGCGCGGCCGCTTCGGTCGGATCGGGCAATGCCCGATCCGAAACCGCTCTATTCCGCCGCGGCCCGTCCCAGCGGCAGCCCGCCAATCCGCGCCAGCAGATCGACGATCTCATCCACACCCTCGCCCTTGCGGATCGCGGCAAAGACATAGGGCCGCCCGGCCCGCATGCGGGCGGCGTCGCGGTCCATCACCTCCAGTGATGCCCCGACATGAGGCGCCAGATCGGTCTTGTTGATCACCAGAATGTCCGAGCGCGTGATCGCCGGCCCCCCCTTGCGCGGGATTTCCTCGCCCGCGGCCACATCGATCACGTAGATCGTCACATCCGCCAGTTCCGGGCTGAAAGTGGCCGACAGGTTGTCCCCGCCCGACTCGATCAGGATCAGATCCAGATCGGGAAAGGCCGCGTTCAGTTCCGCGATGGCGGCCAGGTTGATGCTGGCATCCTCGCGGATCGCGGTGTGTGGGCAGCCGCCGGTTTCAACCCCGCGAATACGCTCCAGCGGCAGCACCTGGCGGCGCATCAGTTCCTCGGCATCTTCCTGGGTGTAGATGTCGTTGGTCACCACCGCCATCGACAGCCGGTCGCGCAGCGCCAGGCACAGAGCCGCGGTCAGCGTGGTCTTGCCCGCGCCCACCGGGCCACCCAGCCCGACGCGCAAAGGTCCGTTTATCGAGGCCATTCGATTCCTCCTGTGATCACAAATCCAACCCCAAGGCCCAGGCTCAGAGGCCCGTAAACCCAACGATCCAGCGTCGCGAAGGGCTCTTCCGGCAGGGCTCGCCGCCACGCGGGCAGCCAGGCGATGCCCCCGCGCAGGACGAATAGCGTGCTCAGCCCGGTCACCCAGCCAGCCTTGCCCGGCACCCAATCCAGGTGCGGCAGCAGCGCTGCGAAAAACAGGCCCATGGCCACCGTCGCACACGCCACGGGCCCCGGCATCTTGGTGATGCCGCGCCGCCCCACAACTGCGCGCGCCAGCCGGGTTTCGTCAGCGACCGGCATCCACCAGCCCAGCGCCCACAAAAAGTGCAGCGCCGACAACACGATCAGCACCCCGCTCAACCCCAACTGCGCGACAAGTGTCATGACCGGAAAATCCGCGAATACAGCGCACCGTGACGCTGTCCCATGATATCGACCATCGGCGTGAACCCCCCGATATCGTCCAGCCCCGCGCGCTGCGCGCGACCGGCAAGGTCCACGCACAGTGGCGCCAGCGCATGGGTAATGCGTTGCCCGTCCGTCTGCCCCAGGGGCACCAGCCGCACGCAAGCGGCCGTGATATTGGCCGCAAAGGCTTGCAGGTACAGGCGCAGCGCATCGGCAAGGGGCAAGTCCAGCAATGCCACCGCCCTGCCACAAACCAGTGGATAGGCCATGTCGGGCAGGTTCGCCCCCCAGACATCCCGAAGCGTGGCGGCAAAGGCCGCGCCCTGTTTCTCTGTCTCCAGCCGCCGTTCGGCGGATGGGGTCAACGCCCGCGCCAAGGCGGCCAACTCGGCCAGGTCCCCGCCCTGCGCCGCTTGCGCCAACAAAACCGCATCGGACCAGCCAGAGCCGTGTTCCAGTACATCACGCAACCAGGTTTCGACCCCGGCGGCATCCTGCAACATCCCGGCCTGAACCGCGGCCTCTGCGCCGTGGGAATACGCAAATGCCCCAACCGGAAAAGCCGGGGAAAACAACTGGTGAAGGGTCAGGTGAGGATCAGTGGTCATGCGAATGCGCGTGATCCCCGTGAGACTGGTGCCCATGGTCATGCCCGTGATCACGGGCATGGCCGTCCGGTCCATAGCTGTGGGAATGGTCGTGACCGTGCGTGCGGCCATGGCCATACGCACCGCCTTCGGGGGTGAAAGGCTCGGTCACTTCGGTGACCGTTGCGCCGATGCGTTGCAACATGTCTCGAATGACGTGGTCGCGCTGGATCAACAGGCGCCCGGCTTCGATCTGGCAGGGGGTATGGCGGTTGCCGATGTGCCATGCGATGCGGGGCAGGTCTGCACCCGTCACCTGCAACAACGGCTCCTCTGCCGCGACAACCTCTACCAGCCGGCCATCGGTCAGTTCCAGAGCATCGCCATGATCCAGGCTTTCGGTATGGGCCAGGTCCAACAGGAAATGCGCACCGCCAACCGTGTGCAGCACTTTGCGCCGCAGGAACCGGTCGTCATAGGTCAGACGGCAGGACTCAGCGGCGCCTTCCCAGCTTCCGGCCCGGTGCAGCAGGTGGCAGTGCGGTATGTCGCTCATCTCGGTCCTTTCCGCGCGCCCTCAGCGCAGTCGTTCGATCTTGTAATAGTCATAGACGTCTTCTGTCCCGTCGTAAGACGAGGCGGCGAAATAAGCCAGTTCCAGCGCGGGCAGGTAGTGCAACACGTCAAGCAGCGTTTGGTTGTCCGGCCCATAGCGGATCTCGATCGGGATCATGTCATAGCTACAGGCGCCCATGGTCACCACAGTCTTCGCCCCGAAACTGTAGCTCTGAATCTCGTTTCGCAGTTCCCCGGCTTCCAGGATGACGACTTCTGCCGACCAGCGACCGTTTGGCACGGGAACCGGCATCTCGGTCGGCTTCATCGAGAAACCGTAGGTCGTGCGCGTGTCCATCGCGGGGCTTCCGTCCAGCAGATCGACAAGTTCCAGAAGATAGGTCCCTTGCCCCAGCATGCTGCGCACGACAAAACCGTCGGTTGCGGTATAGATCGATTCAACCACGCCCGGCGCGACGCTGCGGTAACTGTCGGTGTCGCCCCCCACGATCGAGAACAGCACCCCCTGCGGCATGTCCGCAACGGTCGGACAGTCGGCTGCAAGCGCCGGTGATGCCAACATGCCGGCAGTAAGGAAAGAAGCAACACGCATTGTTGGGCTCCCGATGATGACCGCGTTCAAAGGACCATAACACCGACGGCTGCCAAAGTGACAAGAGACAGCGCCAAGCGGGCTTTGCCAACGTCGCGGTTTGTGAAAGCCGGCGCGGCCCGCGCCGTCTTAGAACAGGAAATACCGTTGCGCCATCGGCAGCACCTCGGCCGGTTGGCAGGTCAGCAATTCTCCGTCGGCGCGCACCTCGTAGGTTTCGGGGTTCACTTCGACATGGGGCATGGCGTCGTTCAGGATCAGGTCCGTCTTGCCGATGCCCCGGGTGTTTTTCACCGCGACGGTCTCCTTGGCCAACCCAAGGTTGGCGCGGACGCCTTCGGCCTGTGCCGCCTCGGACACGAAGATCACGGCGGAATTTTCGACCGCGCGGCCATAAGCGCCGAACATCGGGCGGGTATAGACCGGTTGCGGCGTCGGGATCGACGCGTTCGGGTCGCCCATCTGCGCCATGGCGATCATGCCGCCGATCAGCACCATTTCCGGCTTCACGCCGAAGAACGCCGGGTTCCACAGCACCAGGTCGGCGCGCTTGCCCACCGCGATACTGCCGATCTCGTGGCTCAGCCCATGGGCGATGGCGGGGTTGATCGTGTATTTCGCGACATAGCGGCGGACGCGGTAATTGTCGTTCTCGCCGGTTTCCTCGGGCAGGCGCCCGCGCTGCTTCTTCATCTTGTCGGCGGTTTGCCAGGTGCGGATGATAACCTCGCCCACCCGGCCCATGGCCTGGCTGTCCGACGCGATGATCGAAAACGCGCCCATGTCGTGCAGGATGTCCTCGGCCGCGATGGTTTCGCGGCGGATGCGGCTTTCGGCAAAGGCCACGTCCTCGGGGATGGACTTGTCAAGGTGGTGACAGACCATCAGCATGTCCAGGTGCTCTTCCAGCGTGTTCACGGTGAAGGGGCGCGTGGGGTTGGTCGAGGACGGCAGGACGAAGGATTCCCCGCAGATCTTGATGATGTCGGGGGCGTGACCACCCCCCGCGCCTTCGGTGTGGAAAGCATGGATCGTGCGGCCTTTCATGGCCGCCACGGTGTTTTCCACAAAGCCGGATTCGTTCAGCGTGTCGGTGTGGATCATCACCTGCACGTCCATGTCATCGGCCACGGAAAGGCAGCAGTCGATCGCAGCGGGTGTGGTGCCCCAGTCCTCGTGCAGTTTCAGGCTGCAGGCGCCCGCTTTGACCTGTTCGACCAGCGCGGCAGGCAGCGACGCGTTGCCCTTGCCGGCAAAGGCCAGGTTCATCGGAAAGGCATCGGCTGCCTGCAACATGCGCCCGATGTGCCAGGGTCCAGGGGTGCAGGTGGTGGCCAGCGTGCCATGTGCCGGGCCGGTGCCGCCGCCCAGCATGGTGGTCAGGCCCGAATGCAGCGCATCCTCGATCTGCTGCGGACAGATATAGTGGATGTGGCTGTCAAAGCCCCCCGCGGTCAGGATCTTGCCCTCGCCCGCGATGGCCTCGGTTCCCGGGCCGACGATGATGTCGACGCCGGGCTGGGTGTCAGGGTTGCCCGCCTTGCCGATGGCCACGATGCGCCCGTCCTTCAGACCCACGTCGGCCTTCAGAATGCCGCTGTGATCAACGATCAGCGCATTGGTGATGACGGTATCCACTGCGCCTTCGGCCCGGGTCGCCTGAGACTGGCCCATGCCGTCGCGGATCACCTTGCCGCCGCCGAACTTGACCTCTTCGCCATAGGTGGTGAGGTCGCGCTCGACCTCGATGATCAGGTCGGTATCGGCCAGCCGCAGCTTGTCGCCCACGGTGGGGCCGAACATGGCGGCATAGTCGGCGCGAGAAATCCTTGCGGGCATGGTCAGTCCTGTTCGTAGGTGGATACGCTGTCGATCGTGTTGTCCACGACCATCAGCGTATCGGTAAAATAGATTTCCGGCGTCGCGCCCATACGTTCGGCAAACCCCTTCTGGAAATCGGGATTGAGCAACGCCTGGGCAGAGGCAAGGCTGTCGAACTGGTAAAAGCTGGTGCCTTGCCCCGTGGTTTCATCATAGCAATAGGTCTTGCGCAAAAGCCCCGGCGCGCTGCGATAGACATCGACGGTCTTGCCGAAGCGTTCCAGCAGCTCTGCCCGGGGCATCGGACCGGGCAAGGTATAGGTGACGACCGCGCCGATCATGCCTTGACCTCCGGCGCCTTGAAAACCGCGTCTACGGGCACCTGCATGGCGTTCGCCAGCGCGTTGGTCTGGCTGGCCATGCCGATGACCGCCAGCAATTCGCCATACATCGCATCCGTCATCCCCTTGGCCCGCGCGCTGGCAGTGTGGGAATGCGAACAGTATTCGCAGGAATTGGCCGCCGAGACCGCCAGATAGATCATTTCCTTGGTCAGCGGGTCCAGCGCACCGGGCCCCATGATCACCTTTAGCCGCGCCCATGTCGCCGCAAGCGTGGCGGGGTCACAGGCCAGCGCGCGCCAGAAATTGTTGATGAAATCCGTGCCGCGCGTGGCGCGGATGTCATCGAAAACGGCCCGAACCTCGGGCGAGGCATCAGTGTCGCTGACTAGGGTGACCGTGGCCATGACGTCTTAATCCTTTGACAGTTTTTCCGGCATCGCGGGCGGCTTCGACGGTGTGCGACGGGCGCGGGTCGGGGCCGGTTGCGCGGTGCTGATCGCCGGTTTGCGCGGCGCAGCGGCCTTGGGCTTGGCGGCGGGTTTCGTGGCCGCTTTGCGCACAGGCCTGCGCGCCGGTGCGGGCTTTTCGGGGCGCACACCGTCAGGATGGGCCAGCCCAAGGAAAACACGCTGTTGGTGCAGCGCGGCCTGGGCCACAACGTCGGCCACATGCAGGTGGTTGACCCAGACCTGTCCGGCCACACGCATCCACACGGTTCCAAGGTCAATCGGTAAGGTCATCGGCAACATCGGCGGTCTCCTTTTCCGGGTCAGTTGATCATGCCGTAAAAGATTTTGAGGTCTTCGGTGCGTGCGCGGGTCAAGCGCTCCATGCAGAACATGACCACCTGGGGGTGCATGGACCCGCCGCGTACGCTCAGGGCTTCTGCCTCGCAGGCCTTGTCGCGGAAACTGATCCAGGCGCGCTGCGCGTCGCGCAGGGTGGTCTCGGCGGGCACGTCGCCGGCTTCCAGATATTGGTCCATCTGACGCGCCGCAGCGACGGCCTGTTGCCATGTCGCATTCAGTTCGGCGTCGGCGGTTTTGAAGTCCCGACCTGCACAGATCGTCATCCCGGATTGCGTCATCGGACTGGCACAATCGATCTGTTGCGCCCCGACCGGGAACGCCGAAAACAGCGCCAACAAGATCAAGCTTCGGTCCATGTTCCCCGCCGCACGATCAAAGTGCGCCCATCACCTGTTGGTTAAATCCATAGATCTTCCGGTTGCCGCCGATATCGATCAGGGTCACCTCGCGCCGCTGGCCGGGTTCAAACCGCACGGCAGTGCCCGACGCAATGTCCAGCCGCTTGCCGCGCGCCACGTCACGGTCGAACTCCAGCGCCGGGTTGGTTTCGGCAAAGTGATAGTGGCTGCCGACCTGAACAGGACGGTCGCCGGTATTGGCGACCATCAGCGTAAGTGTCTCGCGCCCGACGTTCAGGGTCAGGTCGCCTTCGGCTGGAAAGACCTCTCCGGGGATCATTTCCGACATCTCTCAGCCCGCAACGGCCAGGAGTGCACCAAAGGCAGCAACGCCGGCACCGGCAGTACGCAGCGCAAGACCGGGCGCAACCCGCGTCAGCACAAGGCCAAGCCCGACCCCGGCCAGATGCAAGGCCGCCGTCGCCGCGACAAAACCGCCGAGAAAGCCCAAAGCGCCCGCACCGCCCAATTCAGCCCCGTGCGCAAACCCGTGAAACAGGCCGAAACCCGCCACCAGCGCGGCACCGGCGACCGCGCTTAGCCGCACCGACAGGGCCACCAGAACGCCCAGCGCCATGATCGACGCGAGGATCGCGGGCTCGACCAGCGGTAGGGCGCTGCCGAACAGTGCCAGACCGAAACCAACGGCCATTGCCGCGACAAAAGCCGCGGGCAGCGCCAGCATGGAACGACCGCCCATAACCGCCGCCCAAAGGCCGACACAGACCATCGCAGCCAGGTGATCCGCGCCCATCAGCGGGTGGGTCATACCGGCCGCAAGAGACCCGTGCGTTGCCGGATCGACATGGGCCAGTGCAGGACCTGCCGTCAGAACGGTGGGAAGAAGTGCGAATGACAGCTTTTTCATCGTGCTCTTGTCCTTCTATTGAAACAAATGCCGGGCAACGCCCGGTCAGCGGATCGGGTTGTGCACGGTCACCAGCTTGGTGCCGTCGGGGAAGGTAGCCTCGACCTGAACCTCGTGGATCATCTCGGGCACGCCTTCCATGCATTGCGAACGGGTCACGACCTGCGCGCCCGCTTCCATCATGTCGGCCACGGAACGGCCATCGCGCGCGCCTTCGACCACGGCATCGGTGATCAGGGCGATCGCCTCGGGGTGGTTCAGCTTTACGCCGCGCGCCAGGCGCTTGCGCGCCACCTCGGCAGCCATCGAAATCAGCAGCTTGTCTTTTTCTCTTGGGGTCAGTTGCATGCGGTCAGATCATCCAGGGTCTTGGCAGGTCCGTGGCGGAAAGCGCCACCAGCAGCGGAACAAGCACGCCCCGCAGACTGAGGGTATCGTGGGCCAGAAGCCGGACGAATACCAGATCATTTGTGATGGCACTTGCACCACCGGTTTCCGGAAGCATGTCGCGGATCGCGGGAACGTGGCGTGCGGCATCCGGCGCGGACAAAAGCACCGATGCCATTGCCATCGCCCCTTGCGCCACCGCCAACCGCTGCAACTGCCCATCGGCGTCGCCGTCCAGCCGCAGCCTGTCGGCAAAGGCAAGCTGGCCATCAACAACAAGATCCAGCCGATCGCGCAGGAAGACCTTGTTCACCCGTTCGCCCATCGCCAGTCGACCAAAGGCCAGCGTTTCGCAGGCCAGAACGCGCGCATCCCCTGCCGCCTCGATCCGCAAGCTGCGGTCCAGCGCGGCGCCGTCGAACAGGATGGTTTCTTGCGGCAGCCAGTGAAGTTGCGCCCTGGACGCGACCCGTAACGTGCTGCGGACATGGCCGGGGGCACCGGGCTGGGCGCGATATATACGTTCGGCGGCCTGAGTGGTGACGGTCAGGTGCGCCCCGGCCTCTGCCTCTGCCGCGATTTCGAACCGGTCGCCACCGGTGATCCCGCCCGCCGTGTTCAGCAACACCGCCTGCAAAGCGCCGCCCGAGGTGCGCGGAAACAACAGCTTGAGCGAGCCTGACATGTGAAGCTGGGAAATCGACGTAGACGTCCCCCGAGGGCCGGCCGAGACCCGAACCCGTCCCACCGCGCGCGGCTGGGAGGAGGAGAAAGCGCCATGTTCAGCGGGTATGGAGCTCGAGTCCAGAATTGCCTTGCCCTCGGAAGTCGTGAGATCAGATGACGCCACCCCGCCGGACGAGGCAAGAGCGCGGCGGGTCGAGGCCACCCGCGCGCCGGAAGGACCGCCCGCAATTCGCGCAACCTCCGCCGTCTTGCCTGCTTTTTCATCACTCAAGAGATCACCTCCGGCCTTGTCCCCGTCTTTGGGCGGCATTCTGCACGCCACCAACCGCAGGACAAGATCGCAACCGGGTGTCTTTCCCACCGCGCCGGGCTGTTATAGCGTTGCGCAAAACAATCGGCGCAGGGTGACGATGATCGCGGACGTGACAGAAAAACCAACCGGCTTTCCGACGCTTCGGCGGATGGGCGTGGCCGGTGTGCTGGTCAGTTTCGGCGATCACTTGTCGGAACCGGCAAACCGCGCGGCCCTGGCCTTTCGCGCCGCGATCGAGGCCGAAGGCTGGGACGGGGTCGAGGAAACCTCGACCTCGCTGGTGTCGGCCTTCGTCCGTTTCGATCCGTTGCACTTGCCCCACGCCACTCTGGAATCGCGGCTGTCCGATCTGCTGACGTCGCAGGATTGGTACGCGGCCCCCCTGCCCGAAGGTCGCCGTCTGTTTCGCGTGCCCACCGTCTATGGCACCGATCTGGCCCCACAACTGGCCGAGGCCGCGGCCGAGGCCGGGCTGAGCGTGCAGGACGCCATCGCGTCGCTTTCCACCGTGCGCGTGCGGGTGCAGACCATCGGCTTTGCCCCCGGTCAGCCCTATCTGGGCCCCCTGCCCGAAGCCTGGGACATCCCCCGCCAGACCGCGCTGACCCCCCGCGTCCCCGAGGGCGCGCTGGTCGTGGCAATCCGCCAGTTCGTGCTGTTTTCCGTCAGCACGCCCACCGGCTGGCGTCACGTCGGCCAGACCGCCTTTCGCCTGTTCCGCCCCGAAAGCGACACGCCCTTCCTGCTGCGCCCGGGGGACGAGGTCATCTTTCCGCAAGTCGCGCCAGAAGAGTTTCAGAACATGCGCAACGATGCCGATGGCGGCGCCACGTGGGAGGCAATTGGATGAGCCTGACCGTCCTTGCCTGCGGCCCCGGCACCACGGTGCAGGATATGGGCCGCCCCGGCGCGCTGGAATTCGGCCTGTCGCGCGGTGGCGCCGCCGACCGGCTGGCGCTGGCCGAAGGGGCTGCGCTGGTCGGCAACCCGCCGGACTGCGCGGCGCTCGAACTGGTGCTGGCCGGCGGGCGGTTCCGGGCGGAAACCGACCTGCGCCTGGCCCTGACCGGGGCCAGCATGCCCCTGTCCGTCGATGGCGCCGCGGTCCCTGCCTACACCAGCTTTGCCCTGCGCAAGGGCGCGGTGCTCGACATCGGCGCCGCCCGCGCCGGGGTTTATGGCTACCTGCATGTCGCGGGCGGCATCGTCACGCCCGAACGCCTTGGCAGCCGGTCCGCCCACCTGCCCGCCGGTCTGGGCAAGGCGCTGGCCGCGGGCGACACCCTGCCCACCGGTCCCGCGCCCAACGGCGACACCGACCTGACGCTGACGCCCGAGCCACGCCTGTCAGGCGGCGAAATCCGCGTGGTCGAAAGCGCACAAAGCCGCCATTTCGCCGATCAGCTCGACCGGTTCCAGGCGACGGAATTCACCCGCGACGCCCACGGCAACCGCATGGGCGTGCGCATGGCCTCGGACGGCCCCGGTTTTGCCGCGCAGGGGGGCCTGCGCATTCTGTCGGAAATCGTCGTGCCCGGCGATATCCAGATCACCGGCGACGGCACGCCTTTCGTGCTGCTGGCCGATTGCCAAACCACCGGCGGCTATCCCCGGCTGGCCACCGTCATACCCTGCGACCTGCCCCGCATCGCGCAGGCGGCACCCGGCACCAAGCTGCGGTTTCGCGTCGTCACGCTGGACGACGCCTTGCAGGCCGAGGCTGCCTTTGCCCGTCACCTCAAGGCTCTGCCCGGTCAGGTCGCCCCCCGCTTCCGTCACCCCGCCGACATTCCCGACCTGCTGGGCTATCACCTGATCAGCGGCGTCATCACCGGACATGAAGAGGAACACGAATGACCGCCACCGTCGATCTCAACGCCGATATGGGCGAAAGCTATGGCCCCTGGGTCATGGGCAACGACGCCGAGATCCTCAAGATCGTGACCTCGGCCAACATCGCCTGCGGCTTTCACGCCGGCGATCCGGACGTGATGGCAAAGACGATGCAAATGGCCCATGACAGCGGCACCGGCATCGGCGCGCACCCGGGGTTCGCCGACCTGCAGGGCTTCGGACGTCGCCGCATGTCCCTGCCCAAAGACACGCTGGCCAATATGGTCGCCTACCAGGTCGCCGCCGCCACCGGCATGGCCACCGCGCTTGGCACACGGGTCCGTCACCTGAAACTGCACGGCGCGCTGGCCAACATGGCCGCCGAAGATGCGGCCATGGCCCGCACCTGTTACGAGGCTGCCCTGCGCGTCGCCCCCGACCTGATCGTCATGGTGTTGGCGGGCACCGAACAGGAAGAGGCCGCCAAGGCCATGGGCGCCCCCCGCGCCAATGAAATCTTCGCTGACCGCGCCTATAACGACGACGCCACGCTGGTCGACCGGTCGTTGCCGCACGCCATGGTGCACGACCCGGTGATCGCAGGCGCGCGGATGGCCCGGATGGTCGCACGCGGGGCGATCGAAACCCATTCCGGGCAATGGCTGCCGGTGCCCATCGACACGATCTGCCTGCATGGCGACGGGCCAGAGGCGCTGGCCATCGCCCGCGCCGTCAAGGCCCACCTGGCCGAAGCGGGCGTCGCGCTCAAACCCTTCGAGGGCCGCTGACCGTCCAAGTCCTGCCGCTGCGTCTTTTGTTTCACAAATACCTCGAGGGTGTGGGAGCAGCGCTCCCACGCGCTTTCGCGGCAAGTGCCCCGGTCTACGTCCGTTTCGGCTGCGCCAGGTTCAATGCCGTGCGGTGCGTCGCTTGCTTCTCGCCATCGAACTTGCCGCGGAAATAATGCTTCTGCCACCGCGCGCTCCCGTCGGCGGGGTCAGACGTCTTGAGCTTGTCGTTGAACTCCAGCCGCGACTTTGAATACGCCTCGAACCCGGCTTGAAGCTCTGGGGTTTCCTCGATCGACCGGACCTCCATCTCATAGCTTTCGATCTCGTCCAGCCGCACCGGGAAAATCATGCAGTAGGGCTCGTCTTTCTCGAATTCGATCCAGGTGTCCGGCTCCATCGCCTGCCAGTTCATCGTGAAGGTGAATTGCAGCCAGTCGGTCTCGATGATCCCCGACATCGGGTAAATCCCGGCCTTCGGTCGGTTGATCGGCCCGGTGCAGAAGGTCGACACCCCCTCGGGTGTGGTGATCACCGCCGGGATGTGGAAGGTCAGGATGCCAGAGCCGAAATGCGAAACCGCGGGGGGGTCCTGCGGGTTTTCATACTCGAACTCGAACGCGCTTTGCTCCGCCCCGCCATTCCAGCGGCAACGAAACCCCGACGGGGTCAGAATGTGCCAGCCATGCGCATTGGCGATGTTCAGCGGCAGGCAGCGATAGGCAAAGCGATACGGCGTTGCCTCCATCCAGTCGCGGCGCACCGCGGCCGGTTCGATCTTCACATCGCGCCGGGGCAAGGTATTGATGGTAATCAGGTTTGACATGGAACCGCTCGCTCACTGAGTGCTTTTTTGCGGTACTGTCATCCGGCCCTTCCCCATCGTCAAGCAGCCTGCGCCGAAAACGGTCCGGGCTGGGTCAAACCTGCATCAATCCGGGGATCGATCAGGTATTGAACAGGAAATGCAGCACGTCACCGTCCTGCACGACATAGCTCTTGCCCTCGGCGCGCATCTTGCCCGCCTCCTTGGCGCCCGCTTCGCCCTTGCACGCGATGTAGTCGTCAAACGCGATGGTTTCCGCCCGGATAAAGCCCTTCTCGAAATCGCCGTGGATCACGCCCGCCGCCTGCGGTGCGCCGGTGCCCTGGCGGATCGTCCAGGCGCGCGCCTCTTTCGGGCCGACAGTGAAATAGGTCTGAAGGTTCAACAGGGCATAGCCCGCGCGGATCAACCGGTCGAGCCCGGCCTCCTGCAGCCCCAACTCGCTCAGGAACATCTCGGCTTCGTCGGGCTCCAACTGGCTGATTTCTTCCTCGATCTTGGCCGAGATCACCACATGCGCATTGCCCTGCGCGGCGGCCATTTTCGCCACGGCCTCGGAATGGGCGTTGCCGGTTGCGGCTTCGTCCTCGGATACGTTACAGACGTAAAGAACCGGCTTGGTGGTCAGCAGTTGCAGCATCTTCCAGGCCTTGGCGTCATCATCGCCCACCTCGACCACGCGCGCGGGCCGGCCCTCTTCCAGAACGGTCTTCGCAGCCTCCAGCAAGCGCTGTTGCTGCACCGCCTCCTTGTCGCCGCCGCGCACCTTGCGCACGATGTTGGCCAGGCGTTTCTCGATCGATTCCAGGTCGGCCAGCATCAGCTCGGTCTCGATCGTTTCGGCATCGGCCACGGGGTCGACATGGCCTTCCACATGGGTCACATCGCCGTCCTCGAAACAGCGCAGGACGTGGGCGATGGCGTCGGTTTCCCGGATATTGGCCAGGAATTGATTGCCAAGGCCTTCGCCCTTGCTCGCGCCCTTCACCAGGCCGGCGATGTCGACAAAGGTCATCCGCGTCGGAATGATCTGTTTCGAGCCGGCAATCGCCGCCAGCTGATCCAGCCGCGCGTCGGGCACTGCCACGTCGCCGACGTTGGGTTCGATGGTGCAGAACGGGAAATTCGCCGCCTGCGCCGCTGCCGTCTTGGTCAGCGCGTTGAACAGCGTCGACTTGCCAACATTGGGCAGCCCCACGATCCCGACCTTGAAACCCATCTCATCCTCCAGCGGAAAAACCTCGGGCGTCCTCTAATGCGCCGCGCGCGACAGCGCAAGCCGTGCTATCCTGCGCTTATGCAGCAGGAGTATCGCAATGCAAGTCACCCCGTATCTGTTCTTTCCCGGCACCTGCGAAGAGGCGGTCAGCTTTTATGCCGAAACCCTCGGCCTGCCGAAACCACGGTTTTTCTATTTCGAAGCGATGCCACCAGAAGAGCAGGCCAGGATGCCCGGCGTTTCACCCAAATCCGTGATGAACTGCGCGCTCGACTACCAGGGCCAGATGCTCTTTCTTGCCTCGGACGACACGACACCCGCACCGGCCGCCATGGCCGGGTGTTCGATCCATCTCGCGCTCGACGCTGTGGATGACGCACATCGCGTCTTTGCCACCTTTGCCAGCGGCGGAGAAATCGGGATGCCGATGGCGGAAACCTTCTGGACCCCGGCATTCGGCACCGTCAAGGACCGCTTTGGCATCCGCTGGATGGTCTCGGTCACGGACAGCTGACCTGTGGCTTTCATCTTTCCCGAAATACTCTCGGGGGAGCACGAGGGGGCGGACAGCCCCCTCGCGCCGTCGCCCGCCACATACGCGGCCGTGGACCATTGATTTTTCCCGTCCCATGCGACAAACCCCGGTGAACGCCGCCAGAAGGACACCGGGAATGACTCGCATTGACGCCAAATTCGCACGCCTCAAGGCAGAAGGCAAAAAAGCCTTTGTCTCTTATGTCATGGCTGGCGATCCGGATTTCGACACCTCACTCGAACTGGTCAAGGGCCTGCCCGCCGCCGGGGTCGACGTGATCGAACTCGGCCTGCCGTTCACCGATCCGATGGCCGATGGCCCGACAATCCAGTTGGCCGGGCAGCGCGCGCTCGACCGCGGCATGACCCTCGACCGCACGCTTGACCTTGTCCGCGCGTTCCGCGAAGCCGACACGGAAACGCCGATCGTCCTGATGGGCTATTACAACCCGATCTATTCCCGCACGGTGCCAAAATTCCTTGAACAGGCCAAAGCGGCCGGGATCGACGGTTTGATCGTGGTCGACCTGCCGCCCGAGGAAGACGAAGAACTGTGCATTCCCGCGCAAGCGGCCGGTTTGAATTTCATCCGCCTGGCGACGCCCACCACCGATGACAAACGCCTGCCCAAGGTTCTGCAAAATACCTCTGGCTTTGTCTATTATGTCTCGATCACCGGGATCACCGGCGCGGCCGAGGCGCAGGCCACCGATGTCGGCCCCGAAGTCGCGCGGATCAAGGCGCAGACCGATCTGCCGGTGATCGTGGGATTTGGCATCCGCACCCCCGAGGCGGCTGAAACCATTGCCAGCGTGGCCGATGGCTGCGTGGTGGGCTCTGCCATTGTGGGCGAACTGGCCAGCGGAAAATCGGTTTCAGAGGTGCTGGCCTTCGTCAAAGGGCTGGCCGATGGCGCCCACCGAGCCTGAGCAAACCCGCACTGAAACCGAAAAAGACACCCCCGCGGCGCACGCCCCGGGGGTGTCTTTTTGTCCTGTGTCTCGGTCAGCGGGGGATTAGAGCCCCGTGTCTTCGTCCAGTCCAAGCATGACGTTGAGGTTCTGCACGGCAGCCCCGGACGCGCCCTTGCCAAGGTTGTCCAGCACCGCCACCAGCACCGCCGCCCCGCTGTCGCGGTTTCCATGCACCGAAAGGTGCAGGTTGTTGGTGCCATTCAAACGTTCCGGGTTCACCCGGGGTTCGTGCGTGGTGGCCTCCACCACCGACACGAAGCGGGCGCCGTCATAGTGGGCACGCAGTGCCGCCTCGGCCTTTTCCAGACCTTCGGCACCCAGACCGGGCAGATGCAGCGCCAGCGCCATGCCCTGGGCATAGTGGCCAACCGACGGGACAAAAACCGGCGCGGCGGTCAAAAGACCATGCCTGGCGATCTCGGGCAGGTGTTTGTGGCCCTGCCCCGCGCCATAGAGGAACGAGCCAGAGGTTTCGCCACTTTCGTATTCCGCGATCATCGCCTTGCCACCGCCGGTGTAGCCCGAGACGCCGGAAATCGCCGGGGCGCTGTCGGGCGCGATTATGCCGGCTTCGACCAGCGGACGGATCAGGGCAATGGCGCAGGTCGACCAGCAGCCGGGGTTCGAGACCCGTTCCGCACCGGCAATCGCCGCGCGCTGCCCCGTTGCCATCTCCGGAAAGCCGAAAACCCAGTTCGGATCGACCCTGTGCGCGGTCGAGGCATCGATCAGCCGGGTGCCGTGCGGCGCGGCCAGCGCCGCGGCCTCTTTCGCAGCCGCATCGGGCAGGCACAGAATGGCAACATCGGCCTCGGCCAGGGCAGCTGCACGCGCGTCGGCGTCTTTTCGGCGTTCGGGATCAATTCGGATCAGCGCAATATCGGCGCGCGGCTCCAGCCGCTCGCGGATTTGCAGGCCCGTTGTCCCAACCTCGCCGTCAATGAACACCTTGTGCGCCATCGCGCCCTCCTTTCGATGTAAGTGGGCGCGGCTTACCACGGTCGATGCGGCTTGCATAGTTGTTCAACAGGGTGTGGGCGTGTGGGAGCGAGGGGCCAGCCCCTCGCGCTCCCCGGGATATTTGCGGCAAGATGATGGAAGGGGTCAGCCCAGGGTCACATCGAGGAACATCATCAGGATCAGCCCGACGATGAACCCCAGCGTGGCGCGGTGCTGGTGCCCGTTGCGATGGGTTTCCGGCACGATTTCGTGGCTGATGATGTAAAGCATGGCGCCCGCCGCGAACGTCAGGCCCCAGGGTAACAGCGCCGCACTCACCGACACCGCGACCACGCCCAGAAGCGCGCCCACGGGTTCCACAAGCCCGGTCAGCGCGGTGTAGAACAACGCCTTGCGCCGGGAATAGCCCAGGCCCACAAGCGCCACAGCGACCGCCAGCCCCTCCGGGATGTCTTGCAAGGAAATGCCGGTCATCACTGACAAGCCGTTGGATTTGTCGACGCCGAAGGCGACACCGATCGACAGCCCCTCGGGGAAGTTGTGGATCGAGATTGCGAAGACAAACAGCCAGATCCGCGCCACAGTGGCGCCGTCGGCACCGCCTTCCGGCCCGGTCTTGAAATGTTCATGCGGGATCGCGCGGTTCAGCCAGGCCACGAAACCCGCCCCCGAGGCGATGCCGACCGAGGCGACAGCGGCCGCGATCCAGACCGAACCAAACTGCTCTTCGGCCACGTCGATCCCCGGCAGGATCAATGAAAAATAAGAGGCCGACAGCATCACGCCAGCTGCAAATCCCAGCATGGTGTCTGAGGTTGCCTGCGACATCTTGCGACCGACCAGCGCCGGGACCGCACCGGCGGTCGTGGCAATCGCCGCGATCATGCCGCCCATAACGCCCAAAAAAATCTCGTGCATTGCTGTCCTCGGCTTTGTTGCCGCCCGTTGTGGGCGCACAAGGGCGGAATGACAAGGGGCCGAGATTGCACCTGCCGCGCAATAGCGGTAAGGAAACCTGACCAGTTCGGCCTGGAAAAGGACTCAGCCATGCCCGTCATCACGGAAATCGAAGACCTCAAGCGCATCTATCGCCGCCGCGTCCCCAAGATGTTTTACGACTATTGCGAGTCGGGCAGTTGGACGGAACAGACCTTCCGCGAGAACACAAGCGACTTCGACAAGCTGTACCTGCGCCAGCGCGTGGCCATCGATATGGCCGATCGGACAACGAAATCGCAGATGATCGGGCAGGATGTGTCGATGCCGGTGGCATTGGCCCCGGTGGGCTTGACCGGCATGCAGCATTTCGACGGAGAGATCAAAGCCGCTCGTGCGGCCGAGAAATTCGGGGTGCCCTTCACCCTGTCAACCATGTCGATCTGCTCGATCGAAGATGTCGCTGAGAACACGTCGAAACCGTTCTGGATGCAGGTCTACACACTGAAGGACGACGACTTCATGCAGCGCCTGTTCGACCGCGCGAAAGACGCGAAATGCTCGGCGGCGGTCATCACCGTAGACCTTCAGATCATGGGGCAGAGGCACAGGGATCTCAAGAACGGTCTGTCCGCCCCGCCCAAGCTGACCCCTCAGTCCATCGCCAACATGATGACCAAGGTGCAATGGGGCCTGGGGATGCTGCAGACCAAGCGGCGGTTCTTCGGCAACATCGTGGGCCATGCGAAAGGCGTGGCCGATCCCGCGTCGCTTTCGTCCTGGACCAGCCAAGCGTTTGACCAGTCGCTGAACTGGGACCGCATCCGTGAATTCCGCAAGATGTGGGACGGCCCGCTGATCATCAAGGGCATCATCGATCCGCGCGATGCGCTGGAGGCATGCAACGTCGGCGCTGATGCCATCGTGGTGTCGAACCACGGCGGGCGCCAGTTGGACGGTGCACTGTCCGCGATCCGCGCCCTCCCCGCGATCATGGACGCCGTGGGCGACAAGATCGAGGTTCATCTGGACAGCGGCATCCGGTCGGGCCAGGACGTGCTGAAAGCCATCGCCCTGGGCGCAAAGGGCACCTACATCGGTCGCGCTTTTGTCTATGGTCTTGGCGCTATGGGCGAGGCCGGCGTGACCAGGGCGCTGGAAGTGATCCACAAGGAAATGGACCTGTCGATGGCGTTCTGCGGCCACCGCGACATCACGACTGTCAACAGCGACATCCTGATGATCCCCAAGGACTTTCCAGGGGAATGGCTGTAATTTTTTTTGAGTATTTTCAGAAAGATGAAAGGGAATTCAGACACTTTTCCCTTTCATCTTTCCAGCAAATACTCAAATCCCCTGGCCGCCACCCGGCGCAACTTCATCGAAGACGCGCGGCGCGCGACACCAGCGGCTCGAGGGCCAAAGGCACGAATAGCAGCAGCAGGGCCACAAGGGTAAAGGACATCGGCAGCCCTGCCGCTTCGGCGACCAGCCCCATCAAGGGCGGGCCGATGAAAAAGCCGGAAAATCCAACCATCGACAGACGGGAAATCGCGCGGGTCCGGTGCTCTGCCGGGACCTGACGACCGACCCAAGCGAACGCCGTCGGCGCGATGACCGAAACGCCCAAACCCAAGAGGGCAAACCCGGCATAGGCCACCGGCAGCACCGGGGCCCAGGCGGCCACCAGCGCCCCGACGGCTGTCAGCAGCGCCGCCCAACGGATCAGCAGCGCCTCTGACAGGCGGGCGGCCACCATCTGGCCAGAGAGCCGGCCGATCCCCATCGTAAGGCCCAGAACCGCCGGGCCAAGCGCGCCCTCGGCGGCGCCGGCACCAAGTCCGCGCTCAAGATGCAGCGCGGACCAGCCTTCGGTCGCCTGCTCCGACAGGAACGCGATCAGGATAATCAGCCCCCCTGGCAGCAAAAGCCCCCAGCCCGGCGCCCTGCCGGCTGTGTCCGGGGACGACGCCACCAGATCGCGGGCCTGCGCCATCACTACGGTCAGCGCCAACGTGAGCGCCCCCATCACGGCGAATACCGTCAGCGGGGCAATACCCGCTTCCCGCATCAGCCCAGCGGCAATGGCTGCAAACGTATACGCAAAGGAGAAGATGGCGTGGTTCAGATTCATCAACGGACGGTTGGTTTCTGCCTCCAGCAGGCTGACGCGGGCGTTCATCACCACATCCAGCGTGCCAGACATGATCGAAGCCGCCAGCATCGCCAGCGCGAACCCCACGCCCCCCGTCGCCAGGCCGGGCGCCAGAAATGAGGCCGCCAGCAGCACCGCGAGAACCGGCATCGCCCTGCGGCGCAGGCGCGCCTCGACCCGCGGGGCCAGCGCCATGGCGGCCATTGCGCCGCACGATGCCACCAGCAGCGCCAGGCCGAATTCCCCGTCAGACAGCCCGGCCCGCGCTTTCAGAACCGGCACCAAGGCGGCAAAGCTGCCCCAGAACAGCCCGATCGTGGCGAAGGCGCTTGCCGGGGCGCGGCAGGCACGGATGTCTTTCAGTGCAATCATACAGGCGAAGTGGCACGAGGGCTCCGGGCTTTCCAGTCCCAAACCGGCCAAAGGGGATCTTTTGCCTTGTGAATCGTCGCGATCCGGTCTATCGCGCAGCCTTCAACCACGGGGTGACAGCCTTGGAGGCACCCCATAGCTATGGAGACTACGATATGGCCGGAGAGATCCCTGATCTGATCTGCCAGGAACGTGCGGGGACGGGCAAGGGCGCCGCTCGCGCAGCGCGTCGCGCTGGTATGGTTCCTGGCGTTGTTTTCGGCGGCGAAGCAGAGCCGCTGGCAATCCAGATCCCGTTCAATGAACTGCTCAAGAAGCTGAAGGCAGGTCGCTTCAAGTCGACCCTGTTCAACCTGAAGGTCGACGGCCACGACGATGTTCGCGTGATCTGCCGCGACGTTCAACGCGACGTGGTCAAGGACCTGCCGACCCACTTCGACCTGATGCGCCTGCGCCGTACCTCGAAGATCAACCTGTACATTCCGGTTGAATTCGTGAACGAAGGCGCGGCCCCCGGTCTGAAGCGCGGTGGCGTGCTGACCGTGGTGCGTGCCGAAGTCGAACTGATGGTCACCGCCGGCGATATCCCGGAAAAGATCACCGTCGATCTGTCGGGCAAAGCCATCGGCGATGTCATCCACATCTCTGACGTGGCCCTTCCGGAAGGCGCCAAGCCGACCATCGACCGCGACTTCGTCATCGCGAATATCTCGGCCCCGTCGGGCCTGCGGTCGTCCGATGCTGAAGACGAGGCAGAGGACGCCACCGAAGAGGCATGATCGCCGTCGGATACGGTTTGTGAAACGGGGCCCCGACGCGGGCCCCGTTTTCTTTTGGGTTGCCTGCGCTTGGCCCCTGTCCCGGCCTGCGCTATGTCAGGGCGGACGACAGACAGGAACACGCGATGCAGATCTTCGTGGGGCTGGGCAATCCCGGCGCAAAATACGCAGGCAACCGGCACAACATCGGGTTCATGGCGCTGGACCGCATCGCCGGGGATCACGGCTTTGGACCTTGGAAATCCAAGTTCCAGGGCCAGATCGCCGAGGGACGCCTTGGGTCCGAAAAGGTCTTGCTGCTCAAGCCTGAAACCTTCATGAACCTGTCCGGCCAGTCGGTGGGCGACGCCATGCGGTTCTACAAGCTGGAGCCCGGCGACATCACTGTTTTCCACGATGAACTGGATCTTGCCCCGGGCAAGTGCCGCGCCAAGACTGGTGGCGGTCATGCCGGGCACAACGGCTTGCGTTCGATCCACGGCCACATCGGCGATGCCTATCACCGTATCCGGCTGGGGATCGGCCATCCCGGGCGCAAGGAACTAGTTGCGCCTTATGTGTTGCACGATTTTTCCAAGGCCGATCAGCAGGACTGGCTGGATGACCTGTTGCGCGGCATCTCGGACGGCGCGGTGGCCTTGGCTCAGGGCGACACCGGCAAGTTCCAGAATGCCGTGGCCCTGCGCGTGAACCCGCCTCGGTCCTCGGACAAGACCCAAGAAAAACCCGTGAAAGCCGCCGCCCCCCCCGCCGCCAAAGCGGAAGCGGACGCGCAGGACACGCGCAGCGCGTTTCAGAAACTGGCCGACAAGTTTCGCTGAAACCCATTGCCGGGCTACGTCCCGCATGGTGAACTGCCCGAAAGGGAGGACACAGAATGCGCCAAGTTCTGAAATGGACCGTTCGGGTCCTGAGTGTGCTGGTCCTGATCGCGGTCGGTCTCGGGGTCTGGAAACGTGACGAGTTGATCCGTCTGAACGCCGTGAACACGCTGTTTGCGGAAGACAAGATCGTTCATAATTTCAGCCATATGGGCGAGCTTTTTCAGTCGGTACCGGTGCCGCGCGGCGATGGTCCGATTTCGGAATTACCGCGCAGCATCGAGATCGCCATGCCGCCAGGCTTTGACGCCTGGCTTGACCGGCGCTCTGTTACGTCACTTGTCGTGCTCAAAGACGGCAACATCGTCTACGAAGACTATTACAAAGGCACGGCGGCTGGGGACAAGCGTATCTCGTGGTCCATGGCCAAGTCCTATTTGTCGGCCCTTTTCGGGGTGATCGTCGCCGAAGGTCATGTGGATGACCTGAATGATCCGGTGGTCAAATATGCCCCCGAACTGAAAGGTGGCGCCTATGACGGCGCCCGCGTCATCGACGTTCTGCAAATGTCATCCGGTGTAACCTTTGACGAGGACTATCTTGATTTCTGGAGTGACATCAACAAGATGGGCCGTGTCCTTGCACTTGGTGGCTCGATGGACAGCTTCGCAGCCGGACTTGACCAAACGTTCCAGGCGCCGGGCACCGGGTTCAAATACGTCTCGATCGATACCCACGTCCTGGGCATGGTGGTGCGCGGCGCAACCGGCCGGTCGATCCCCGATCTGCTGTCGGAAAAGATTATTCAGCCGATGGGGCTGGAGGCCGAACCCTATTATATCACGGATGGGTACGGCGTCGCCTTCGTGCTGGGCGGGCTGAACCTGACAACCCGCGATTACGCCCGGATGGGGCAGATGTTCCTGCAAAAGGGACGGTTCAACGGCCAACAGATCGTACCGGAAGTATGGGCCTTGGAGTCCACCTTGCCCTCGGCCAAGACAGCACCCGGCGAACTGCACTACGGTTATCAATGGTGGATGGCTGCGGACCCGCGCCCGGGGGAGTTCCTGGCTCGCGGGGTCTATGGCCAATTTGTCTATGTCGACCGCGCGTCCGGCACTGTCGTGGCCACCAACGGTGCTGATCGACAATTCAGGGACCAAGGCGCATTCCAGGACGCCCTGGACATGTTCCGCCTGATCGCGGCCACGCAGTAAGGAGCAGCCAGATGGAAAAATACCCTTCGATCAACGTACTGGGCGGTGACCTTGAACTCTGCTCGCAAGCGCCACTGACCGGCTTCTACCGCGACGGGCACTGCAACACCTGCGATCAGGACTACGGCAGTCACACTGTCTGCGCCGTGATGACTGCCGAGTTCCTGGCCTATTCGAAATATGTCGGCAACGACCTCAGCACGCCACGCCCGGAACTCCGCTTTCTCGGCCTCAAACCTGGTGATCGCTGGTGCCTGTGCGCTGCGCGGTTCCTTCAGGCCCATGACGAAGGCTGCGCCCCCAAGGTTAGGCTCGAGGCAACACACCGAAGCGCGCTGGAAATCGTCCCGATGCGGGTGTTAGAACTTTACAGATCCTGACCTTCCTCCAACAGCTCATGAAAAAATGCCGCCCGCACCCCGCTGTGCAGGAGCTTTCAGTTACGACCATTTAACAGGCGTTCTTTACTCAAAACACCAGATATGGCGGCAAAACTGGTTTCATATACACGATCTACCCACAGATTTGTCCACAGTCCACCGACGCCCTAAAAAAAAGCGGCCCGAGGGCCGCCTTTCAGACGCTCTGTCCTTCGGATCAGTCCATCGACCGCCCTTCGGTATCCGACATATCGAACCCCAGGTGTTTCGCGACGGTAAAGATGTCCTTGTCGCCGCGTCCACACAGGTTCATGCAGATGATGTGATCGGCAGGCAGCTCCGGCGCGATCTTCATCACATGGCCCAGCGCATGACTGGGTTCCAGTGCCGGAATGATGCCTTCGGTTTCGCAGCAAAGCTGGAACGCCTCCAGCGCCTCTTTGTCGGTGATCGAAACATATTCGGCGCGGCCGATATCGTGCAGCCAGGCGTGTTCCGGCCCGATCCCGGGATAGTCCAGACCGGCAGAAATGCTGAACCCTTCCAGGATCTGCCCATCCTCATCCTGCAACAGGTAGGTGCGGTTGCCATGCAACACGCCCGGACGCCCGCCGGTCAGACTGGCGCAATGCTCCATCTTCTCGTTCACGCCCTTGCCACCGGCCTCGACCCCGATGATCCGCACCGAGGCGTCATCGAGGAACGGAAAAAACAGCCCCATGGCGTTCGAACCACCGCCAATCGCGGCGATGATGGTGTCGGGCAGGCGGCCCTCGGCCTCCATCATCTGTGCCTTGGCTTCCTTGCCGATGATCGACTGGAAATCGCGCACCATCGCAGGATAGGGATGCGGACCGGCCACCGTGCCGATGCAATAGAACGTATCGCGCACATTGGTCACCCAGTCGCGCAGCGCGTCGTTCATCGCGTCCTTCAGCGTGCCACGGCCCGACGTCACCGGAATCACCTCTGCCCCCAGCAGGCGCATGCGGAACACATTCGGCGCCTGGCGCTGCACGTCATGCGCGCCCATGTAGACCACGCATTTCAACCCGAACTTGGCGCAAACGGTGGCGGTAGCAACACCATGCTGCCCGGCACCGGTTTCCGCGATGATCCGGGTCTTGCCCATGCGTCGCGCCAGGATGATCTGGCCCAGCACGTTGTTGATCTTGTGCGCCCCGGTGTGGTTCAACTCGTCGCGCTTCATGTAGATCTTGGCGCCGCCCAGACGCTCGGTCAGCCGCTCCGCGTAGTACAGCGGCGATGGACGACCGACATAGTGCTTCCACAGGAACTCCATCTCGTCCCAGAAACTCTGATCGGTCTTGGCCCGCTCGTATTCCTCTTCCAGGGACAGGATCAGCGGCATCAGCGTTTCCGATACGAATCGCCCGCCAAAAATGCCGAACCGGCCCTTTTCGTCGGGACCGTTCATGAAGCTGTTGAACAGATCATCGGCCATGGGTGGCTCCTTCAACGTGGTTTCGGCTTTCGTAGCCGGAAGCCCGTGCAGGAGCAAGGACCGCTTGACCGCAATGGCAATGCTTCCTGCCCCTTCCCATCATTTTGCCGAAAATATCCCGGGGGTCCGGGGGCAGAGCCCCCGCGCGCGGCGCAGCCGCGCCCGCTTGGCTCTTGCGCGGCGCAACCACGCGGGTCGGATCGGCTTACAGCCGGGCGAAGTCCTCGCGCTCCTTGCGGCCCCAGCGCAGTTGCAGCGTATACCCGTCTTCGCCCTGCACCTCGGACAGGACCAGCCCGCGCTCGAAAAGCCAGGCGCGCTTGCGTCCCTCGTCGAAGCCCAACCTCAGTGTGTCGTCCTGCAAACCCGTGTCCAGCGCCTCTGTCAGAGCCTCCAGGAACGCCTGCACGCCCTGCCCGGTCAACGCCGACACGGCCAGGATGCCCGGATCGCGTTCCGCCCGTGCCTCGGCGGCGGCGCGGGCCTCCGGGTCCAGCCGATCTGTCTTGTTCCAGACTTCCAGCCTGGGCGTGCTGTCGTCCACCCCCAGCGACGCCAGGATTTCCTCGACATCGGCGGCTTGCAGCGCGGTCTCGGCATGGCTGATGTCGCGCACATGTACGATCACATCCGCGGCCAGAACCTCTTCCAGCGTGGCGCGGAACGCTGCCACCAGTTCGGTCGGCAAGTCAGAGATGAACCCCACGGTGTCCGACAGGATCACGTCCGGCCCGGTTGGCAGCTTGACCGCCCGCATGGTGGGATCCAGCGTGGCAAAAAGCATGTCCTTGGCCATCACCTCTGCCCCGGTCAGCCGGTTGAACAGCGTCGATTTCCCGGCGTTGGTATAGCCCACCAGGGCCACGATCGGATACGGCACCTTGGCGCGCGCCTTGCGGTGCAATTCCCGCGTCTTGACCACCTTGTCCAACTGCCGCCGCAGCCGCACAAGCTGTTCGTCGATGGCGCGCCGGTCGGCCTCGATCTGGGTTTCGCCGGGGCCGCCGACGAAACCCAGCCCGCCGCGCTGGCGTTCCAGGTGGGTCCAGGCCCGCACCAGCCGCGTGCGCTGATAGGACAGTGCGGCCATCTCGACCTGCAACACCCCTTCGCGGGTTGCCGCTCGGTCGCTGAAGATCTCCAGGATCAGCCCGGTCCGGTCGAGAAGCTTGACGCCCCATTCCTTTTCAAGATTGCGCTGCTGCACCGGGGTCACCGGACCATCGATCAGCACCAGTTCAACCTCGTTTTCGCTGAACCGGTCTTTCAGTTCCTCGATCTTGCCCGACCCGAACAGCGTGCCCGGCTGCGCCTTGGGCAGGCGCACGATTTCGGAGCCCACGACATGCAGGTTCGGCAAAGCGGCGGCCAACGCCACGGCTTCTTCCAGTGCGGGCCCCGGATCACGGCGCTCGCGGTCTGACTTGAGGTCAGGGTGCAGGACCCAGGCGCGGGTCACATGCGTCGAGTGTTCTTTCACTCTTTGTCTTCACCGTCATACAGATTGATCGGCTGCGCCGGCATGATCGTCGAAATGGCATGCTTGTAGACAAGCTGGGATTGACCATCACGGCGCAGAAGGACGCAGAAATTGTCGAACCATGTGATCACACCCTGGAGTTTCACCCCGTTGATCAGGAACACGGTCACCGGCACTTTCGTCTTGCGGACGTGGTTCAGGAATGCGTCTTGAAGATTCTGTCTGTCCGAAGCCATTGAAATTGCCTTTTTTCTTTCACTGCACCGAAACCCGGTACGCCCTCTCAGCATCAATTATGTAAGCTAGGCTTCCGGGTTTCCAGTGGAAAATCAAGCATTTTTGCACTTGCGGCAAACCCGTGTCAGTCGCGCCATGCATCTGGCGTCAACATCACGATGATCGCCAACAGTTCCAGCCGCCCCAGCACCATGGCCGAGGCGAAAAGCATCTTCACATAGCCAGGCTGGCCCAGCAGCCCAAGCGGCTGTTCCGCAACCGTCACGGTGACCAGCGGTCCGGCATTCGACAGCCCCGCAACCGACATGAGAATCGCATGTTCAAAGCGCACGCCCATCAGCCCGAAAATCGTGGTGTAAAGCGCCAGCGTCATGGCAAACAGCATGAAAAAGACCCACGCAATAAAGGCCCCTTCGCGCCGGATGCGGCGGGTAAAGGTGTTCGCCCGACCTACCGATGACGGATGGATCAGCCGCTCGATTTCACGCACGCCGTTCAGATACAGCGCCAGCACACGCAGAAGTTTCACTCCTCCAGCCGTGGTGGCCACACCACCCCCGATCAGTGCCAGCCCCATCAGGATCATCCCTGGCGTCTCCAGCCCCGACCATCCCCGCGCGTCGTCCCAGTTCACGCTTTCGAAACCGGTTGTGGTCAGAAAGGACATGACCGTGAACAGGCTGCCCCACAGCGCCTGGGCCAGCGCGACCAGGTCCTCTTCGTCCCCGGTTTCAAACGCGGCCACCCAGTGGCGCAGAATCAGCAGCGCAGGGACGATCACGATCACCGCCAATCCGGCGCGGAATTCCGGGTCATGGCGCAGGCCCGGACGTCCGGTGTTCATCGTGTCATTGGAAAACGTCAGCCGCGACAGGGCAAAGAACATGAACAGGAACATCAGCATCTCGCCCGCGATGCCGCTCTGGCTGCCCGAAAGCCCCCCCACCGGCGAAATGCCTGACGTGGCCAGCACCGACATCGCGTGGCAGAGGGCGACAAACGGGGTATCGCCCGCCACCAGCAGCATCAGCCACAATGCCAGCGTCAAGCCGCCATAGACCGGCGCCAGCATCCGCGCCGAACGCAGCAGCCGTTTCGCCGGATCGGCACTGTCGGCCTGTGCACTTCCCGAAAGCAACACCTGCCCCGGCTCGCTCGAAGCCGTCACTTCAAAGCCTCCCAGCGCCAGCGGTGCCAGGATTGCGGCGGCGGCCACCCACATCAGGTACCCGCCGATCCACCCCACCTGCGCCCGCCACAGGTGTTCGGCATCTGACAGACGGGACGGCTCGAACAGGCTGGCGCCGGTGGTGGTCAGCGACGACACCATCTCGAAATAGGCATTCACGAAACTGGTTGTCCGCACCGCCTCGTGGAACGGCACCGCAAGGAAGGCCGGCAGCAGCACGAAAACCCCCAGCAGTGCCACAAGCTGCCGCAATGAACTACGCTGCGTTTCGCGGCCCGCCGTCGCCAGCCCGACAAAGCTGGTCAGCACCAGCCCGCCCAACCCGGCATAAAAGAAACTGCGGGCATCGTGGAACCCGTCCTGCCCCAGCGCCAGCGCAGCCGGGGCGACCATCGACACCGAAAACAGCCCCATCAGCATCAGGAACAATGGCAGAGAGGCCAGCACACGCATGGTTCAGAAGAAATCGATCGAGACCTGCAACAGCCGCTCGACCTCTTGCACGTCCTTGGACATCGCGAACAGGACAATCGTATCGCCCTCTTCGATCAGCGTACTGCCCGTGGGTTTGATGACCTTGCCGTTCTGCAGAATCGCCCCCACAAGCACACCTTCAGGGAAATCCGTATCACGGATGCGCTGCCCCGCGATCGGAGAGGTCGACAGAACCTCCGCCTCGATCACCTCGGCCTCGGCATCGCCAATGGAATAGACCGCGCGCACCCGACCGTGGCGGATGTGGCGCAAGATAGAGCTGACGGTAGTGGCGCGCGGGTTGATATAGGCGTCGATCCCAAGGCTGTCGATCAACGGCACCAGCGTCGGGTCGTTGATCAACGCGATGGCATAGGGACAACCTTCGGCTTTCGCACGCACCGCGGCCAGCATGTTGACCTTGTCGTCGTCGGTCACGCAAAGCACGGCGTCGGCACGCTCGATATTGGCCTCGGCCAGCAGTTCCGTATTCAGCCCGTCGCCATGCAGCACGATCGTCCGTTCCAGCGCCTCCGCGGCGTGTTCGGCCACCTTGCGGTTGCGTTCGATCACCTTGACCCGCACCCGGTCGGCGCGGCTTTCCAGCTCGCGCGCGACCATCAGCCCGACGTTGCCGCCGCCGATGATCACCACCCGTTCCTGCTTGCGCACGGTCTTGCCGAAGACCTCCATCGTGCGGCGGATGTCATCGGCATGGGCAATGACATAGCAGGCATCGCCGACGAACAACTGGTCGCCAGCCTCGGGTGCGAACAACGTCCCGTCGCGGCGCACCCCCACCACTACGGCCCTCAGGGTCGAAAACAGATCGGTCAGCTGCCGCAGCGGTGTGTTCACCACCGGGCAGTTCTCGTCGATGGTCAGGCCCAGCAGCTGCACCTTGCCGTCAAGGAAGGTCACGCTGTCAAAGGTCGCGGGCGCCGCCAGCCGGCGCTGCGCGGCGGCGGCCACTTCGCGTTCGGGGCTGATCACCACATCGATGGGCAGATGGTCGCGACGGTAAAGATCGGAATAGATCGCCGTCAGGTAACTGCGCGACCGCAGCCGGGCGATCTTGCGCGGGATGTCGAACACCGAATGGGCCACCTGGCAGGTGACCATATTGACCTCGTCGGAATAGGTCGCGGCGATGATCATGTCAGCGTCCCGCGCGCCGGCGCGGTCCAGGACATCGGGATAGGACGCAAAGCCGGAAATCCCCTGCACGTCCAGCGTGTCGGTGGCCCGGCGCACAAGATCGGGGTTGTTGTCCACAACCGTCACATCGTTGCTTTCCCCGGAAAGATGACGCGCGATCTGCCAACCCACCTGGCCTGCGCCGCAAATGATGACCTTCATCAACCGCCCCTTGCGTGCTGTTGCCTGCCTGAATGACAGGCCGCCGAAACAGCGTCAATGCCGGAATGCGCCGCTCTGGTCCGGACCGAAAAGCGGCCTGTCCCATCATCTTGCCGAAAATATCCCGGAGGTTTGGGGGCAGCGCCCCCAACCGGATTTTCGCAGAAAATCCGTACCCGGTCCACGCGTCAGTCCACCACCTCGTCCTCCAGCCGCGCCACGCGCGACCCGGCCTTGGTGCTGGTGACCACGCCCAGCGACTTCAGCTTGCGGTGCAGCGCGCTGCGCTCCATCCCGACAAAGCTCGCGGTGCGGCTGATGTTGCCGCCAAACCGGTTGATCTGCGTCAGCAGGTATTCGCGTTCGAACGCCTCGCGGGCCTCACGCAGCGGCAGCGTCGCCAGCGTCCCCGACAACACCACGCGGCTGTCGTCATCCTGCCCCACCGCGGTTTCCTGCGGCAGTTCCGAGGCCGCGATCTCGCCCGAGCCATCGCCCAGGATCAGCACCCGCTCCACCAGGTTCTTCAGCTGGCGCACGTTGCCCGGCCAGACCATGGTCTGCAACAGCGCCTGCGCCTCTTCGCTCAGCTTGCGCAGCGGCAGACCCTGGCTCTTGTTGCACTGCTCGATGAAATAGGCGGCCAGGAACGGAATGTCCTCGCACCGTTCTTCCAGGCTCGGTACCGCGATCGGCACCACGTTCAAACGATGGTACAATTCCTGCCTGAAATTCCCCGCGTCGATTTCGGCCAGCAGGTCACGGTTGGTGGATGAAATCACTCGCAGGTCGACCCGCACCTTGTCATGCCCCCCGACGCGGGTGAATTGCTGGTCGACCAGCACGCGCAGGATCTTCGACTGCGTCCCAACCGGCATATCGGCAACCTCGTCGAAATAGATCACCCCGCCATGCGCCTGTTCCAGCAATCCAGGCTCGACCCCGCGATCGGGGGTCTCACGTCCGAACAGCACCTCTTCCATGGTTTCCGGTGCCACGCCCGCGCAGTTGACGGTGACAAACGGGGCCGAGGCACGGTTGGAATTGGAATGGATATAGCGCGCTGCCACTTCCTTGCCGCACCCGGCAGGTCCGGTCAGCATCACCCGGCCGTTCGATTTCGTCACCTTGTCCAGCTGGTTCACCAGCCCACGGAACGCCGCGCTCTCGCCGACCATGCTCGCGGCCTGGGTTTCACGGCGCTTGAGCTTCTGGTTCTCGCGGCGCAGGCGGCTGGCTTCCATCGCGCGGCGGATCACCACCAGCAACTGGTCGATGTTGAACGGCTTTTCGATGAAGTCATAGGCGCCCTGCTTGATCGCCGCCACGGCGATCTCGATGTTGCCATGGCCTGAAATGATGACCACCGGCACATCGGGGTTGTCGCGCTTGACGGTTTTCAGGATGTCGATCCCGTCCATCTTGCTGTCCTTCAGCCAGATATCCAGGATCATCAGCGCCGGCGGCTCTGCATTGATCTCGGCCATGGCGTCGGTGGAATTCCCCGCGAGCCGGGTGGTGTACCCCTCGTCCTCGAGAATGTCGCCGATCAGTTCGCGAATGTCGCGCTCGTCGTCTACAATCAGAATATCGCTCATGATGCCTCTCGTCACTCAGACCGCCTGTTCAAAATCTTCTTCTGTCTTCGGGGCTGCGGGGGACAGGGGCAGACGGATCACCGCCATGGCCCCCGCATGGGACGCGCCTTCGAAAACGGGCGCATCGTCAAGGATCAGGCTGCCGCCATGTTCCTCGATAATCTTCTTCACGATGGGCAGGCCAAGGCCGGTGCCCTTGTCGCGGGTGGTCACATAAGGTTCGAACAGCCGCGCCCGGTCCTCGGGCAGACCGATCCCGTTGTCCAGAATGCGGATTTCCGCGCGGCCATCGACCTCGGCGCAGCGAATGCGGATCTCCGGGGCAAAACCGTCCGGAGCCCCTTTTTCCTGAAGGCTTTCGATCGCCTCGCCCGCGTTCTTGATCAGGTTGGTCAGCGCCTGCCCGATCATCGTCGCGTCCAGTTCCGATGGCATCGGGTCAGCGCACAGGTCGGTGACGAAGCGCACGCCGGGTTGGCCGGCCTCCTGCATCAGCACCACACCGCGCAACAGGTCGACCACGTCTTCGGGCTTGCGTTCGGGTTCGGGCATGCGCGCGAACTTGCTGAACTCGTCCACGATTCGGCGCAGATCATCGGTCTGGCGCACGATGCGTTCGGTCAGGCCGCTGACCTTCTCGGCGTCCTGCGGTTCCAGCCGCCGGACAAAACTGCGCTGGATGCGTTCCGCCGACAGCTTGATCGGGGTCAGCGGGTTCTTGATCTCATGCGCGATCCGGCGGGCAACGTCGCCCCAGGCCGCCATCCGCTGCGCGCTGACCAGGTCGGTCACGTCGTCAAAAGCCACCACATAGCCTTCCAGGCTGCCGTCTTCGCGCCGCCGCGTGGACATCCGCACCAGCAGGTTTTCGGCCCGGCCTTCCCGGCTGACCTTCAACTCTTCCTGCGCGATTTCAAGGCCTTCGGCCTGGACCCTGTCAAACAGCGGGCCAAACTCCGGCACGGCGACATGGATATGCACCGTGGCCTTGTTTTCATGCCAGCCCAACAACCGTTCCGCCGACCGGTTCACAAAGGTCACGCGCCCCTGATCGTCCAGCCCCACGACGCCTGACGTGACAGAGGTCAGGACCGAGTTGAACAGCCGCTGGCGGCGTTCGATCTGGCGGGTATTGTCCAGAAGCGTCTGGCGCTGGATTTTCAGCTGCCGGGTCATCTGGTTGAAATAGCGGCCCAGCATGGCGATCTCGTCATCGCCGTCTTCCTCGATGACCTGAACGTCCAGATCCCCGGTGCCCACGCTTTGTGCAGCCCCGGTCAGCCGCCCCACGGGGCGCGACAGCCGTTCGGCGAACCACATGCCCAGCCAGACCGCCGCCATGATCAGCAGCATTGCGAACCCAAGATACAGCAGTGCGAAGTCGAACAGCCGCCGACCCCGCTCGCTTTCCTGTTGTTGATAGAACCGTGCGGTTTCCTGCGTGTCGTCCAGCAGGTTCAGGATACCGCCATCGACCTCTCGGCTGACATAAAGATACCGGTCGACGAAGGCCCGCAGCGGCAGCAGCGCGCGGAATTCGTTATTGTCCCAGTCCTCGATCACCGCGATGCCGTTTTCTTGCGCCTCGGCCAGGTCGGCGTCGGACGGCTTTTCGAAATCGAACAGGTAGGAACGCTCACCGCGCGCCCTGATTTCACCGGTGCCGTCAATCACATAGGCCTCGCGTAGCCCCCGCTGGATCTGCGCCTGCCCCTGCGCAAGGACCTGCCGCAGGTCACCGTCGTTCATGATAAAGGTCGCACGGCGCGCAGCGTTCAGGTATTGCGCCAGCGCTTTCGCATCCTGGGTCAGATCGGCGCGATGTTCGTTCTCATAGGCCTCGGCCGCCGACAGCGACGCGCCCACCACGTTGCGGACCCGTTCGGAAAACCATGTCTCCAACCCGATGTTGATCGTCAGCACGGCAAAGACCGCGACGGTGACCGTGGGCAACAACGCCATCACGGCAAACACGCCCGTCAACCGCAGATGCAGCCGCGATCCGGCGGACTTGGCCCGTCGCGCGGCCACCATCTTGGCCACCCGTTGCAGCACCAGCGCCGCGATCAGCAGGACATAGACGAAATCCGCCAGCAGGATCAGCCGCAACACAAGCGCAGACAATCCCTGGTCCAGCGGACCAAGCGCAAGAAACGTCGCCACGGCCAGGATCGGACCGAGGATCACAAGCCCCAATGTCACGGCATTCTGGACGCGCCGCTGTCGCCGCAAACGGCTCAGCCGCGCCCAATTCAGCGTGCGTGCCCCAGTGGCCACAGCCCGACCTCTTCTTGATGTGGTGCTTTACGCACCCGACCGCAATATCTTGTGGTCCTGTCGCTGCTGACGCAACGCGGCCACGGTTGTGTGGCCCTTTTACATCAATTTGCGGCGGCGTGTCACCTGAATATCGAGTTCCGTGATCTTCTTGCGCAAAGTATTGCGGTTGATGCCAAGCAGATCGGCGCATTTCGCCTGATTGCCGCCGGTCGCTTCCAGCGCGATTTCGATCAGGGGGGCCTCAACCTCGCGCAGAATACGGCCATACAGCCCCGGCGGCGGCAGCATGTTGCCGTGCAGGTCGAAATATCGGCGCAGGTGGCGTGCCACCGATGTGCCCAGCTTTTCGCTCTCGCCACCCTGCAGGATCGGGCCCATCTCGGGCTGGTTGCCCAGAACCGCCTCGACCTCGGACCGGCTGATTTCCTCGGCGCGGCTGGTCAGCGACAGGCGCCGCACCGCATTTTCCAACTGGCGCACGTTGCCGGGCCAACTGTAGGCCCGGAAAATCTCTTTCGCGTCGGCGGATAGCCAGCGTGACGGCGCGCCCTCGCGTTCGGATTTCGCCAGGAAGTGGTCGGCAAGCAACTCGATGTCGTCTACACGTTCCCGCAACGATGGCACCTGGATCGACGCACCCGAAAGACGATAGAACAGATCCTGCCGCACCCGGCCGTCGTCCATCGCGCGGGCCAGATCGGTCTGGCTGGTGGCCATGAACCGCGGCACATGTTCGCCAGGCACATCCATCATGCGCACGATACGGGCCTGCACCTCGTCCGAAAAATCGGTGATCTCGTCAAACAGCAGCGTTCCGCCCTTGACCCGGGCCAGCACCCGCGCGGGGCCTTCCAGATCGGACAGATCGGCAGCGGTGACGGTCACGAAAGGCAGCGTGCGGCGGTCGGAAAAATCGTGGATCGCCCGCGCGATCAGCGACTTGCCGGTCCCGGATTCTCCCGAAATCAACACCGGCAGGTCGGTATTCATCACCCGCGCGACCAGGCGATACAGCGCCTGCATCGCGGCAGTCTTGCCCACCAGCGGCAGTTCGTCCGGGCCATCGCCTCCGGTCACCACCTCGTCCCGCACCGGGGTGCGCTGGCGGTTTTCCAGCGCTTTCGCGGTCCGTTTCATGAGGTCCGGCAGGTCGAAGGGCTTGGGCAGGTAGTCATACGCCTCGGCCTCGGCCGCCTGGATCGCCGTCATGATCGTGTTCTGCGCCGAAATCACGATCACCGGCAGGCCGGGGCGATCCTGGTGAATTTTCGGCAGCATTTCCAGCCCGTTGCCATCGGGCATGACCACATCCGAGATCACCACGTCGCCCTTGCCCTCACCGACCCAGCGCATCAGCGTGGTCAGCGATGAGGTGGCGTGCACCTTGCACCCGGCGCGGGTCAGCGCCTGGGTCAGAACCGTGCGGATCGTGCGGTCGTCGTCGGCAACCAGTACCGTGCCATCCATCAGTCTGTCTCCTCAGTGATCTTGGGTGCCCGCGGAAGCGAGATGCGGAACACCGTGCGGCCGGGGACCGAATCCACCGAAATCCAGCCGTCGTGGTCTGAAATGATCTTGCTGACCAGCGCCAGCCCAAGCCCCGTGCCGTTTTCCTTGCCGGAAACGAACGGGTCAAAGATATCGCCCTTGATGTGTTCTGGCAGGCCGGGACCGTCGTCGATGATCTCTACCTGCAGCGGCAGCTTCTGGGTGCTGCCATCGGTGCGCCGCATGCGGAAACTGTGGTCATAGAAGGTGTGCAGGCGGATCGTACCGCCCTCTTTCGGATCGCTCGCCTCGGCCGCGTTCTTCAGCAGGTTCAGCACCACCTGCAACAACTGGTCGGGGTCGCCAAAGGCCATCGGCAACGACGGGTCGTAATCCTCGATGTATTTCATGTGCGCACCAACGCCGAGAGAGGTCGACCGGCGCGCGCGGTCCAGCACGTCGTGAATGTTCACCGACTTGCGTTCCGGTGCCGACAGGTTGCCGAACTGTTCGACCTGTTCCAGCAGCTTCACGATGCGGCGGCTTTCGGCGACGATCAGGTCAGTCAGTTCCAGGTCTTCCTTCGACAGGTTCATCGACAGCAGCTGTGCCGCCCCGGTGATCCCGGCCAGCGGGTTCTTGATCTCATGTGCCAGCATCTCGGCCATCCCGATCGCCGACTTGGCCGCGGATTTGACCGAATGGCTTAGCGTCATCCGCCCCGCCAGTTCGCGCGGCGAGATCAGCATGATCATCCAGCCCGGGCTGCCTGCCAGCGGCGCGAAGGACAGGTTGCAGACCAGCGGCGGACGGCTGCCGGTGCCGACATCCACATCGTTGACGAACAGCGGCGTGCTGAATTCGCGGGCCCGCGCCAGGCTTTCTTCCAGCGGGGCATCAACCGCCAGCCGGTCCCAGATCGGCTGGCCTGTCAGCCACTTGGCGGAATTGTTCAGGAACCCCTCTGCCGCCGAGTTCAGATCGGCGATCCGTTCTTCGGCGTCGATCAGGATTCCCGGGATCGGCAGCGACGACCAAAGCTGAAGGTCGGTTTCGGTGTTCATGCCGCGGCCCTTTCAGACCCGCCCAGTGCCAGCGGAATCAACTGCATGACGGTTTGCGGATCGCGGCAGGTCAGCACCTCGCGCCGCAGCGGCGCGGGGGTGCCCGCGTCGTCCATGTACCAGCCCAGGTGCTTGCGCGCGACGCGGCTGCCCAGATCGGCACCGTAGAAGGCCAGCATGTCCTGGTAATGTCCTTGTACCATGTCGATCAGCGCCGCCCCCGTCGGTACGGTCGGGGCCGGTGTTCCGTACAGATCGGCGGCGATCTGCGCCAGCACCCAGGGCCGGCCCTGTGCCCCGCGCCCGACCATGACGCCATCCGCGCCCGATTGGTCCAGGGCGGTGCGCGCGCTGGGGCTGTTGATCACGTCGCCATTCGCGACCACGGGGATCGAGACCGCGTCTTTCACGGCACGGATCGCGGCCCAGTCGGCCTGCCCCTTGTAGAACTGGCACCGGGTGCGGCCGTGGATCACCACCATCGTCACCCCGGCATCCTGTGCCCGGCGGGCAAGATCGGGGGCGTTCAACGCGTCGTGATCCCAGCCCAACCGTGTTTTCAGGGTCACCGGCACATCCACCGCGGTCGCCACCGCATCGACCAGCGTCAGCGCGTGATCAAGGTTGCGCATCAGGGCAGAGCCGGAATAGCCGCCCACCACCTTCTTGGCGGGGCAGCCCATGTTGATGTCGATGATCCTTGCGCCCATGTCGGCCACCATGCGGGCGGCCTCGGCCATCGGCGCGGGCTCGCGCCCGGCCAACTGGACCGAGGTGTTCTGCGCCTCCAGCCCGAGTTCCGCCTTTGCACGGGTTCCGGGGCGCGCGGCCAGGAATTCACCGCTGGCGATCATCTCGGACACGACAAGCCCCGCCCCGAACCGCGAAACAAGGGCGCGGAACGGCAGATCCGTGATTCCAGCCAGCGGAGCCAGCAGGACAGGCGGTGAGATGGGAGTGCCGGCCAGACGAAGGGTCAAGCGCCTATTCCTTGTGCAGATGGGACTGAGTTATTGTGGAGCGCCCCACTTATCAATGAATCGGGGGGATATGCCAGCAACTGAATGGGCATTTGCTTAAAAATTAGGCGACACGTTCCGCGCAATTGCGCAGAGGTCGCACAGCGCATATGCAGACGCCATGTCGGACCAAAACCACAAGATCGCCGCCCTGATCGTTGCCGCCGGGCGCGGCACCCGTGCCGGCGGGCCGCTTCCCAAGCAATGGCAAGAGGTTGCCGGGAAACCGGTGGCCCGCTGGACGCTGGAACGGTTTGCACCGCTGGCGCGGCTGGTGCTGGTGATCCACCCCAACGACCGTGACCGCGCGCAGGCGCTGTGTGCCGGACTGCCCGTCCTGCTGGTTGACGGCGCCGCCGAGCGCGCGGGCTCCGTCCTTGCCGGGCTCGAGGCGCTGGCCGGTGACGCGCCCGACATCGTCCTGATCCACGACGTCGCCCGGCCCTGCGTCGGCGCGACCACCATCAACGCAGTCATCGCCGCGCTGGCCAGCCATGACGGCGCGGCCCCGGCCCTGCCGGTGACCGACGCGCTCTGGACAGGCGCGGACGGCATCGTGACCGGCACCCGCGATCGCGCGGGCCTGTACCGGGCACAGACACCGCAAGGCTTTCGCTTCGACGCCATCCTTGCCGCCCACCGCGCCCACCCCGGGGGCGCTGCGGACGATGTGCAGGTGGCGCGCGACGCGGGCCTGACGGTGGCGATCACCGAAGGCTCCGAACACAACCTGAAGATCACCGGCCCCGGCGATTTCGCCCGCGCGGCCCGGATACTGGAGACGGGAATGGATATCAGACTGGGCAACGGGTTCGACGTGCATCGCTTCGGCGACGGCGACCACGTCGTGCTGTGCGGGGTCAGGGTGCCCCACGGGCGCGGGCTGCAAGGGCATTCGGACGCCGATGTCGGCATGCACGCGGTGACAGACGCGATTTACGGCGCGCTGGCCGAAGGCGACATTGGCCGCCACTTTCCACCCAGCGACATGCAGTGGAAAGGCGCCGACAGCGCGATTTTCCTGCGCCACGCCGTCGATCTGGCCCGGTCCAGGGGCTATGAGATTTCCAACGTCGATTGCACGCTGATCTGCGAACGGCCCAAGATCGGCCCCCATGCCGCCGCGATGATGCAGGTCATGGGCCAGATCATGGGCCTTGCCCCGGATCGCGTGTCGATCAAGGCGACCACCTCGGAACGTCTGGGTTTTACCGGGCGAGAGGAAGGCATCGCCGCTATCGCAACCGCAACGCTGGTGAAACCATGAAAGCCATTGCCACCTTCTTTTACGTCGGACTGCTGCGCCCTGCCCCCGGCACCTGGGGATCGCTGGCCGCCCTGCCCTTTGCCTACGGCATCCACACGATCGGCGGCTTCTGGCTGTTGCTGGCGCTGACGGTGCTGGGCTTCGGCGCAGGCTGGATCGCCACGCACGAGGTGACCAAAGGGACCACGGACCACGACCCGTCCTATATCGTTATCGACGAGGTCGTCGGCCAGTGGATCGCGCTGTTCCCGGTCAGCTATGGTGCGTTGATGATGGGGATCGGGGTTGAACGGCTCTGGCCCGGCTGGGTGGCGGGGTTCCTTCTGTTCCGGCTGTTCGACATCTGGAAACCCTGGCTGGTCGGTTGGGCCGACCGGCGCGGCGACGCGCTGGGGGTGATGCTGGACGACGTGATCGCGGGCGTCTTTGCCGCGCTCGGCTCGATCGCGCTGGCCAGCCTGTACCACGGGGTGCTGATGTGACCCTGGCCGAGGAGATCGTGACCCTTGCCAGCGCGAAGAGCCTGACCGTCACCTGCGCCGAAAGCTGCACGGGCGGGATGGTGGCGGCGGCAATCACCGATGTGGCGGGTTCCTCGGCCATCTTCGAACGCGGCTTCGTGACCTATGCCAACCTGGCCAAGCAAGAGATGCTGGGTGTGTCCGGCGCAACGCTCGACGCCCATGGCGCGGTATCGGAACAGGTGGCGCGGGAAATGGCTGCGGGTGCGCGGAGCGCGGCGCGGGCAGACGTGGCCGTTGCGATCAGTGGCATCGCTGGCCCCGGCGGGTCAGAATTCAAACCCGAAGGTCGGGTCTGCTTTGCGCTGGCTCAGAACGGGGACGTCAGCAGCGAAACCGTCGAGTTCGGCGCAATCGGCCGCGCCAATGTCCGTGCACGGGCCCGCGACCACGCGCTGCGACTCATCCGCGATGCCCTGATCACAAAGTGACGATTTTTGCGCCGCCAAGGTAATTTTCTGCATATTTTTATATCAATTCTGAAACTGCCTGCATTTTAGACGGTCAAAATTCGACTTGCCGCTTTATTATGCGAGCCACTTCCCTTCTCTGGCGCGAAATCATTTGCCAAGAGGGAAGGGCCTGGAAATGAACGCAGCGGATACCGCTTGGATTCTCGTGGCAACGGCGCTTGTGCTGTTCATGACATTGCCGGGACTGGCACTGTTCTATGGCGGGCTTGTGCGTGCCCGAAATGTGCTCAGCGTGTTCATGCATTGCTATGCGATTGCCTGTTTGATGAGCGTTTTGTGGTTCGTCTTCGGCTATTCCATCGCCTTTGGCGACGGCAACGCCTGGTGGGGCGGGCTGGGCAAGATGTTCCTGTCGGGGATCACCGCCGAGACGCTGTCGGGCAGCCTGCCGGAAGTGCTGTTCTTCGCCTTCCAGATGACGTTCGCCATCATCACCCCGGCGCTGATCGTCGGGGCCTATGTCGAACGGGTGGGCTTTGGCTTCGTGCTGCTGTTTTCGGCGCTGTGGATGCTGGTCGTCTACGCTCCGGTCACCCATTGGATCTGGGGCGGCGGGTTCCTGGCCGATGGCGGCATCTTTGGCGAAACCGGGGTCAGGGATTTCGCCGGAGGCATCGTGGTGCATGAAACCGCCGGTCTGGCGGCGCTGATCATCGCGGTCTTCCTTGGCCCGCGCAAGAACCACACCACCCCGCCGCACAATCCCGGCTATGTCATGATCGGGGCGGCAATGCTCTGGGTGGGCTGGTTCGGCTTCAACGGCGGCTCGCAACTGGCCGCTGACGGCGGCGCGGCAATGGCCCTGACCGTCACGCACCTGTCGGCGGCCACCGCGTCACTGTCATGGGCGCTGTGGGAAAAGATCAAGTTCGGCAAGGCCTCGCTGGTCGGCATCGTCACCGGCACCATCGCCGGTCTGGCGTCGATCACCCCGGCCAGCGGCTTTGTCGGCCCGGTCGATGCGCTGATCATCGGCGCCATCGCCGGCATCCTGTGCCAGGAAGCGGTCAACCTGATCCGAAATGTCGTCAAGATCGACGACACGCTGGATGTTTTTGCCGTGCACGGTGTGGGCGGCATCTTCGGCACGATCATGATCGCGGTGTTCGGGGCGGGCAGCTGGGCGGCACAGCTTGGATCGCTGGCCATCGTCGGCGTCTTCACCTTTGTGGTGACGGTGGCGCTGGTGCTGATCGTGCGCGTGATCACCCCGCTGCGCGTCGATGAAGAGTCCGAGGTCAACGGGCTGGACCTGAGCGTGCACGGCGAACGCGCCTACGACACCCGCAGCTGAAGACCGGCATGTCGGAACGGGCCCCACGCGGGCCCGTTTTCACATTTCCGCGGTCAGATGCGCGACCGAACGATGATCGCCATGCACCGATTCCCAGACGCGCGCAGCCTGCGCCGCACCCAGCAGCGCCGTGGCCTTGGACCGGATCCGTGCGGCGCGGTCATCATAGGCCATCGGCGCATCCAGATCGAATTCTGCCATGTGACGTTGACCGCCCAGCACCAGTTCCACGCGCGCAGCGGTTTCCGCGACGCTGTCATCGGCCGTCACGCTGACCTTGTCGCGCAGCGCCACCAACGCCGGATCGGCGCACAGCGCATCGGTATATGTCGACAGGGCCGCGGTCGACTGCCCCAGCAGCGACGCTGCGACAACGCCGCGATAGCTGAACTTGAGCGCCAACCCGGTCTCTGGCTCGGGCTGGTTGCAGACGGTCATCCAGCGCGGATGGGTGGTGACCGCCACGCCCTTGACCGCCGAGGGATCGACGGGCTTCACGGTTTCCAGCGCCTCCAGCGTGGCATGCAGCCCGTGGCAACAGGCGTGGAACTTGTGGCTGACACCCTGCATCAACCACCCTTCCGGCTGGTCGCCGGGTCCATCGGCATGATGGGTCTGCAAGAACCCGTTCACACCATCCAGCGCACCGGGGTTCGAGACGAACCCGCGCGCTGCCAGCAACGCGGCCTCGACCCCGTTCGATGCGGCGATCCCGGCGTTCAGCGGTTTGCCCATTGTGCCGAACTGCGACTTGAGCCCCGAGGCGCGGGTTGAAACCAGCCCCAGCGCCTGCCCCGTCGCGTCCCGGTCCAGCCCCAGCAGGATCGCCGCCGCAAGCGCCGCGCCAAACGCCCCCGCCGTGCCGGTCTGGTGAAAACCCACCTGGTAATGCGCGCGCCCCAGCGTCAGCCCCATGCGCACCGACGCCTCGGTTCCGCGCAGCGCGGCCTCGGTGACCTCGGTCACGCTGGCCCCGTTTTTTTCCGCCACCGCCAGCGCCGCCGGGATCACCGCGACGGACGGGTGACCGATATGGGCAAAATGGGTGTCGTCGTAATCCAGCGCGTGGCTGGCCGCGCCATTGACCAGCGCCGCCGCCCGCAGCGGTGCCTTGCCGCCACCGAACAGGCTGGCCTGCCCGGCCCCGCCTTCGTCCAGCACCATGTCGCGGGTCAGACGCGCAACCGGTTCATCCCGGCCCGCGATCCCCACTGCCAGCCAGTCGACCAGCGACAGACGCATCACAGCCAGCGCATCGGGCGTGGCGGGCGCGGCGGTCAGGTCCAGCAGACGGGTCAGGATATCGGTCATCGCGGGGCGTCCTTTTTTCCGGGGCTCGCCAGATGGTATGACAAGCCCGGTACCGGGACGGAAGGGGGAAAACGGGCGGGGCCGTCACGCCCCGGCGCTGTAAAGCTCTGCCGCCCGGCGTTCGAAGGCACGCACGATGCGCTGCATCGCCTCGTAAAAGAACATCCCGGCCGCGCCTTGGAGGATCGGGTTGCGGAATTCGAAATCGACGAAAAAGCTGACCTCGACCCCCTCGTCCACATCCTTGAAGGCCCACTTCGAGATCATGTGCTTGAACGGCCCGTCCAGGTACTCGGTGTCGATGCGGTGGTCAGCAGGCCACAGCGTCACGCGCGACCCGAACCGTTCGCGGAACACCTTGAAGCTGATCACCAGGTCGGCCAGCATCACCGTGTGATCGCCGAAATCGTCGCGCGACCGGATCCGCGCCGCTGCCGTCCACGGCAGGAACTTGGGATAGTTCGCGACGTCCCCCACCAGGTCGTACATCTGCTGGGCGGTATAGGGCAGAACGCGCGTTTCGGAATGGGTCGGCATGGGGCCCCTTATTTGCGTGACAGTGGCGCCCCATTTCGTATGCTGCGCCCGAAAATTCAAGGGGAACCCATGCCAGAGCGTCCTTATGTCGTCGACGAGATGATTTCCGCCAAGGCCATCGCCGCCCGGATCGAAAGCCTGTGCCGAGAGATCAAGCACGAATTCGCGACCACCGACAAGCTGGTGGTCGTCGGCCTGCTGCGCGGCTCTTTCGTGTTCATCGCCGATCTGGTGCGGGAACTGGACCTGCCGATCGAGGTCGATTTCCTCGAAGCCTCGTCCTATGGCGACGCGATGGAATCAAGCCGCGAGGTGCGTATCCTGAAAGACCTGCGATCGGGCATCGAAGGCCGGGACGTCCTGGTGGTCGAGGATATCGTGGATACCGGTCACACCCTGTCGCATGTCGTGCACCTGCTGCAATCGCGCAACCCGGCGCGGCTGAAATCCATCGCCCTGCTGGACAAGCCGTCGCGGCGCGAGGTGGATTTCCGCGCCGACTGGATCGGGTTCGAGATCCCCGATGAATTCGTCGTCGGGTATGGCATCGACTTCGCCCAGCGCAACCGCAACCTGCCCTTCATTGGCAAGGTGCGTTTCCCCGATCAGGCCTGAGCGGTGGATTGGCTTTGGCTTCTGCGGATGCGGCAGTGGGCACAGCACCCGCCCAGCGCCCGTAGGGTCCTGCTGGTGATCGGGGTGATTGTGGTCTGTCTTGCGCTATATGCTACGGAACACTGGATCGGCTGGCCTGACTGGATGACGCTGGACCCCGTGCGCGCGCCCGCGCGGGTCATTCGCTAGGGTCGCGACCTTCGGAATTGCCTCTCTCGTAACTCGCGCGCGATCACAAATCTGTGTGAAACCTGTGCGGGAACAGACAATCGTTTTGCGAATATGAAGAATATGGTTGTTACGAAAAACATGCATACTGATGTGCAAGCCAATCCAATAGCAGGGAGTACCTTGATGAAAAAGACTTTTGCCGCACTGGCCGCCGTTGCCACACTCGCATCGACCGCCGCAGTCGCACAGGATTTCAAAGCGCCGATTCAGGCCCGCCAGGGTGAAATGCGTATCCTGGGCATGAACCTCGGGATCCTCGGCGGCATGGCCAAGGGCGAAGTGCCCTACACCGTCGAAGCGGCCAGTGCCGCGGCCAACTCGATCGTGGGCGTTACGATGATCCACCAGGCCACGCTGTTCCCCGCGGGCTCGGACGAGATGGGCGCCGACGGCACCCGCGCCAAGGCCGAAATCTGGGACAAGATGGACGACTACATGGCCAAGTGGGACGCCCTGGGCGCCGCCGCGGCCGAAATGCAGACCGCTGCCGCCACCGGGCAAGAGGCCATCGGCCCCGCCCTGGGCAAGATCGGCGGCGCCTGCAAGAGCTGCCACGAAGCCTATCGCGCGCCGCAGAACTGATCCGTGGCACGCATCTTGAAATACCTGGTTGCGGTGGCCGTTCTGGCCATCGCTGCCGGGCTTTGGCTGACCCGGGCGCAGCCCCTGCCGGATGATGCGCTGGCGGGGCTGTCCGGGGAAGCGACCCACGGCAAGCAGGTGTTCACCGCGGCCGGATGCGCCTCGTGCCACGCCGCGCCCGAAGCCAAAGGCGCCGACAAGCTGACGTTGAGCGGCGGGCAGCGGTTCGCATCCGATTTCGGCACCTTCATCGCGCCCAACATTTCGCCCGACCCGACCCAGGGCATCGGCGGCTGGACCCTGGCGCAGTTCGCCAGCGCGGTCACGCGCGGCGTGTCGCCGGAAGGGCAGCACCTTTATCCCGCCTTCCCCTACACGTCCTATGTCCGGATGACCGATCAGGACGTTGCCGACCTCTGGGCCTACATGCAGACCCTGCCCGCGTCCGACGTGGCCAGCCTGCCGCACGAAGTCGGGTTTCCGTTCAACATCCGGCGCAGCCTGGGCGGCTGGAAACTGCTGTTTTTCCGCGACGCCTGGGTGATGGATGTGCCGCCAGAATTGGAACGCGGCCGCTATCTGGTCGAGGCGCTGGCCCATTGCGGTGAATGCCACACCCCGCGCAACGCGCTTGGCGGGCCGGACCTGTCGCGCTGGCTGGCCGGTGCGCCCAACCCGTCGGGCCAGGGCACGATCCCCGCGCTTACACCGGACAAGCTCGACTGGTCGGCGGCGGATATCGCCTATTACCTGGAAAGCGGGTTCACCCCCGAATTCGACAGCGTGGGCGGCCACATGGCCGCCGTAGTCGAAAACTTCGCGCAACTCTCGGCCGAAGATCGCGCCGCCGTCGCCGCCTATGTCAAGGCGTTGCCGGCGCCCTGATCCAGCCCGCTGACCGCGCGGCCCTTGTCCGTCAGGGGGCGACGCAGTGTCAGCAGGCGCTGCGCTTCCTCGCCCCGGCCCATGCGCAACAGCGTTGTCGCAACGGCATATTCGATCAGGTCACGCTGCGCCCGGCTGCCACCCAGACGGGCGTGATCCCGCATCACCACCAGCAGATGCGCCAGCGCGCTCGGCCAATCCTGCGCCGCCAGCGCGCCGAACCCTTCGGCACAGGCGCGGGTGATATCGGCGGCAGGCCCCTTGGCATCGGACACGATCCGCGCCAAGGCGTCGCCCTGCCCCGCCATCGCATGTGCAAGCGCCGCGTGCACATCGGCAAAGGCCATGCCGGGGTTGGGAAAGGTGTGCGCGGCGTATTGGCTCAGCGCGTGCCAGCGTTCTGCGGGCACGTCGATGCCCGCCATGTCCGCCCGGCAATACAGCGACGCCAGATCGGTCAGGATGTTCAGCGACGGGCTGACCGACACCTCGGGGCTCAGGTCACGGTCGACGATGGCCCACATTCCGGCCTCGTCGCCTTCGGCCAGCGCCCAAAGCGCGACATGCCACGAGTTGTGGCAATGCATCAGCCCGCCGCGCGCATATCCCGACATCCAGTCCGACAGGAACGCCCGGCCCGCGCCGGTTTCGCCCACTTCGTAATAAAGATGCGCACGCACATGCGCGCCGTGGGCATTGTCGGGACGCGCCGCCAGGGACCGTTCGATATGCGCCTCGGCTTGCGCCACCTGCCCCGCCTCCATCCGGGCAAAGGCCATCTGGCCCTGAAACCACCAGTCGTCGCCGTAATGTGGCGCCAGCGTTGTCAGGAAAGCCAGCAATTCCGCCTCGCGCCCCGGCAGGCCGGAAAACCCGATCAGGCCGAAGACACCCATGTAGGGCTGCGCCATCAGCGCGTCGCGGGGATGGTCGGCCAGATGGGCGCGGATCGCGGCGGCCCCTTCGGCCCCGCGCCCGTCGATCAGATGACCGATGGCGTCGATATGCGCCCGTTCCCGGGCAGAGGCCGTGTGCGCCACGGCCCGCGCCTTGGCCAGCGCCTCCCTGGCCTGCCCCATCCGGCCAAACGCCTGGTGCGCCCGTGCGATCCCCAGGTGGCCCAGCGCGAAATCGGGATCGGCCGCGACCGCCTGTGCGAAAACGCCCTCGACATCCGGCGCGGCGGTCAGGAACGCATCCAGCCCCGCCCCCCAGGCATCCGCCGCCGCCCGCGACGCTGTCGACAGCGGCAAGCCATAGCGGTCGGTGAACATCAGACCTTGGCCAGCTTGGCCTCGCGCGCGGCGCGCAGGCGGGCGAAATCGTCCCCGGCGTGATAGGACGACCGCGTCAGCGGCGTTGCCGATACCATCAGGAACCCCTTGCCATAGGCCGCCTTTTCATAAGACGCGAATTCTTCGGGCGTGACGAAGCGATCCACGCCGTGGTGTTTCGGCGTCGGTTGCAGGTACTGACCGATGGTCAGGAAATCGACATCGGCAGCGCGCATGTCGTCCATGACCTGCAACACGCCCTGACGATCTTCGCCCAGGCCCACCATGATGCCGGATTTGGTAAAGATCGACGGGTCCAGCTCCTTGACCCGCTGCAACAGCCGCAGGCTGTGGAAATAGCGCGCGCCGGGGCGCACCTCGGGGTAGAGGCCCGGCACGGTTTCCAGATTGTGGTTGAACACATCCGGTTTGGCCGCGACCACCACCTCCAGCACCTCGGGCGCGCATTTCAGGAAATCCGGGGTCAGAATTTCGATCGTGGTACCGGGGCTGCGGTGACGCACGGCGCGGATGGTCTGGGCAAAATGCTCGGCCCCGCCGTCCTCCAAGTCGTCACGGTCGACGGATGTGATCACAACATGGTTCAGGCCCAGCTTCTGCACCGCATCCGCGACGCGGCCCGGTTCGAACGCATCCAGCGTCTGCGGCTTGCCGGTGGCGATGTTGCAGAAGGTGCAGCCACGGGTACAGATCTCGCCCATGATCATCATGGTCGCGTGGCCCTGGCTCCAGCATTCGCCGGCGTTGGGGCAACCGGCCTCTTCGCAGACGGTCACCAGCTTGTGTTCGCGCATGATGCGATGCGTATCCATATACGCCTTGCCCGCGGGCGCCTTGACGCGAATCCAGGCCGGTTTCTTGGGCTGGGCGTTGTCCGGGCGGTGCGCCTTCTCCGGGTGGCGCTGCTCCGGGATTTTGAGATCACGCATAGATTTTTCCCCGCGAACATTCTGTTTCCCGGGAATAGCATAGTCAGTGCAGGGGGTAAGTACCAGTACCGCATAGCAGTCATGCAGCGGCGCATCCCCATGTAACGAGTGCCCCCTGCACCTGGTACGCGATGTGTTCGAGGTATCGACGGGTCGGTCTGGCGAGATCGGCCCGTCCGTTCCTATCCCAACAGATCGTTTTGCGGCCCGCACGCATCGTAATGGCGGCGCAGCCGTTGCAACGCGATGCGTAACACGATCTTGCCGGACCGTTGCGACCAGCCCAACTGCTTTTCGCAGGTTTCCAGCCCTTCCAGATAGCAGCAGCAGCGCAGCGCGACATCGCCCAGCCCCGGCCCAAGCTCGCGCAGCGCGGCCGCCAGACGGTGGCGTGCGGCCTCTGCACCAATGGCCCCGGACTTGGCAGGCGGCAGCGGCAGCGCGCGACCGGCCAGGAAATCGTCCCAGTTGCGCGTCACCTTCGGGTCCAGCCGGGCCAATTCAAAATCTTCGCGCAACCGGTCTCCCGCCGAAACCAGCTCTGGGCCCAGGAACGGCTGGCCGTCCTTTTCCCTGCGCCGCGACAGCACGACAAGCGGCGGTTCGCTGCGGGCGGTACGGGGGCGGTGTGGCGCGCCGTCGAACCGGGTCAGGGATTCGGCGAATCCACGCGCGCGGTTGGCCTCCTGCGCCATCAACCGGGCCAGTTCGGCCCGTCCCTCGGCAGTGATGTGATAGCGGCTGATGCGGCCAGGCTTGTCGCAGGCGATCCAGTCCTTCAGCGCCATCGCCTGCGCCACGCCACGGTCCACGGCCAGCGGCTTTCCGACATGGGTGTCGTCAACGACCACGGCCTTTTCCATCACATCCGACACCGCCAGCACCGCCGACGGGCGGCACAGGGCCGGCAGGATCCGGCGGCTTTCCTGTTTCAGCGTTTTGGCATCCGGAATCGACGGCAGTGCATTCATGGTTTCGGTGTCCTTGTCCGCGACCTTGGCGGGGCTTTGGTGCATCGGGCCGGCAAGTTTGCGCAGCACGGCATCGACCAGCGGGTCGTCGCGGCGCGATTCAACCTTGCGGACCTGGCGCAGAACGGTCGAGGCATGGCAGCCCGCGCTGCGCGCCAGTTGCCGGATCGAGGTGCCTTGTTCGGTATGCGCAAGATAGTTTCGCGCCCCTTCCGGCACCCAGCTGGGCACCCCGTTTTCAGTAAAGTTCCTCTGCATGTGCAGTGCCGTCCGTTGCATCGCCCCCGCCCCCTTATCAACAGGGTTATCCACAAATTTACCCACAGCTTTGCGAGTAATTCTTTCGCGTTGGTTAACAAAGTGTCCGTGAAATAAGCATTGTTTCGAAATGATTAACAAAATCCACAACCACCGTACGGCGATATCCCTCTCAGGCAACACCCCTATAGGTTGTGCAACGGTCGGTCATCCGAGTCAGCAGATGTTCCGAAGGAGGACAGACCGATGCATGACATTCTTGGACTTGTGGAGCAGATCAAACGCCCCCGACTTCTGATCCACGCCGCGCGGATCGGGCTCGAGGACTACCGCCGAGACAGCTCCCTGCGCCGGCTGCTGGGCTATGGCAGCCCGCCACGCACCGGTGCCGTCCTGATCCGGCTGATCGAGATCGAGGCAGAGCTGGACAGCCGCCGGCGCGACTCCGAGGCGGGCTATTGCATTGCGCGCCATGTCGAGGTGCTGTCGGCCATCATGGCCGAAGCCCGGCTGCTGCGCCGCGCCCTCATCTGAAAAGGCAACGGGCGGCCCGATCCGGACCGCCCGCAAATTGCCATGCCGTGTGCACGGATCACATGAACGCGTCGGGCATCGAGGCTTTCTTGTTGGCGACATAGGCGTGCAGCGCCTCGGTAATGCCCGGATCCATCGCCGGTTGCTGGTACTGCGCCATCATCCGCTCGACCCGTTCGGACGCCAGCACGCGGGTGTCACGCGCGCCTTCCTCGTCCCAGGTTTCGAACGGCTTGTAGTCAAACAGCTCGGTCCGCCAGAAGGCCGATTTGAAATTCGACTGGGTGTGCGCGCAGCCAAGGTAATGACCGCCGGGGCCGACTTCGCGGATCGCGCCCATCGCCTGGGCATCCGCGTCCATATTCACACCTTCCGCGAACTTGTGCAGCGTGCCCAGCTGATCGGCATCCATCACGAACTTCTCGAAATCGGCGACCAGGCCGCCTTCCAGCCAGCCGCAGGAATGCAGCATGAAGTTCACGCCCGAAAGCAGCCCCATGTTCAGCGAATTGGCCGATTCATAAGCCGCCTGCGCATCCGGCAGCTTGGAGCCGCAGAACCCGCCCGACGACCGGAACGGCAGGTTCAGCCGACGCGCCAGTTGCCCGGCCCCATAGGTGATGTGGCTGGCCTCGGGCGTGCCAAAGGTCGGCGCACCCGAATTCATGTCGATCGAGGTCACGAACGCGCCGAAAATCACCGGTGCGCCAGGACGGCACAGCTGCGAATAGGCGATCCCGGCCAGAACTTCGGCCAGAACCTGAGTCAACGTGCCGGCCACGCTGACCGGCGCCATGGCCCCGCCCACGATGAACGGCGACACGATGCAGGCCTGCATGTTCTGCGCATAGACTTCCAGCGCCCCCATCATCACGTCATCGAAGGTCAGCGGCGAGTTGATGTTGATGAGCGAGGTCATCACGGTGTTTTCCTGCACGAAATCGCGCCCGAACAGGATTTCGCACATTTCCACCGAATCGCACGCCCGGCTGGGTTCGGTCACCGAGCCCATGAACGGTTTGTCCGACAGCGTCATATGCGCCATCAGCATGTCCAGGTGACGCTTGTTGACCGGTACGTCGGTCGGTTCGCACACGGTGCCGCCGGAATGGTGCAGCCATTTCGACATGTAGGCCAGTTTCACGAACTTCTCGAAATCCGCCATGGTGGCGTAGCGGCGCCCCCCCTTGACATCGCGCACAAACGGCGGGCCATAGACCGGGGCAAACACCAGGCTGTTGCCGCCGATTTCGACGTTGCGGGCGGGATTGCGCGCGAACTGGGTGAATTTCGACGGCGCTGTCTTGCACAACTGACGTGCCAGCCCGCGCGGAATGTGCGCGCGCTCGCCCTGCACATCGGCCCCGGCCTGGCGCCACCGCTCCAGCGCGCCGGGGTTGTTCACGAAATTCACGCCGATCTCTTCCAGAACGGTTTCGGCGTTGTATTCGATGATCTCCAGCGCTTCCTCGTTCAGCACCTCGAACAGGGGAATGTTGCGCTCGATGAACTTCGCGGTTTCGAAGCTGACGGCAGAACGTTCTGCCCGGCGCGCGGCGCCGCCTCCGCTTCTGGACCGGCGTCCGGCACGTGCGGTGGGTGCGTCAGTCATGCGTCATTCCTCCGGCAATGGGACTGGTTGGGTCCTGATAGACCGTTGCGCGCAAGGCCGAAGACGGATTTGCGCCCTTTTGCGGGCGAAAGCGACATTTGATGCGCTCAACGCTCCGCTTTTGCGACGCGAAAGCCGCTACATATATGGTGCCAAATTAGCAAAACAATGTTTTAATGATTTCGCGCGCTAACATTTTTCCGTGACAGGCCACATTCAACCCTCCTAATATCATGATTCGGGAATGTCAGGATGGCGGCCAGGAGGAGACACGGGTCCGACATCGCGACAAACACAGGTGCTGCTCACGCGCCACGTTCTTGGGAGGGACGGAAAACATGAGGAAATCTATCTTGCGCCGGCTGTCTGCCGCGACAGTTGCAGCGGGCATGGCGATCGCATCGCCCGCGCTGGCGACGAACGGGTATTTCGCAAACGGCTATGGCGGGGCGTCCAAGGGGATGGCCGGTGCGGGCGTCGCGGTGCCTGCGGGCGTTCTGGGCCTGGCACAAAACCCGGCCATGGGTCTCAAGGTCGGCAACCAGGCGGGCATGTGCCTGACCGGGTTCGCCCCCGACCGGTCCGTCACCATCAGCCCGGGCGGCGCGCTGACTACCGGCACCCACAAAAGCAAGAACGACTTCTTCCTGATTCCCTGCGGTGGCGCGAACTGGAAGCTGGGGGATCGTGCATCGCTGGGCGTGTTCATGTTCGGCAACGGTGGCATGAACACCGAATACACCACCAACTTCTTCGCACCGTTGGCGCCTCCGGGCGTGGCAAGCGCGCCGCTGGGTGTGAACCTTGAACAGGCCTTCGTCTCCGTCAACCTGTCCTACAAGCTGAACGATCAGGTCACCGTCGGTGCCGCGCCGATTTTCGCGATCCAGCGGTTCAGCGCCACCGGGCTGGAGCCGTTCGGCGGCTTTTCCAGCGCGCCGGCCAACGTCACCAACCGCGGTGACGACTGGTCCCAGGGCTATGGCTATAACCTCGGCATCCTGATCGAAGCGTCGCCGGAACTGACCTTCGGCATGTCCTACCGCTCCCGCATCGAGATGGAGAAATTCTCGAAATATTCGGGCCTGTTCGCAAATGGCGGCGAATTCGACGTGCCGGCCACGGCAACGCTGGGTGTGGCCCTGACACCCAAGACCATGCCGCAGTGGACCTTCACCGGGGAAGTGCAAAAGATCTTCTACAGCGACATCCCGTCGATCGCCAATGGCAACATCCCGCCTTTCCCGGCGCTCGGCACCCCCGGCGGTCTGGGCTTCGGCTGGAAGGACATGATGGTCTACCGTCTGGCCGCGGTCTATCGCTACAATCCGAAACTGACCCTGCGCGGCGGTGTCAGCTATGCGACCAAGTTCATCGACGACAGCTCTGCCGTAGTGAACACCCTGACCCCCGCAACGCCGCAATGGCACCTGTCGGTGGGCGCGTCGTACAAGATCAACGACCGCTGGGGCATCACGACCTCCTACACCCACGCGCTTGACGCGTCGGTCACCGGCATGAACCCCGGCCTGTCCGGCGGTGCGCAACCGGTCAAGATCCGCATGAAGCAGGACGAATTCGCCTTCGGCGTCACCTATCGCTGGTAACGCCTGCGACACAAGCATCGGACGGGCCGCGCGGGACACCCGCGCGGCCCTTTTGTTGGCCGGATCAAACAGCCTCTTGCGCGGGATCGGGACGCGCCCTATTCCCTGCGCATGACACAGCATGACCGCCTTCTGATCATCGACTTCGGCAGCCAGGTGACGCAGCTGATCGCGCGCCGCCTGCGGGAACTGAACGTCTATTGTGAAATCCACCCCTACCAGAACGTCACCGATGACTTTCTGGCCGGGTTCGCCCCCAAGGCCATCATCTTTTCCGGCGGCCCGGATTCGGTGATGCGCGACGGGTCTCCGCGCCCGCCACAAAGCGCCTATACCCTGGGCGTGCCGATCCTGGGCATCTGCTATGGCCAGCAGGTGATGATGCACGACCTGGGGGGCCGGGTCGAAGCGGGCGAACATGCCACCGCCGAATTCGGCCGCGCCTATGTCGCGCCGGCGTCCGATCACCCCGATTTTCTGACCGGCTGGTTCCTGGACGGCAAGGAACAGGTGTGGATGAGCCACGGCGACCACGTCGCCGAAATCGCCCCCGGCTTCCAGGTCTACGGCACCTCGCCCGGCGCGCCCTTCGCCATCACCGCGGACCTGTCGCGCAACTTCTATGCCGTGCAATTCCACCCCGAGGTGCACCACACCCCGAACGGCGCCACGCTGTACGAAAACTTCGTCAGGCTGGCCGGGTTCACCGGCGACTGGACGATGGGCGCCTACCGCGAGGAAATGATCGCCAAGATCCGCGAACAGGTCGGCTCCAAAAAGGTGATCTGCGCGCTGTCCGGCGGGGTCGACAGCTCTGTCACCGGCATCCTGCTGCACGAAGCGATCGGCGACCAGCTGACCTGCGTTTTCGTCGATCACGGCCTGCTGCGCCTGAACGAGGCCGAGCAGGTGGTTCAGATGTTCCGCGACAACTATAACCTGAACCTGATCCACGCCGACGAATCCGACCTGTTCCTGGGCCAGCTTGAAGGCGTCAGCGACCCCGAAACCAAGCGCAAGATCATCGGCAAGCTCTTCATCGACGTGTTCCAGAAATACGCCGACCAGATCGAGGATGCCGAATTCCTGGCGCAGGGCACGCTTTACCCCGACGTGATCGAATCGGTTTCGTTCTCGGGCGGCCCGTCGGTCACCATCAAAAGCCACCACAACGTCGGCGGCTTGCCGGAAAAGATGGGGTTGAAACTGGTCGAACCGCTGCGCGAACTGTTCAAGGACGAAGTCCGCGCGCTGGGTCACGAACTGGGCCTGCCCGCGTCCTTCATCGGGCGGCACCCGTTCCCCGGGCCGGGCCTGGCGATCCGCTGCCCCGGAGAAATCACCCGCGACAAGCTGGACATCCTGCGCAAGGCCGACGCCGTCTATATCGACCAGATCCGCAAGCACGGGCTTTATGACGAGATCTGGCAGGCCTTCGCCGCGATCCTGCCGATGCGCACCGTGGGTGTGATGGGCGACGGGCGCACCTATGACTATGCGCTGGCGCTGAGGGCCGTGACCTCGGTCGACGGGATGACCGCGGATTACTATCCGTTCACCCACGACTTCCTCAGCGAGACATCGACCCGGATCATTAACGAGGTCAAGGGCGTGAACCGCGTGTTCTATGACTGCACGTCGAAACCGCCGGGCACGATCGAACTGGAATGACCCCGCGCCCCGGCGTGACGGCATTCTGACCGTGGCGGCCCGTTCGCGGGCCGCACCACGCGCCACGCCGGTCAGGCACCGGTTGACCGGCCCTACATCCGGAAATCGCGCCAGACCGGCGGCATCACGAAATCGACGTTTCGCCGGTCGTTGGGTGTGTCCAGCGGATGCGGCAACGGCGCGGCGGGGCGCAGATCCGTGACCCGGTCACGCCGCAGATAAGTGATCTCGAATGTCGGCGGCACGCTCAGACGGCCAAGGCTCATCGGCGCGTCGCAGTTGTTGATATGGACATGGGCCACCACGAAATCGCGCCCCAGCCGTTTCAGCACGCGCAACTTCTGCGCCGCAGCGCCGTCGCGGAACACCTCGTGGAAATCGTGTACCTCCAGCGCGATGATCCGGAACCGGTTCAGCACCGCATCGCTGACCGTATCCAGCACGTCCCATTCCGCCCCTTCGATGTCGATTTGCAACAGCAGGTCGCCCTGTGCCGGCGCTTTCCCGGCCACCCAATCATCCAGCGTGATGAACCCCGGGCGGGTTTCCGGCCCCAGGAACAGTTTCTCGAAATCGAACAACGGGTTCTGCACCGGCGGCCCGTCCACCGACGCGTCCGCCATGAACACCGGAACGCCGCGCGCCGCCATGTCCAGGTCGAAATCGACCATCACGTTCACCCCCGGCGAAAATGACGCCGCCAGCCCGTCAAGATCGTCGGGCAGCAGGTACCCGCCGTCCCGTGCGCCGCCGATCCGAACCAGGTCGAAACCGGTTGCCATCGGCTCCAGCCCCGGCAGCACATCGGCCAGCACCTCGACCGGCGTCAGGCCGTCCCGGTCAAGCAGCTGTTGGAACGCGGTGTCGCGCGCCAGTCTTTCCTTGCGTTTGCGGCGTTTGCGCTGCCAGCGTGTCAACGGGTAAAGAAAATCCATCGCGGTCCTTCCAACGTCGCGGCCCGTGCAGGCCCCGACCCGCTATAGCCCCAACGTCGCGCAAATCCAATGCCGCGCCGGTGCCAAACAATCCTTGCCAAACACCTCTGCTTCGGGACAGATGCCGCCATGTCGCACCGGCCTGATCCCACAGTGTTTTCCCCTGTTGTCCGTCCTACGGCAGCCGTCCTTCGTCATGGCAAGGGGGCAGCGTGAACCAGACCCTCAAGGCCGCGCTCTGGATGACCGGGGCCATCGTGTCCTTCACCTCGATGGCAGTGGCCGGGCGTGCGGTCAGCCTCGATCTCGACACGTTCGAGATCATGATGTACCGCAGCCTGATCGGCGTGGGACTTGTGCTGCTGGTGTCCAGCCTTGCCGGCACCCGCAACCAGATCGCCATGCGCAAGATGGGTTTGCACACCCTGCGCAACATCAGCCACTTCGCCGGGCAGAACCTTTGGTTTTACTCGATCACGGTGGTGCCACTGGCACAGGTTTTCGCGCTGGAATTCACGTCTCCACTGTGGGTGATCCTGCTGTCGCCGCTGATCCTTGGTGAACGGCTGACAGCCAGCCGGGCTTTGGCCGCGGTGCTGGGATTCATCGGTATCCTGATTGTCACCCGGCCCAGCCCGGAAACCTTCCACATCGGCCTGCTGACGGCGGCGCTGGCGGCCATCGGCTTTGCCGGGTCTGCGGTGTTCACGCGTCGGCTGACGCGCACCGAAACCATCACCTGTATCCTGTTCTGGCTGACGGTCATGCAATCGGTCTTCGGCCTGGTCTGCGCCGGGATCGACGGCGACATCGCCCTGCCCAACTCCACGAACCTGCCATGGATTGTCGTCATCGCCGTCGCCGGGCTGGTGGCGCATTTCTGTCTGACGACGGCACTGGGTCTGGCTTCGGCCACCGTGGTGATGCCGATCGATTTCGTCCGCCTGCCGGTGATCGCCATCGTCGGCGCGCTGGTTTACGGCGAGGCGCTGGATCCCTTGGTCCTGCTGGGCGCGGCCGTCATCTTTGGTGCCAACTATTACAACCTCCGGGCGGAAACCCGCACTGTGACGAAAACGTGACGTTGCGCCCCGTGCACGTAAGCTGACGTATCGTCAAAGATTGACCGTGCGCCATACCCGTCGTTAGCGTCCCACCAGAGGAGATTTTCGGGGCTCACTCCCCCGGCACCTTAAGGGATGAGGAACATGAAACGTATTCTGTTCGGGGCGTCTGCCCTGGCAATGTGCGCAGGTCTTGCGCAGGCCGGCGGGATCGAACGCACCACCCAGTCGGCACTGGTCCTGTACGAAAAGGGCAACCACGCCGAACTGTCCTTCGGCAGCGTCACCCCAAGCGTCAGCGGCACCAGCCGCGCCGTGCCGCCTGTGCTGCCTGCGGTTGGCATCGGCAACGTCGCCGACGATTACACCCTGCCCAGCGCCGCGATCAAGCTCGACATGGGCGAGAAGATGGCCTTCGCGCTGATCTTCGACAAGCCCTGGGGCGCGGACGTGGCATATGACCCGACCAACCCGATGCTGGGCGGCACGATGGCGACGGCCTCGACCTCGGCCATCACCGCGCTGCTGAAGTACCAGGTCAACCCGTCGTTCAGCGTTTTCGGCGGCTTCCGCCACCAGAAGGCCGAAGGCGACATCACCCTGACCGGCGCGGCCTATGGCGCGGTCAGCGGCTACAAGGTTACGCTGGATCAGGCCTCGGCCACCGGCTATGTCGTGGGTGCGGCCTATGAAAAGCCGGAAATCGCCCTGCGTGTTGCGCTGACCTACAACTCGGCAATCGAACACAGCATGGCCACCACCGAATCCGGCCCGCTGGTCGACCCCGATGGCGCCGGCCCGATCCCGGCGCTGCCGCTGCTGAACGGCACCTCGACCACCAAGGTCAAGACCCCCGAAAGCTGGAACCTCGAATTCCAAAGCGGCGTCGCCGCCAACACGCTGGTGTTCGGCTCGATCCGGCGCGTCAAGCATTCGCAGTTCCGCGTCGATCCGACCAACTTCGTCACCGTCACCGGTGGCGGCCTGATCGACCTTGACGATACCACGACCTACAAGCTGGGCGTTGGCCGTCGCTTCAACGAAAAGTTCTCGGGCCTGGTCAGCGTGTCCTACGAAGCTGCCGGCAACGATCTGGTTTCGCCGCTGGCGCCGACCAACGGCAACACCACGCTCACCATCGGTGGCGCGTACAGCATCAACGAAAACGTCACCCTGTCGGGCGGCGTCAGCTATGCCTGGCTCGGCGATGCCAAGCCTGAAACCGGTACGCCCGACGTGGCCCGCGCCGATTTCACCGACAACCACGCCCTGGGCGTCGGCATGAAGATCGCCTTCAAGTTCTGATCGCTTCCTTGCGACGGACAAACGCCCGGGCCGGAACGCCCGGGCGTTTTTCTTTGCGCCCGGCGCAAGGGATGCGCAGGAACCGGATCGCGCCGCCCCGGCAAAGCGCCTAGACCGCCACCATGACACAAACCGCCCTCTCCCCCCGCACCTGGTTCGAACTGACGCTGCTGGCCTTGCTTTGGGGCGGATCGTTCCTGTCCAACCTCGTGGCGCTGGACGAACTGGGCCCGCTGACCATCGTGGCGCTGCGCGTCAGCCTGGCTTGCGCGGTCCTCTGGGCAGTTGTGCTGTTCCGTGGTCAGCACGTCCCCCGCGGGCTGCGGACCTGGGGGGCCTTCGCGGTGATGGGCCTGCTGAACAACGCGATCCCCTTCTCGCTCTATTCCTGGGGGCAGCAGTTCATCCCCTCTGGCCTGACGGCGATCTTCAACGCCACCACGGCAATCTTCGGCGTGCTGGTGGCGGCCCTGGTCTTTGCCGACGAACGCCTGACCGCGCGGCGCGCGCTTGGCGTGGCCATCGGCTTCGCGGGCGTGCTGACCGCCATCGGCCCTGCCGCGTTGCTGCGGCTTGATCTGACGTCGCTGGCGCAGCTGGGCGCGATTGCCGCCACCTTCTGCTATGCGCTGGCGGGGGCGTGGGCGCGGCATTTCCTGAAAGGCGTGTCGCCGGTCATGGCCGCGACCGGGATGCTGACCTGCTCAAGCGTGATGATGATCCCTGTCAGCCTCTGGGCCGAAGGGCCGCCGCCCCTTGTCCTGCACCCCGCGACCTGGGCCGCCGTCCTGTACTACGCGCTGATCGCCACCGCGCTGGCCTACCTGCTGTATTACCGCGTTCTGGCCGCCGCCGGGTCGGGCAACCTGTTGCTGGTCACGCTGATGATCCCGCCGGTTGCCATCGCACTTGGCGCGTGGCTGCGCAATGAGACCCTGCCGCCGCAAGCCTATGCCGGCTTTGCCCTGCTGGCCCTGGGGTTGGCGGTGCTGGACGGGCGGCTTTTGCGCCGCAGACAGCGGGTTTGACGTGGCCCGCAGGGCAGCTTACCAAGCCAAAGAACCGCCCCAAGGACCAAGGCCCCGACGATGCTGTACCAATCTGCCCAGGACTGGCGCGACGCGCCGCACAAACGGGTTGTCCTGTTCGCCATGTCGGGGCTGGGCAAGACCCATGTCTCGACTACGCTGCGCGACACCGGGGACTGGTTTCACTATTCCATCGACTACCGCATCGGCACCCGCTACATGGGCGAATACATCGTCGACAGTTGCCTTGCTGCCGCGATGGACCATCCCTACCTGCGCGAAATGCTGTTGCACGACGCGATCTATATAGCGCCCAACGTGCACACCCACGACCTGACGGCCGTCTCAACGTACCTGGGCAAACCGGGCGACACGGCCAGGGGCGGGCTGCCGATCGACGAATACACCCGCCGTCAGGCCCAGTTCAAACGGGCCGAGGAACAGGCGCTGCTGGACACCGACCATTTCATCCGCCGCGCCGAACGGGTCTATGGCTATCCGCATTTCATCTGCGACACCGGCGGTTCGATCTGCGAATGGGTCGACCCGCACAACCCGCAAGACCCGATCCTGAGCGCGCTGAGCCAAGCCGCCCTGATGGTCTGGATCCGCGGCGCCGACGACCACACAGAAGAACTGATCCGCCGCTTCGACAAGGCGCCCAAGCCGATGGCCTACCAGCCGGAATTCCTGTCGCGTGTCTGGGCCGACTACCTGTCGGAAACAGGCCAGGCGCCCGATCAGGTGGACCCGGATGCCTTCATCCGCTGGACCTATGCCCAGGCGCTGGCCCACCGCCAGCCGCGCTACGCGGCCATGGCCCGCGCCTGGGGCATCACGGTGGACGCCAGCGATATGGCGCAGGTCGAAGATGCCGACAGCTTTACCGACCTGATCGCCCGCACCCTTGAGAGTGCCGGAAAACCGGCCTAGATCGACAGACCTGAACCGACGGCCCCGGCACCGGGGCCCGACGGACAACCCAAAGGACCTGACGGATGCCCATCAAACTGCCCTCGAACCTGCCCGCCTACAACGTGCTCTCGCGCGAAGGCGTCATGGTCATGGACGAGGACGCGGCCGCCCATCAGGACATCCGACCGCTGCGCATCGGCTTGCTGAACCTGATGCCCAAGAAGATCCAGACCGAAAACCAGTTTGCCCGGCTGATCGGCGCGACGCCGTTGCAGATCGAATTCTCGCTCATCCGCATGACCGAGCACGAGACCCGCAACACCGCTGCTGAACACATGGAAGAATTCTATCGTCCCTGGGCCGACGTCGAGGCCACGGGCGAGAAATTCGACGGCCTGATCATCACTGGCGCCCCGATCGAACACCTGCCTTACGAGGACGTGACCTATTGGGACGAACTCACCCGGATCTTCGACTGGACCCAAAGCCATGTGCATTCCACCTTCGGCGTCTGCTGGGGCGGGATGGCGATGATCCACCATTTCCACGGGGTCAACAAATACCTGCTGGATCACAAGGCTTTCGGCTGCGTGCGGCACCAGAACCTTGCGCCCGCCTCGCCCTATCTGCGCGGGTTTTCCGATGACATGGTGATCCCGGTCAGCCGCTGGACCGAACTGAAGCGCGCAGAAATCGAAGCCGCCGGCCTGCCGATCCTGATCGACAGCGCCGAAACCGGCCCCTGCCTGGTCGAGGATCCGGCCCATCGCGCGCTCTATATCTTCAACCACTTCGAATATGACAGTGGCACGCTGAAAGAAGAATACGACCGCGACGTGGCCGCCGGAAAGCCGATCAACGTGCCTGCGAATTACTATCCCGACGACGACCCGTCGAAGCCGCCGCAGAACCGCTGGCGCAGCCACGCCCACCTGCTCTATGGGAACTGGGTGCAGGAAATCTACCTGACCACCCCCTACGACATCGGCCAGATCGGGATCAGTTCGACCGACTGGCGCGCCTGACGCCCCCGGACGTGTCCGGGGTCGCTGCCCGCAACCTCTGCCGCCCAACCGCCGCGCGCCGTGTTAACCCGGCCCCGGCGCATCCCGATGCGCATGGAATGTGCATCGGTTGTGCATGCAGTGTGCCCCCCACAAAGTCCCGCCTCCTCAAACTGTTACCCGCGATTCGCGCGGTCGGTTTGCCTTCCCCCGCTCCGCGCCCCATATTGCGGTTAACCGATGTACCCAAAGCGCCATGTTTCACCGCACCCTACTTGCCATCGCCGTCGCCAAAGCCGCACCCCGCGCCCTGACCACCGGGCAAAGGTCATGATCCGCATGGTGTTCCTTGTCCTTCTCCTGAGCGGGTTCTGGGCGCTAACTCTTTGGAAAGCCTCGAAACACGAAGCGAACGCAGAGGAAACCCACCCGCCCCTGGGCGATTTCGTCACCATCGACGGCCACCGCGTGCACTATGTTCAGAAAGGCACCGGGCCGGACCTTGTCCTGATCCACGGCGCATCGGGCAACCTGCGCGACTGGACCTTCGACACCGTCGACCGCCTTGCCAGCCGCTATCGTGTCACGGTGTTCGACCGCCCCGGCCTCGGCTACACCGACCGCATCAACAAGACCGGTGCCACCATCACCCAGCAGGCCGACCTTCTGGTCAAGGCGTCCCGACAGGTCGGTGTCACGCAACCCATTGTTTTGGGACAATCTTATGGCGGTTCGGTCGCGCTGGCCTGGGCTGTGAACCACCCCGACGACCTGTCGGCGCTGGTGCTTCTGGCCGCCGCCTCGATGCCTTGGGACGGGTCGCTGCCGACCTATTACCGCATCACCTCGAACCCTGTTCTGGGGCCGGTGGTGATCCCGCTGCTGACGGCCTGGGTGCCAGACCGGGTGGTGGAAAGCGCCATCGACGAAACCTTTTTGCCGCAACCCGCCCCGGACGGGTATCACGACTACATCGGCGCGGGGCTGACCCTGCGCCGGGTGTCGATGCGCGCAAACGCGCTGCAACGTGCCAACCTTTTGGAAGAAGTGATAAAATTGCGCCCGGGCTACGAAGGCATTTCGGTCCCGACCGAAATCCTGCACGGCGATGCCGACACCATCGTCGGGCTGCACATCCATTCCGAACCCTTGTCCCGGATCATCCCCGGATCGGTGCTGACGGTGCTGGATGGCATCGGCCACTGCCCGCAGCACGTCGCCATCCCGCAGGTCGACGCCGCGATCGACCGGGCCGCTGCCCGGGCCGGTTTGCGCTAAGCCCCGCACGCCAAAGCGTTTCGAACCGTTTGCGTTAAGCCCCTTAACATCCCATATTGACGGGCAAGAGCAGCCAGAGACCGACATGACCGAGCTTCCTTTTGACGGCGCCATCAGCGCCTTTTTCAATGACACCGCCCCCAATGACATCCGCAACGCGATCAAGCGGGGCGACAAGGATGACATCCTGAACGCCGACTATCCGCATTCCGAACGGATGCCGCGCAAGGCCTATGAAAAGGACCTGACGAAACTGCAGATCGAACTGGTCAAGATGCAGGCCTGGGCCAAGGAAACCGGCGCCCGCGTGGCAATGGTGTTCGAAGGCCGCGACGCGGCCGGAAAAGGCGGCACAATCAAGCGCTTCCGTGAAAACCTGAACCCACGCGGCGCACGCGTCGTGGCGCTGCCCAAGCCCTCGGACATCGAGGCGACGCAATGGTATTTCCAGCGCTACATCGACCATTTGCCCGCCGGCGGGGAAATCGTGTTCTTTGACCGCAGCTGGTACAACCGGGGCGTCGTGGAAAAGGTTTTTGGTTTCTGCACCGACGACCAGCGCGAACACTTCTTTCACCAGGCGCCAGAGTTCGAAAAAATGTTGGTGGATGAGGGCATTTACCTGTTCAAGTTCTGGCTGAACGTCGGCCGTTCCGAACAGTTGCGCCGGTTCATCGACCGCGAACAGGATCCGCTGAAACAGTGGAAACTGTCCTGGATCGACGTCGAGGGGCTGAAGAAGTGGGATGACTACTCCGCCGCGATTCAGGAAACCCTGTCCCGCAGCCACACGCCCCATGCCCCCTGGACGATCATCCGGTCCGATGACAAGCGCCGGGCACGCCTGAATGCGATCCGCACCGTGCTGCACGCGCTGCCCTACAACCGCAAATCGGTCAAGGCGATCGGCCAGATCGACGAAACGGTCTGCGGCGGGCCGGACATCTGGGACGCCTGATGGCGAAACGCGGCTATCACCACGGCAACCTGCGGCAGGCGCTGGTCGAAGCGGCGCTGGAGCTGATCCGCGAAAAGGGGCCGACCGGGTTCACCCTGTCCGAGGCGGCGAAACAGGCAGGCGTGACGCCCGCCGCCGTCTATCGCCATTTCGCCGGGCGCGAGGACCTGATCGCAGAAGCGGCGCGGCAGGGGTACGAAGTTTTTGCCGACGTCATGCAATTTGCCTACGACTCGGGCCAGCCTTCGGCGCTGGCCGCGTTCGAGGCGACGGGACGGGCCTACCTGGCTTTTGCGCGCAAGTATCCCGGCCATTACATCGCGATGTTCGAAAGCGGGATCAGCGTGAACCGCAACCCTGACCTGGCCATCGTGGCACAGCGTGCGCGCGACGTTCTGGAACGGGCGGCCAGCGACCTGTCGAAACACATACCCCCGGAAAAACGCCCCCCCGCCGCGATGTTTTCCGCCCATATCTGGGCGATGAGCCACGGGGTCGTGGAACTTTTCGCGCGCAACAGCCCAGGCTCGGTCAGCCCATTTCCGCCCGAGGAACTTCTCGAAACCGGGATCGGCGTTTATCTGCGCGGGCTGGGCCTGATCCCACCGGACAATTGACCACCGGGTCTGCTATTGCTTGGGTAAGGACAAACAAGACAGGGCAGGCAGATGACATATTCGCGACGTTGGATCTTGGCAGGTGGGGCAACCGCGCTGTTGGCGGGTTGCGGCGGTGGGGTCACCGCCCCTGCCCCACGCGCCCCGGTCGTCGATCCCGGGCTGCGGCCACAGCGAAACCCCGGCTATGACGCCTGGGTCGCCGCCTTTCGCAATCGGGCCCAGGCGCGCGGGATCACCGTGCAGACGCTGAACGCAGCCTTTCGCGGCACCGGGTTCCTGCCCGGCGTGGTCGAGCGCGACCGCAACCAGACCGAATTCACCCGGACGTTGGAAGACTACCTTGCGATCACCGCGTCCGAGGCCAAGGTCAGCCTGGGGCGCGCCGCTTTTGCCCGGCACCGCGCGCTGCTGGCGCAGGTCGAGGACCGCTATGGCGTGCCTGCCGAAATCGTCGCCGCGGTCTGGGGGCTGGAAAGCCAGTTCGGCACCCGGATGGGCGATATCCCGGTGGTGTCGGCCACGTCGACGCTGGCCTATGACGGGCGGCGCGGGGCGTTTTTCGAGCGCCAGCTGATGGCGGCGCTGCGCATCCTTCAGAACGGCGATATCCCCGCCAACCGCATGACCGGCAGCTGGGCGGGCGCGATGGGCCATACGCAGTTCATTCCCACCACATTCGAAGCCTATGCCGTCGATTTTCGCGGCGACGGTCACCGCGATATCTGGTCGGCCGATCCCACCGACGCGCTGGCCTCTGTCGGCAACTACCTGTCGAAATCGGGCTGGCGGCGCGGACAGGGCTGGGGGCTGGAGGTGCGGCTGGCCAGCGCCGATCTTCCCACCGGGCGCGGCACCACGCGCAGTGTGGCGGACTGGGCCGCGGCCGGGGTGCGGCCTGCGCGGGGCGGCGCCCTGCCCGACCATGGCCCGGCCTCGGTGTTGCTGCCATCGGGCGCGGACGGCCCCGCGTTCCTGGTGTTCCGCAATTTCAGCACCATCCTGCGCTACAACAATTCCGAGAAATACGCCCTGGGTGTCGGCCACCTGTCCGACCGGCTGTCCGGTGCGCCGGGGCTGGCGGCAGGGTTCCCGCCCGATGTCCATGGGCTGACGATCGACGACCGCAAGGCGCTGCAACGGGGCCTGAACGCGGCGGGGTTCGACGCGGGCGACCCCGACGGCGTGTTTGGCAAGAAAACCGAAGCCGCCATTCGCGCCTTCCAGCGTGCCAAAGGTCTGCCGGTGACGGGCACGCCATCGCGCGCCCTGCTGGCGCTGGTGGCGTGATGGGGCTGCAACGCTGACCCGCCCTGCAGCGGCCTGTGGCGCGGTGGCCTGCAAGACAAGCAACGACAAAAGCCCCGACGGGTACCGGGGCTTTCGCGGGCGTTGGGGCGGTACAGCTCAGGTTGCGGGCAGAAGGACCCCGGTGAAGAATGCCGACAGGTCGCCATAGGCGTCCAGCGGCAGTACGTTGGCGATATATTGATCCGGGCGCACGACGATCATGCAGCCCCGATCGCGGTCGATCCCGCGCATGTCAAAGATATCGCCAAGGCCCTTGTGATCGACGCAGAAGACCTTTTCGAAGTCGATCAGCCCAAGTTGTCCGGTCTTCGGCCTCAGCAGCGACGGCATGTCTTCGTAAGCCAGTTGGTCAAAGGTCTGCTGAAACACAGCGCGGACGTCGATGATGGCGTCGATATCCTCGACCTTGCGGGTGTGCCTGACCACCGGCGAGGCCGGGTCGGTTTCCAGCCAGTCCGCCAACTTGTGAATGGCCGATCCGGCATCCGAACCGTCGTTCTGGCCGGCAAAGGCATAGATGCGCCAGCGCCCGTCGGCTTCGGCCACATGGCCCAGTTGCATCTGCTTGGCATCGGCAAGCCGGACCACCGGCGCCGAATGAAAGCGGCGGCCGATTTCCTGGCCGCTGGCAAGTGCCTGGTAGGTCGGCGCGGCGGTCAGGGCGCTTCGGTCATATTTCACCGCGAGTCCGCCGGTGAATTCCAGGTTTTCCTTGAAGGCGCGGATGAAGCGCGGTTCGACCTTGCCGTCGCGTTCGTCCTGCGTCGCGGGGGCCGACATGATGCGCGCCCATTCATGGTCCGTTTCCACAAGGCGTTTGGCTTCCAGCAGGCGTTCGCCGGAATAGGAATGCAGTGGCGCCGCATCGGCGCGCCCCTGCAACACATGGGCCAGCTTCCAGCCCAGGTTGAACGTGTCCTGCATCGACACGTTCATGCCCTGCCCGGCCTTCGGGCTGTGGGTGTGGCAGGCGTCGCCGGCGGTGAACACGCGCGGGGTGCGGGTGGCGCGCTTGTCGTCCGGCACATCATCGAACTTGTCGGAAATCCGGTGCCCGATCTCGTAGATCGACCACCAGACAACCTCTTTCACGTCAATGGTATAGGGCGCCATGATCCGGTTCGCGGCGGCGATCATGTGATCCTGGGTCAGGTTCCGCTGGGCGACGCGCTCATCCTCGTTCAGCTTATCCAGTTCGACATACATGCGAAACAGGTAGCCGCCTTCGCGCGGCAGGATCAGCACGTTGCCTTCGCTGGCCGAGGTGATCAGGCATTTCTGCCGCACATCCGGGAAATCGGTGTTGGCAAGGATATCCATCACGCCCCAGGCCTGGTGCGCGGCGTCGCCTTCCAGCTTGCCGCCGATGGCGCTGCGCACCTTCGACCGAGCGCCGTCGCATCCGACGACATAGTTCGCCCGCACGGTGCGGGTTTCGCCCCAGTTCACACCTGTGTCTTCCAGCGTCACGGTCACCGGGTGATCGTCGGTATCGGGGTCAACGCTCAGGTCCTTCAGGCCCCAGCTGTAGTCGGGCTCCAGCCGCGACGGCGCATTGCGCATGACTTCAAGGAACAGTTCGTGCAGGCGCGCCTGGTTGATCAGGATGTGCGGCATTTCCGAGCTGTCGTCGGCCACATCCTGCACCCGGCCCACGCGCTTGATCGCGGCGGGGTTTTCCGGGTCCGGCATCCAGAAATTGGTCTGGTTCACCCAATAGGTTTCGCGCTTGATCTTGTCTGCAAATCCGAAGGCCTGGAACATTTCCATCGTCCGGGTGTTGATGCCGTCGGCCTTGCCCTTGACGATGTTGCAGGGGCTGGCCTCGACGATCATCGTGTCGATTTCGGGGAACTGGGCAAGTTGCGCGGCCAGGCACAGGCCCGCAGGGCCAGTGCCGACGATCAGCACATCAACCTTTTCCGGCAGGGGCGCGTTGGGGCTGCGGTCACGTCGGTTGGGGGCTGCGGTCTTGATGTCCGGGTTCCCGCCACGAAAGCCATCCTTGTAATACTGCATGCTGGGTCCCCTGCTCCCGCTGATCCCTGATGACAGATTAATAGCTATACTTACCAAACGCGGTCAAGAAAAAAGGAAGTGTACAAATTACCAATCTCAAGCCCCTGAATTAAATTGCCTTTATGGCGGATCGACCACGGCCCAACCATCGGCAGAAGTGGGCGGGTGCGGGACACGACCGACCCGGCGCTTGGGCTGGCTCCAAAGGCGCTAGTGGATTGAATCCAACATTTGGAACCCTCGATTTCTTGCGGCGATGATGTCGTTGGGGTCTGCCCGCCAA
>NZ_JAYLLH010000006.1:0-167628 GCF_035818635.1 Mesobacterium hydrothermale | reverse complement strand
TCGTTTGGCGGGCAGACCCCAACGACATCATCGCCGCAAGAAATCGAGGGTTCCAAATGTTGGATTCAATCCACTAGACCGTGCCGGCACACCTGCCAAGTTACCGAAAACCTTACCTGGGAAACGACAAAAGCCCGCCAGTGGGGCGGGCTTTTGCATGTCATTGCTGGCGGTTCTTACATCTTGAAGATGCGATAGATCGCCGGGATCACCAGAACCGTCAGCGCGGTGGACGACAGCAGCCCGAACAGCAGCGAAATCGCCAGGCCCTGGAAAATCGGGTCGGCCAGGATCACCGCCGCACCGATCATCGCCGCGATTGCGGTCAGCAGGATCGGCTTGAAACGGGTTGCCCCGGCGGCAACCAGGATATCGACGGTCACTTTCTGATCGGGGTCTGCGTGGCGGATGAAATCGACCAGCAGAATCGAGTTCCGCACGATGATCCCCGCCAACGCGATGAACCCGATCATCGACGTGGCCGAGAACGGTGCCCCGAACAGCCAATGCCCGATCATGATACCGAGGAAGGTCAGCGGCACCGGGGTCAGGATCACCAGCGGCAGGCGGAAACTGCCGAATTGCGCCACGACAAGGATATAGATCCCCAGCAGCGCGACGCCAAAGGCCGCCCCCATGTCACGGAACGTGACCCAGGTGACCTCCCACTCGCCATCCCACAACAGCACCGGCGTGTCGGTGTTGTCGGGCTGGCCGTTGTAGCTGATGATCGGCTTGGTGCCTTCGGCCCAATCCATCTGATCCAGCCGTTGGGCCACATCGAGCATGCCGTAAAGCGGGGCCTCGAACGCGCCTGCCAGTTCGCCAGTGACCATGATCACGTCGTAACCGTTGTGCCGGAAGATCGGGTAAGACGCCTCTTCCTTGACGATGTCGATCACGTCGCCCAGTTCGACCACGCCGCGCCCGCCGGGCAGGGCGTTGGCCGGAACCGGCGTGGACAGCGTTTCGGCGTCCATCACCCGCGCCGATTTGTCCCGGCCCAGAATGATGGGGATCGGACGGCGGCCATCGCCGCGGTGGGAATAGCCCACGGTGAAGGTGCCGTTCAGATACCGCAAGGTGTCCAGCGCGTCGGATTCCTGCACGCGATAGAAATCCAGGTCCGAAGGTTTCAGCACCGCCCGCATGCGCGGAGGCTGAACGCCGAAGCTGTCGTCCACGTCGACAACGAAAGGCACCTCTTCAAAGGCCGCGCGCACCTTGGTCGCGACCTCGCGCCGGGTTTCCGGGTCGGGGCCATAGATCTCGGCCAGCAGAGTCGAGATCACGGGCGGTCCGGGCGGCGGTTCAACCACCTTGATGCTGGTGCCCGCGGGCACTTTCAGCTCAAGCAGCTTTTCGCGCAGCTCCAGCGCGATTTCGTGGCTGGTGCGATCGCGGTCCTGCTTCGCCTCCAGGTTCAGCTGCACATCGCCCATTTCCGGGTTTTGCCGCAGGTAGTAGTGCCGCACCAGACCATTGAAATTGAAGGGCGACGATGTGCCCGCGTGGGTTTGGGCCGAAATCACCTCTTCCAGTCCCATGGCAACGCGGGCGGCCTGTTGTGCGACGCCATCGGTCGCTTCGACGCTGGACCCTTCGGGCAGGTCGATCACGATGCTGAGTTCCGACTTGTTGTCAAAAGGCAGCAGCTTGACCGTTACGTCCTTGGTATACAGCGCACCCAGAGAACCGAAAGACGCCACAACGACGATCAGCAGGAACAGGGCGCTGACCGATTTGCGTTTCAGCAGCGGCCGCGCGATGGCGGCATACATCTTGCCCATGCGCCCGCCGGGGGTGCCGTGGTCATCTTCGTGATGCAACTGCGCGCGACCTGCGATCTTGATCATCAGCCATGGGGTGATCATCACCGCCACAAAGAAGGAAAAGATCATCGCCGCCGACGCGTTGGCGGGGATCGGGCTCATGTAGGGGCCCATCAGCCCGCTGACGAACAGCATTGGCAACAGCGCAACAACCACCGTGAGGGTCGCAACGATGGTCGGGTTGCCGACCTCTGCCACCGCGGCAATCGCCGCGCCGATCCGGTTCGACCCGTGCCGTTTCATACCCCAGTGCCGAGCGATGTTTTCGATCACCACGATGGCGTCATCGACCAGGATCCCGATCGAGAAGATCAGCGCGAACAGCGACACCCTGTTCAGCGTGTAACCCATCAGGTTCGCGGCAAACAACGTCAGCAGGATCGTCACCGGGATCACGATGGCAACCACGATGGCCTCGCGCCAGCCGATGGTCAGCAGCACCAGCGCCACGATGGACACGGTTGCCAGGCCCAGGTGGAACAGCAGTTCGTTGGCCTTTTCATCCGCGGTTTCACCGTAGTCCCGGGTGACCTCGACCTCGATACTGTCGGGGATCAGGTCCCCTTCCATGACCTCGACCTGGTGCAGGATGCGTTCGGCCACGGTCACCGCGTTGGCGCCCGCGCGCTTGGCGATGGCCAGCGTGACTGCCGGGCGGCGGATGATATCGTTTGCGCCGGAACGCTGGATCGTTGCCACGTGGTATTCATCCAGGTCGGTGACAAAACCCACATCGGCCACGTCGCGGACATAGACGGTGCGCCCGTCGCGCGCGGTCAGTTCCAGCGCGCCGATCTGTTCCGGGGTCGACAGCGTATCGCCCAGAAGCAGGCCAACTTGCTGGCCGCCATCGCGCACGGTGCCGGCGGGCGCGGCGCTGTTGGCGCCCTGCACCTTGGTGCCCAGCTGTTGCAGCGTCACGCCGTACAGCGACAGTTTCTGCGGGTCCGGAGAAATCCGCAGCGCCTCTTGCGTGCCACCGATGACATAGGTCAGGCCCACGTCGTCGATCCGGGCAAGGCGCACCTCGACCTCTTTGGCGACGCGGGTCAGGTCTGCGGCGGTGATCTCGTCCTGGCCTTCCTTGGCGCTGAAAGTCAGCGCAACGATGGCCACGTCGTTGATGCCGCGCCCGACCACCAGCGGTTCGGGAATGCCGACCGGGATTCGGTCAAGGTTCGACAGGATCTTGTCCCGCACCCGCAGGATCGCGGTATCGGCAGACACGCCGACCTCGAACCGGGCGGTGACCATCACCCGGTCATCCCGCGTATCGGAATAGACGTGTTCGACCTGGTCGATGCCCTTGGCAATGGTTTCCAGCGGTTCGGTCACCAGTTTCAGCGCGTCTTCGGCGCGCAGACCGTCGGCCATGACGTGGATATCGACCAGCGGCACGGAAATCTGCGGTTCTTCCTCGCGCGGCAGGCTGACCAGGGCCAGCAGGCCGACCGCGAAGGACGCGATCAGGAACAGCGGTGTCAGGGGCGAAGAGATGAAGGCGCGGGTCAGGTTCCCCGCGATCCCAAGTCCGCCGGACTTGTCTTTCTGGTCGTCACTCATGATCGGTCACCACCACGTCGCCCGCGGCCAGACCGCTGAGGATTTCGCGATAGGTTTCACCATTCACGCGCACCACGCCGCCGGGAACCACGACCCGCTCGATCGGGCCGCCGGTGGCCTCGACCGTGATGAAATCAAGCCCGCCGATGTGGCTGAGCACGGCTTGCGGCACAAGGATCGCCTGGCGTTCGCCGACCGGCAGGCGCACGGGCATCCGCAATCCGACAAAGCGCGCGTCCAGCCCGTCGACCTCGACATCGGCCTGCACGCGACCGCCTTCGATCTGCGGATAGATCTTTACCAGCGTCCCTTCCAGCACGCCGGTACCGGTGTCGATCTCGATCGTGTCGCCTTCGGACAGGTCACGGGCGTGGCGTTCAGGCACGGCAAGGCGCAGATAGGCGCCACCGCCACCGATCTGGGCGAGCGCTTCGCCCGGGTTCAGGACCGAGCCGCGCGACACCGGCACCGACAGGACGATGCCATCGTCCGGGGCCAGCACCTCGCCTTCGGTGATGCGCTGTTCGGCCACCAGCTTTTCGGCCTGCAACGACGAGATCTGGCCATCCAGCACGTTGACCGCCGTCTGCAACTGTTCCAGCCGCTGGTTGGTGATCACGCCCCGTTCGATCAGCACCTCACCACGGGCAAGATCGGACCGCGCGGTGTTCAGCTGCGCCTGCAACGCTTCCAGCTGGGCATCGAGGGCATCGATCTGGAAATTCAGCTTGTCGTCTTCGATCACGGCGATGCGCTGTCCGGCCATGACCTGGTCCCCCTCGGTCACGTCAAGCGCGATCACGGTACCGGCGATCCGGGCTCGCGCCGGGATCAAGTCGCGGGTTTCGACCTGGCCGTATACCGATTTCCATTCTGTCACGGTCTGTGGCGCCACCTCGATCGTGGCAGCGGTCGCGGCGGTTCCTGCCGCCAGCAGAAAAATAGAGAAAAGTGCTGAACGCATCTGGCCCTCGCCTTGATTGTTCTTGCGTTGAGTCGCCCCCGACCGGGGTCGTCTGTGCATCATTGCATCCGTTTTAGACTTGCAGGTCAATGAAAGCCCGGGACTCTTCGGGTTTTTGGGTTTGACATGCCGGCTGCCAAAACGCATATTGTTTTTTGAATGTGAATGCAAGCTGCTTGCAAAAGACCAACCTTCCAGTGCTGGAATGTTTGATCTGAATCATGTTGCGTCCCCCGACAGATCGCTACGAGAGCCGGGACACATCGACTGAACTGGACACATCATGCCGACTCTCCCCCTTTCACGCCGCACCTTCCTTGCCGCTGGTGGCGCGATTCTTGCCGCCCCGTCGCTGGCGCGCGCCGGTGGTGCAAAACTTGACCGCCTTGTTCTGCAAAGCCCGCCGTCCGGCCCGTCGATCGTCATGTCGCAGGCCGTGGCAACCGGCGCCTTTGACGACATCGCGAAAGAGGTCGATTTCAGCCTTTGGAACACCGGCGACGAACTGCGCGCCAATCTGTCCTCGGGCAAGGTCGAGGTCGCGATCATCCCGACGCAATCCGGGGCCAGCCTTTATAACCGCGGCTTCCCGATCCGTCTGGTCAACGTTGTGACCGATGGCCATTGCGGTCTGTTTTCGACCGGCGCGCGGCTGAATTCCTTCGCCGACCTGAAGGGCAAGACCGTGGCCCAGCCGTTCTACAACGATTTCACCGGCCATGTGATGCGTGCGCTGCTGGCCAAGCACGGCATCGCCGATCAGGTTGAGCTGATCCCCGCCGCCACCCATGTCGAGGCCGCGCAACTGCTGCTGTCGGGCCGGACCGAAGCGGCTATTCTGGCAGAACCCGCCGGCACCGCCGCAATGATGAAGGCCAAGAAAGCCGGCCAGACCATTACCATGGGCGTGCGCACCCGCGATGAATGGGCACTGGTCAGCGGCGCAGGCAGTGCCTTGCCACAGGCCGGGCTTGGCGTCACCGCAGGCTTCGCAGAGGCCCACCCGGCCCATGTCGAGGCGTTGCACGCCGCGCTGGCAGGGGCCTGCCAGGCCGCCAATTCCGATCCGGCCACCGCAGCGGCGCACACCGCCACGCTGACCGAACGCCCCGCACCGCTGATCCAGGCCGCGCTGCCGCATTGCGCGCTGCATGTCCGCCCCGCGTCCGAGGCGCGCGCGGATCTGGAAGGGACGTTCAAGGCGCTGCTGGCCGCCGATCCCGGCATCCTGGCCGGCAAGTTGCCCGACGACGGATATTACCTGCTGTGACATCCCGCGTCGCCCTGAGCACCCGGCTGACCGAAGCTGTCGAGGCGCTGCCCATCCAGATGGGCAACACAGCGGTCCGACTTGGGCCGGGGGCGCTGGGGCTGCTGCTGGGTCTGTTCATCTGGCATTTGGGTGCGGTGGCGTATGGTCCCTTCGTGCTGCCCACCCCACTGGCCACCGCGAAAGCGGTGGCCTCTGTTCTTTCCTCGGTCGACGGCTGGGCGGCGGTGCTGTCCACCATCGTCCGGGTGATTTCCGGGCTGGCCATTTCGCTGACCATCGGCGCCGGGCTGGGCATTGCGGCGGGTTACGTCCCTTTCCTGCTGCGCATGCTCATGCCCTGGGCGACGATCCTGCTGGGCATGCCCGCGATTGCCTGGATCATCCTGACGATGATCTGGTTCGGCCCATCACATGGCGCGGTGATCTTTACAGTCTCGGTGATGACGACCCCGGTGTTGTTCATGGGGGCCGCCGAAGGCGTTCTGGTTCGCGACCGTCGGCTTGATGACATGGCACTGGGCTTCGGGGCCAGCGCTTGGCAGCAATTCCTGCGGGTTGGGCTGTTCCAGATCGCCGGGCACCTTGCCCCCGTCATGGCCATCGCGCTGGCGCTTGGGTTCAAGGTTGCGATCATGTCGGAACTGATCACCAGCGTGACCGGAATCGGCGGCGAATTGGCGCTGGCGCGTACCCATCTGGATGTCGATATGGCCATGGCCTGGGTCGTGCTGGCGGTCTCGGGCCTGCTGGCGGTCGAACACACCGCCGTGCGCCCGCTGCGGCGACGGCTGGAACGCTGGCGCGCGATCGGTCGGGGGTAAGTCATGTCTGTGACCGTGATTGAAACACCGATGACCCTTGCCGCGATCAACTATGCCTATTCCGGGCGGCAAGTGCTGCGCGACGTTTCACTTGTCCTGCGCGAAGGCGAGATGGTGGCGCTGGTCGGCCCATCGGGCTGCGGCAAGACCACGCTCGCCCATATCGCAACCGGAACGCTGACCCCCGATCAGGGCCGTGTCCTGCGACGCTATCGCCGCCACGGGGTGGTGTTCCAGGAACCGCGACTGCTGCCCTGGGCCACCGCGCTGGACAATATCGCCCTGTCGGTGGAACTGACCGGTGTGAAGCGCAAGGCCGCCCGAGACAAGGCCCACGAGGTCGCCGAACGCGCGGCCCTGCTGCCCGACGACCTTGCGAAGTTTCCGGCCGAACTTTCCGGGGGCATGCGGCAGCGGGTTTCGATCGTGCGGGCGCTGGCCGTTGATCCCGATTTCATGATCTTTGACGAACCGTTCGGTGCGCTGGATGCCGCGCTGCGTCGCCGCATGCAGGACCTTGTCCTGTCGGCGGTTGCGGACATGGGCTTTGCCGGTCTGTTCATCACCCACGACCTGACCGAAGCCGCCCGCGTTGCACACCGGATCGCGGTGATGGATGCGCGCGGCCAAGGCATTCTGGGCAGCGTCACACCGCCCGGCAGGATCGGCCACCGTTCAGAGGCGCAACTGTTCGGTTTCGTGCAGGAATGTCTGGCCAACAATCCCTTGTTTGCCGATCTCGATTCCGTCGACGAACGCGCGGCACCGACGTTCTGCGGCTGCGACCCCATCGGGCTGAGCCGCTGCTGCTGACGCGCCGAGGATCAGAAAAAGTCGTACATGTCCTCGGCATCGTCGCGCGCTTCGGCGCCGTTGGGGTTGCGGTAATCGTCCTGCAAATCCGCGTTGCGAATCTCTGCTCCGAACCCGCCGTCACGCCCCATGCCCTGCCAGGTGTTGCTATAGCCGATCAGCAACGCGGCGATGGAGTGCGGTTCTGCCACGTCAGGCACGGTTTCGGGGGATGTCGCCGGGCTGTCATCAGATGAGTCGTCCTGCGCGCTCAGGTCCGGGTCGCCAGGACCATGGACCGACACCGACAGACCGTGCCCATTGTCCAGGTCGGAAAAGCCAAGCCGCAGATCGTGGGTGCCAACGCCAAGATCGGATTGTGCCGTGACGGTTTCGCCATCGTCCGACAGTGTCGTCTGCAATGCCGTGCCATTGATGCTGATCGTACCGTCGCTGACGCCCTGCAAAGTGATGGAGAACCGGCCCGCCACGTCGACATCCAGATCGGCCTGAAGACTGCGCGCAGCTTCATGGCTGACCGGGCGTTCCAGATCCAGTTCGGTGGTCGTACCAGGATCGTCCTGCACGACCTGTTCGCTTTCGAGCGGGGTCTGGCCCCCCACCGAAACCGTCACCCATGCCTCGTGAAAGCCCCCTTCGGCGTCGCGCATGACATAGCTGAACGCATCCGTGCCTTCGTTGTCGGGCGTATAGGCGATGCGGTCACCGTCAACGCTCGCCTCTCCCAGCGTGCCGGTGTCGGTATACACCAACTCTCCGCCCGGGGTGTCGTTGGCTAGCACATCGAGGTACACCGTCTGACCGGTGCCAACCTGGTAACTGTCGGCCTGCGCCAATGCGCCAACCGTCGGTTGCGGTCCCGGGTCGGGCTCGGGGTCTGTCGCCGGCTCGGGCTGTGTCACCGGGTCGGGCGGCGGCGCATCTTCGCGGACGATCAGTTCCTCGTCTTGCGGCGCAGGGTCTTCGACGTCGTCGATCACCGGGGCGTCGTCTGCCAGGTCCGGCGCATCGCCGTTCACCGCATCTTCGATGGTCCGAAGCACCTCGGCGTAGTGTTCTGCGACCGACGGATGCACCAATCCCGGAATGTCGAAATCGGTGGGCGGCGCTTCGCCGTAGATCGATGTATAAGTGACAAGGCTGGCAAGGAAATAGATTGTCTCTGTCCCATGCGGGGCACTGTCGACATAAAGTTCTTCGGGCGGGATATCCGACAGCGTCGTCGTCAGCAGTTCCGACAGGACAGAGGCGACCGGGATCAGTTCGACATTGGCATCGGGATCGGCCGCGTTGATCTGCGCCACGTAGTCAACATACCAGTCATGATAGGCCCCGGTGTTGTAGTCGTGATACGCCTGAAGCGCGGCGTTGGTTTCGGGGACGGTGTCGGCGAAAGCCGCCATATCGGCCCAGCCTTCATAGACAAAAATACGCGCACCGGGCAGCGCCGCCTGCGTATCGGCCACGACATCCAGCGTCGCCTCGACCGGCGACCGCGTATCGCCATAATAATCGGTATTGGGCGATACGTCCTGAATGAAGTTGTTCGGGGTGATCAGAACCGTATCGACCGACGATGCCGAAAAGCTTTCGGTGTCCGCGTCCCAGGCCGCCTCGACCGCGTTGAACCCCCATTCCGACCCCGGCTCTGCCCGGTCGGCGAACTGGCGCAGAAACCCATACCCCCCACTGGCGGCAAAATCGTTGCCTGACGACATCGCCAGCATGTCAAGCCAGACCGGCACATTGGTCCAGTCGCTGCCTTCGGCGTAATTCACAAGGCTGTTGCCGTAGATGTAAAGACTGACCTCGGTCGGCATGGCTACTCACATTTTGAAGCCCGGCACGCCGGGTATGACTCGTCCAAAAGCATCCCCACCCAAACGCGTCCGTCGGATCCTGCACTGCGGGACCAGTCCGGGCGATCAGATACACGCAATATTTGGTCAACCGCCGCTTGAGTCAATTGCAGAAGGGTTAATAAACCCTTAATCGTCATGAGGTTATGCACAGTTTACGGCTGTTTCGTGGATTGTCGTCGAAACCCGCACAATCCCGCCAAACACGAGTCAGTCTGCGAAAATTCGCCGTGCACACGACCGACGATCAGCGCGGCAAAGGCAAGTTCGCGCGGTTGTAGGCGGTCCAGTCTTCGATCTCTGGATAGAACGTTCGCCGCCACGCCTTGACGCGCGGATTCATCACCCGGCGCCAGACCGGCGGCACCATCGCCGCCATGGTCATGAGTGGATAGCCGTAGGGCAGTTGTGGCGCCTCGTCCTCGGCATAGTTTTGCAAAAGGGGAAACCGGCGCTGCGGCTTGTAGTGGTGGTCGGAATGGCGTTGCAGATTGATCAGCAACCAGTTCGACGCCTTGTGCGCCGCGTTCCACGAATGCCTTGGCAGAACAAGTTCGTACTTGCCATCACCCAGGTGCTTGCGGGTCAGGCCATAGTGTTCGACGTAGTTCACGATCTCAAGCTGCCAGATCGCGACGCTGGCCTGCCACACGAACAGCGCCAGCCCGGCCCAGCCACCGATGATCAGCGCCAAAGCCAGCATCAAACCTTGTAACGCCCAATACCGCCAGAACGGGTTCGACCGGTGGTGCCAGGGCAGCCCCCGCCGCGCCAGGCGCGCCTTTTCCGCCCGGAAGGCCGACACCAGCGATTCCCGCAACACCCGCGGGTAGAAACGATAGAACCCCTCGTTATAGCGCGCCGTGACAGGGTCGCGCCGGGTGCCGACATAGACGTGATGCACCAGCAGGTGTTCCGTCCGGAAATGCGAATACAGCACCATCGACAACAGGATATCGCCCAGCCAGCGTTCGAAATTGTTGGTCTGGTGCATCAGTTCATGGGAATAGTTGATGCCAACCGTACCGGTCATCACTCCCACGCCAACGAACACCAGGATCTTTTCCAGCACACCAAGATGTGCGGCCTGCGGCACGAACCAGATCAGCGCGAACAGGTTGAGGAATTGCAACGGCACCCAGAGCAGGGTGACGATCCGGTACCAGAACAACTGGTCGTCGCTGGTATCCAGATCGGCGTTTTCCAGGTTCAACCCCAGCACCGCGTCCAACGCGGTGAACAGGTACCACGTCGCGGCGATCGGCAACAGAACCCACCATCCGCCCCAAAGCGCGCCAGTCCAGACCAGCGGGATCAGCAACAGCGACATCCAGAACGGCAGGGCCTGCGACAGGCGGGCAACATTTTGGGCGGGAATCATGATCTGCTCCGGCGTTTCATGCGGTCAGGGCCACCCTACCGCCTTGCGGGCAGACTGGCCAAGACGCTGATCACTTGCCTTGCGCAAGGTCAAATGCCTTGCGCATCACCGTGGGCAGCGCACCCGGGTCGAAATCTTCTGCCGCGACGAATGCGCCGCGCTGCGGCTGACGTTCCATTGGCACGAGCGCCGTCTTGACCGTCAGGCGCAGGTGGAAATGGGTGAAGGTGTGCCGCGCCTCGCCGTTCAGCGCCTTCCATTCGGCCCGGATCGGCGGCGCCTCTGCCGGGGACTCGGACCAGTCGCTGCCGGGCCAGCCCAGCATACCGCCCAGCAGCCCGCTGTCCGGGCGCCGTTCCAGCAGCCACGCCCCGTCCACCCGCCGCACAAGATAGGCGATGCCCAGCCGCGTCGGCTTGCGCTGTTTCGGGGCTTTCTTCGGCAGCTCTGCCGCCGTGCCCGCCAGCCACGCCGCGCAGCCCTTGCGCCAGGGACACAGGCCACAGGCGGGTTTGCGCGGGGTGCAGATCGTGGCGCCCAGGTCCATCACCGCCTGCGCGTAATCACCGGGGCGGTCGCGCGGCGTCAGCGCACGGGCATAGTCGGTGAAAACCGGTTTGGCCCTGGGCAGGGGCGTGTCGTCGTTGTGCACCCGCGCCATCACCCGTTCGACATTGCCGTCGACCACGGTTTCGGGCAGGTCAAAGGCGATCGCCGCCACCGCCGCCGCGGTATACGGGCCGATTCCCGGCAACCCCAGCAGCGCCGCGTGATCCGCCGGGAACTGCCCGCCATGTTCGCTGGCCACCGCCCGCGCACATTTCAGCAAGTTGCGTGCCCGCGCGTAATAGCCAAGCCCCGCCCAGGCAGCCATCACATCCTCATCTCTCGCGGCGGCAAGATCGGAGACCGTCGTCCAACGGCTGGTGAACGACTCGTAATAGCTTTTGACCGCGGCCACGGTGGTCTGCTGCAACATGATCTCGGACAACCAGACGCGATAAGGATCGGGCCGCACCCCGCGCGCCCGGTCCTGCGGGCTGACACGCCACGGCAGCACCCGCGCATGGCGGTCATACCAGTCCAGCAAATCCTTTGCGTCGGCGATTTCACGCACGTCTGACAGTCCTTTGATCGGCGGGGGCGCTTCCGGGCTGGCGCGCCCGGCGCAGGCCACTAGAATAGTGTGCGGCAGAGGGAGTCAAACATGGCCAAGCGCCCGTCCACCACATTCGGTTTCGCCCGCACCTCGGGACTGCTGCAAAAGCAGATTCGTTCGGTCAGCGAAACCCGTGGATTCGCACAGTCGCGCCTGCTGACCCATTGGGCCGAAATCGCAGGCCCCGATGTCGCCGCCATTTCCCGCCCGGTCGAGGTCAGCTATGGCCGGGGCGGGTTCGGCGCCACGCTGGTTCTGCTGACAACCGGGGCGCAGGCCCCGATGCTGGAGATGCAGAAGGACCGCATCCGCGAAAAGGTGAACGCGGTCTACGGCTACAACGCCATCGCCCGCGTCCGCATCACCCAGACCGCCGCGACCGGTTTTGCCGAAGGCCGCGCCAGTTTCGACCATCGCCCCGCCAAGCCTCATGAAACCGCCCCCTCGCCCGCCGCAGTGGCCGAGGCCCGCACACTGACCGGCGATGTTGCCGACGATGGATTGCGGCTTGCGCTTGAACGTCTGGCCGCAAACGTCATATCCAAGACCAACGCCCGGGGCTGACGCCCCGGCTCCGCTTGAAAAGAGGACCTCCGATGAACCGCATCGTTTCCGTCGCCGCGCTCGCGCTTGTTCTGATCGTCGGCGCAGGCTTCTGGCTCAGCCAAAGCCGCACCGCCGTGACCGGCCCTGAAATCGCCCTGCCTGGCGCCGCCAGCGCCCAGGAAAGCACATCCGAGGCCGTCAGCGTGATCGAAATGATCGAAGGCGACGTGAACGCCCCGGTCGAGGTCATCGAATACGCCTCTTACACCTGCCCGCATTGCGCCCACTTCTTCGAAGACGTGTTCTCGCTGCTGAAGAAAGATTACATCGACACCGGCAAGGTCAAGTTCGTCTACCGCGAAGTCTACTTCGACAAGTACGGCATGTGGGCGTCGATGATCGCGCGCTGCGAACCGTCGAAGTTCTTCGGCATCACCGACCTGGTCTTCAAGGGTCAGGCGGAATGGGTGCGCGCCGGTTCCGATGCTGCCATCGCGGGCGAACTGCGCAAGATCGGCCTGCTGGCCGGCATTTCCAACGAACAGCTCGACAGCTGCCTGACCGACGAAGCCAAGCTGCGCGCGCTGGTCGGCTGGTACCAGGAAAACGCCACCCGGGACCAAATCGATTCCGCCCCGTCGTTCATGATCAACGGCGAGAAATACTCGAACATGTCCTACAAGGACTTTTCCCGCGTGCTGGACGAGAAACTGGCGGAATGACGGTCTCGGCCCCGCGCGGCCCGCTGGAAGGCCTGAAAGTCATCGAACTGGCGCGTATCCTGGCCGGCCCCTGGGCCGGTCAGACGCTGGCCGACCTGGGCGCAGAGGTGATCAAGGTCGAAGCGCCGTCAGGCGACGACACCCGCCGCTGGGGCCCGCCCTTCATCGAACGCGATGGCGACAGGTCGGCCGCCTATTTCCATTCCTGCAACCGCGGCAAGCGCTCCATCGTGGTCGATCTGGCCTCGCCCGACGGGCAGGACCAGATGCGCGACCTGATCAGGGATGCCGATATCCTGATCGAGAATTTCAAGGTCGGCGGCCTGACGAAATACGGGCTCGACTATGCCAGCGCGGCACAGATCAATCCGCGCCTGATCTATTGCTCGATCACCGGTTTCGGCCAGACCGGCCCCTATGCCCATCGCGCGGGCTATGACTACATCATTCAGGGCATGTCCGGGCTGATGTCGATCACCGGCGACCCGGATGGACAGCCGCAGCGCGCAGGCGTCGCCGTCACCGATATCTTCACCGGTCTTTACGGCGTGGTGGGAATCCTGTCGGCCCTGCACCAGCGTGACCGCACCGGCAAGGGCCAGCATATCGACATGGCCTTGCTCGACACCGCCGTCTCCGTCACCGCCAACCAGGCGATGAACTATCTGGCCACCGGCACTCCGCCCGGGCGCACCGGAAATTATCATCCGAACCTGACGCCCTACCAGGTGTTCGACTGCGCCGACGGCTTCATCATCATCGCCACCGGCAACGACGCGCAATACCAGCGCCTCTGCCGCCTGCTGGGCCTTGACGACATGGTGACCGCACCCGAATACCTGACCAACGCCGACCGCATCGCCAACCGCGAGGAAATGATCCGCCGCCTGACCGCAGCCACGTCGCAGCGCACCAAAGCCGATCTTCTGGCCGCCTGCGAGGCCGAAGGCGTCCCCGCCGGCCCGATCAATGACCTGGCAGAGGTGATGGCCGATCCGCAGGTCCAGGCCCGCGACATGCAGATTTCCCCCGAGGGCATCCCAGGCCTGCGCGCGCCGTTGACCTTCTCGGATGCCAAACTCGTGCTCGATCACGCGTCCCCCAGGCTGGGTCAGCACGACTGACCGTTTCAGGTCTTTGGTTTTCCAAATACCTCGGGGGTGAATTTGCCGGAACGGCAAAGAGGGGGCAGCGCCCCCTGACCCGGGTGCCCTTGCGCCGAAGGCAAAAGGGCACCGCCCCTGCCGCGCGCAGCGCGACTGTCTGGAAATCCGCCGCTCAGGCCGCGGACAGGCCCTGGTCGATGCACGCAAGTACGGTGGCAACCTCTTGCTCGGTGATGGTCAGTGGCGGCGACATCACGATCGAATGCGCCACCAACCGCACCATCGTGCCCGCCTGATAGATCGTCTCGTGGATCTTCTTGACCACCGCCATGTCCAGCGGTGCCTTGGTCGCCTTGTCGCTGACCAGTTCGATCCCCGACATCAGGCCATGGCCGCCCCGCACATCGCCAATGATATCGTGCTTTTCGGCCAGCGCCTTAAGCCCGTCGAAAATCTGCGTGCCCCGTGGCCCGGCGTTTGCCGCCGTGTCCAGGCGCTGAGTTTCGCTCAGGCAGGCAATGACCGCGGCCGCCCCCACTGGATGCGCGGAATAGGTGTAGCCATGGAAAATCGCGCCTTCGGCATCGGAGTTTTCGAACACATCGGCCACCTTTTCGCCGATCAGCGCGGCCCCGACCGGGAAATAGCCAGAGGTGATGCCTTTTGCCGTGCTCATCAGATCGGGCTTCACCCCCCAGTGACGCGCACCGGACCAGTGACCGGTGCGGCCAAAGCCTGTGATGACCTCGTCCGAGATCAGCAGGATACCGTGGCGGTCGCAGATCTCGCGCATCAGGGGCATGAAGGTTTCATGCGGAACGATCACGCCGCCCGCGCCCTGGATCGGTTCCATGATGAAGGCGGCGATGGTATTGGCGCCCTGGAACTGGATCTCGTCTTCCATCATCTGGGCAATGTTCTGTGCCAGCTGGGCAGGGTCGGTTTCGTTGAACGGGTTGCGATAGGTATACGGCGACGGCAAGTGGAAACAGCCCGCCAGAAGCGGTTCATACGCGGTGCGGAACCGGTTGTTGCCATTGACCGACGCGCCGCCGAAATGGGTGCCGTGATAGCCCTTCTTCAGCGACAGGAACTTCGTCCGCGTGGGTTCGCCGCGCAGACGGTGGTATTGCCGCGCCAGCCGCAGGCAGGTTTCGACGCTGTCCGATCCGCCCGAGGTGAAGAACACCCGCGCGATGCCATCCTCGGCAAACATCTCGCGCACCATATAGCTGGCTTCGATGGCGGTGGGGTTGGTACTGCCGGCGAAGGCGGAATAATACGGCAGGTCGTAAAGCTGCTTGGCAATCGCGTCCTTCACCACGTCGTTGGAATAGCCAAGATTCACGCACCACAGCCCGCCGACCGCGTCGATCACGGCATGGCCGTCGATGTCCTTGATCTTCACGCCTTCGGCCCCGGTGATGATCTTTGGCGGGTTGGCCTGCATATCGGCCGGGTGGCCCATGGGGTGCCAGATGTGGCGGGCGTTGTTTTCGCGGAGGAAGTTGTCGTCTTTCATGGCGCGTCACTTTCGAGAAAGATCAAATTTGATCAAACCTCGCACCCATGGCGCGCCCTGTCCAGAGATTCGCCACCTCTCACGCGGTGATGGTCAATGGCGTGCCCAACCAGTGTTCTTGCAGATTGGCGCTGTCCCCGATCCGGTCGACCACGGCAAAGAGGCCCGGTTCCGCAAGCGGGGTCAGCACCCCGTGCCAGGTGCCGCGATGCAGGTTGATCCCCTGCCCTGGCGCCGCAAGAAACGCCTGGACCTGCCCTGGCGCATCGCCTGCATCCTCGGCGACGATCACCAGCCAGGGGTTCTGGTGCATCGGCAGGAAAGCCTGGCTGCCCTCGGGGTGACGTTCGACCATGTCGAGCCGGAAAGGCAGGCTGCGGGGCTCGGCATTGAACAGGCTGATCCCGGCACGTCCGTTGGGACCGAGATCGAGCCGGGCCCGGTCATGGTACCGCCCGCAAAGCCCCTGGTTGATCAGCTTGTCGGGGTCACCGGACACGTCCAGCACATCCCCGAACGGGGCGAAGGCGGCAGCGGTCAGGGGGATAGCGTTGAGGTCGGTCATGGGCGGGTCCTGTTCGGTTGCAGGGGGCGCTGCCCCCCTTGCCCTGCGGGCAATTCACCCCGGAGTATTTGGGGAAAGATGAAAGGTCAGAGGGTGAGTGCGGGATGGCGGTTCACGTCCTTGTAGAGCAGGTAGCGGAACGGTTCGTCGCCGGTGGCGATGCAGGCCTGCGGGCAGAAGGCGCGCAGCCACATGAAATCGCCGGGGCCGACCTCGACCCAGTCCTTGTTCAGCAGGTAGCGCGCGGTGCCTTGCAGCACGTAGAGCCCGTGTTCCATCACATGGGTTTCGGCGAAGGGGATGCGCCCTCCGGGCTGGAAAGTGACGATATTGGCGTGGAAATCATAGCGCAGATCGAACGGGTCGAAGAAGCGTTGCGTGACCCAGACTCCATTGCAATCGGGCATCGGGTTGGCGACCACGTCAGATTCATGGACCACGAACGCCTCGAGCGGGTTCAGCGTATCGAGACGTTCGTATTTCTTGCGAATCCAGTGGAAGCCCGCCGGAGCGTCAGAGGTGTTCCAGATTTCCCAGTGCGCCCCTGCGGGAATATAGACGAAGTGGCCTGCGCGGATGTCTTCGCGAGCCCCCCCGATGGAGATGCGCAGCGTGCCGAAGGCGACGAAGATCGCCGCCTGCGCGCCGATCACCGGTTCGGGTTCGGCACTGCCGCCGCCGGGGGCGAGTTCGACCGCGTATTGCGCGAAGGTTTCGGCAAAACCGGTCAGCGGGCGCGCGAGGATCCAGACCTTGGCCGACAGCCAGCCGGGCAGGAACGACGTCACGATATCGCGCATCGTGCAGGCCGGCAGCACGGCATAGGCCTCGGTGAAGACGGCCGTGCCTTCGGGGCTCACGGATTGGTCGGGCAGGCCGCCCGGGGGGAATGCGTAGGTCAAATCAGGGTCTCCAGCCGGAGGCGGGCGATGCGTTCGACCTGTCGGCACGCCTCGGCGAATTCGGTGTTTGTGTCGTTGGCGATGCGCCGTTCGAAGGCGGCGAGGATTCCCGCCTTGTCGTGATCGCGCACCGCGATGATGAACGGAAATCCGTGCTTGTCCACGTATTCCGTGTTGAGCGAGGTGAACCGGGCGCGTTCGGCATCGGTCAGGGCATCGAGGCCCGCGCTGGCCTGTTCGGCGGTGCTGTCGGCGGTCAGGCGTTTGGCCTCCGCCAGTTTTCCGGCAAGGTCGGGGTGGGCGGTCAGCACGCCAAGCCGTTCGGCGTGGCTGGCAGAGCGGAACATGCGCGCCAGCGCGTTGTGCACGCCCGCGGCGCTGTCATGGGCCGGGCCCAGCTCCAGGTCCCAGGCGCGTTCGGCGATCCAGGGGGAATGTTCGAAAACGCCGCCGAAGGTGCCGACGAAGGTTTCCCTGTCCATCAGGCTGGGGCGGGGTTTGTCGACCGGCGGGTGGGTCGCCGCCCAATGATCGGCGATGTCGATCCGGCGCGGGCACCAGACACCGTCAAAGCCCTGGATGTAGTCGATGAACCGCTTCAGCCCCGCGGCCTTGCCGGGGCGGCCGATCAGGCGGCAGTGCAGGCCGATGCTCATCATCGCGGGCTTGCCGGCCTGGCCTTCGGCATAGAGCATGTCAAAGGCGTCTTTCAGATAGGTGAAGAACTGTTCGCCCTCGATATAGCCAGGGGCGGTGGCGAAGCGCATGTCGTTGGCTTCCAGCGTGTAGGGGATGATCAGTTGGTCACGGTCATCGACCCTGAGCCAATACGGCAGGTCGTCGTCATAGGTGTCGCTGATGTAGTCCAGCGCCCCAGTTTCAGCCACAAGGCGCACGGTGTTGGCGCTGCAGCGGCCGGTGTACCAGCCGCGCGGCGGGTCACCGACGACCTCGGTGTGCAGGCGGATCGCCTCGGCAATGGCCGCGCGTTCCTCGGGCTCTGGCATGTCCTTGTGTTCGACCCATTTCAGGCCGTGCGACGCGATTTCCCAACCGGCGTCCTTCATCGCGTCAACCTGTTCGGGGCTGCGGGCAAGCGCCGTGGCCACGCCGTAGATCGTGACGGGAATGCCGGCCCCGGTGAACAGGCGATGCAGCCGCCAGAACCCGGCGCGGGCGCCGTATTCGTAGATCGATTCCATGTTCCAATGGCGCTGGCCCGGCCATTGCGCGGCGCCTGCGATGTCGGACAGGAACGCCTCTGATGCGGCATCGCCATGCAGGATGCAGTTTTCGCCGCCCTCTTCATAGTTCAGCACGAATTGCACGGCCACCTTGGCGCCACCGGGCCATTGGGCATCGGGACGATCCGGCCCGTGGCCGATCATGTTGCGGGGGTATCTTTGCATGTTCCTGCCTTCGCTGCGTCAGACTGCACCTTAATCCGTTTAATCGAGCCAGATTTTCAAAAAAACCCGAAAGCAGGTTCATTGCGGGCTGGACGATGCCTTGGCCGCGATTTCTGATAGATGTGCCGAAAAAGGGAGCTTGCCGATGGCCGAAGGATATCTGACCACCCATGTTCTGGACACTGCGACGGGTTGCCCGGCCGCAGGTCTGAAGATCGTTCTTTACAAGGTGACGGGCAATTCGCACCGCAAGATCGTCGAGATGGTCACCAATGACGACGGCCGCACCGACAGCCCGATCCTGCCGAAAGGCAGCTTTGCCACCGGCACCTATGAACTGATCTTTTTCGCCGGAGACTATTTGCGGGCCACGGGGCAGGATGGCGCCGATCCGCTGTTCCTGGACCAGGTGCCGATCCGGTTCGGGATGGCGGATCTGGAGGCGCATTACCACGTGCCGCTGCTGCTGTCGCCCTACGGCTATTCGACCTATCGGGGCAGCTGAATCGGCGATGCACAACCGATGCACATTGCATGCACATTCCATGCGCATGCGGATGTGTCTCTGGACAGACGCAGGGCACGCGCCTATCTACGCCTCCCATGGCCAAGAAACCGAAGTCAGATCCGAACTACAAGGTGATCGCCGAGAATCGGCGGGCGCGCTTTGACTATGCCATCGAGGACGACCTTGAGTGCGGGATCATCCTGTCGGGGTCCGAGGTCAAATCGCTGCGCGAGAACAGCGCCAATATCGCGGAGAGCTATGCCACCGTCGACAATGGCGAGCTGTGGCTGGTCAACAGCTATATCGCGCCCTACGAACGCGCCATGTTCGGGCACGAGGAACGGCGGCGGCGCAAGCTGCTGGTCAGCCGCAAGGAACTGTCACGGCTGTGGAACGAAACCCAGCGCAAGGGCATGACCATCGTGCCGCTGGTGCTGTATTTCAACCACAAGGGCATCGCCAAGCTGAAGATCGGCATCGCCAAGGGCAAGAAGACCCACGACAAGCGCGAGACCGAGGCGAAACGCGACTGGAACCGCCAGAAGGAACGGCTGCTGAAACAGGGCTGATCGCCTTGCCACAGGCACCCAGACTTGCCAGCGCGCCAGACGGGCACTATTGAGGGCCGGATAGACATTTCCGGGGGTTCCGATGGTCCAAGACGATCCCAAGACGCTGGTTTCCACCGCATGGCTGGCGGCACATCTGAAAGACCCCGATCTGCGGGTTCTGGATGCGTCGATGTTCCTGCCGGGCAATCCGCGCAACGCCAAGGCCGAATACGACGCCGCGCACATTCCCGGCGCGCGGTTCTTTGACATCGACGATGTCAGCGACAGCCGGTCGGACCTGCCGCACATGGTGCCACCGGTCGAAAAATTCATGTCGCGCCTGCGGGCCATGGGCATCGGTGACGGCCACCAGGTGGTGGTCTATGACAGCGTCGGCATTTATTCCTCGGCCCGGGTGTGGTGGCTGTTCCGGCTGATGGGACAGGACAACATCGCGGTGCTGGACGGCGGTTTCCTGAAATGGCAGGCCGAAGGCCGCCCGATCGAGGACCTGCCGCCGATGGTGCGTGACCGTCACATGACCGTGCGCCGCCAGAACCATCTGGTGAAGGACGTGACGCAGGTCGCTGCGGCCTCGAAGCTGCGCGATTATGAAATCATCGACGCCCGGTCCCCGGGTCGGTTCCGCGGCGAAGAGCCCGAGCCGCGCGAAGGTCTGCGCGGCGGGCATATCCCCGGGTCGAAGAACGTGCATTTTGCCACTTTGCTGAACGAAGACGGCACGATGAAAGACCCCGCCGAGCTGCGGGCTGTGTTCGAGGCCGCCGGCGTCGATCTGTCCAAGCCCGCGATCACCTCTTGCGGATCCGGGGTGACGGCGGCGGTGCTGAGCCTTGCGCTGGAACGCATCGGCAAGACCGACCATTCGCTTTATGACGGGTCCTGGACCGAGTGGGGGCAGTTCCCCACCCTGCCCGTCGCCACCGGAGACGACTGATGTTCGAAACCCTCAAGGAACAACCCGCCGACAAGATCCTGGCGCTGATGCAGGTCTATCGCGACGACCCGCGGCCGGAAAAGATCGACCTGGGCGTCGGGGTCTACAAGAACGCCGAGGGCGTGACCCCGGTGATGCGCGCCATCAAGGCCGCCGAAAAGCAGTTGTGGGAAACCGAAACCACCAAGTCCTATACCGGTCTTGCCGGGGATCCGGCGTTTGCCGATGCGATGATCGACCTGGTGCTGGGCGGCTCTGTGGCCCGTGGCAACATTGCCGCCGCAGCCACCCCCGGTGGCACCGGCGCGGTGCGCCAGGGCTTTGACATGGTCAAGCTGGCCAATGTCGGTGCGCGGGTGTTCTATTCCGATCCGACCTGGCCGAACCACCTGTCGATCCTCAAGCACATGGGCCTCGAACAGGTGCCCTATCGCTATTTCGACGAAGACACCCGGGGGGTCGATTTCGACGGCATGATGGCCGACCTGGCCAAGGCCGGGGCGGGCGACATCGTGCTGCTGCACGGCTGCTGCCACAACCCGACCGGTGCCAACCTGACCCAGATCCAGTGGCAAGAGGTGGTGGCCCTGCTGCAAAAGACCGGCGCCACGCCGATGATCGACATTGCCTATCAGGGCTTTGGCGACGGACTGGAAGACGACGCCTATGGCGTCCGGCTGGTGGCCTCTTCCGTGCCGGAATGCCTGATTGCGGCGTCGTGCTCGAAGAACTTCGGGGTGTATCGCGAACGGACCGGCCTGATCATGGCCGTGTCGGCGGACAGTGCCCGGCAAAAGATCAACCAGGGGACGCTGTCGTTCCTGAACCGCCAGAACTACAGCTTTCCGCCGGATCACGGCGCAAGGCTGGTGACCATGGTGCTGACCGATCCGGCGCTGCGCGCCGACTGGGCGGCCGAACTGGAAGAGGTGCGGCAATCGATGCTGGGCCTGCGGACGCAACTGGCCAGCGAATTGCAGCGGCTGTCGGGCTCTGACCGGTTTGCCTTCATCGGCCAGCATCGCGGCATGTTCTCTCGGCTTGGGACCACGTCGGATATGGTCGACAAGCTGCGCGACGAACACGCGATCTATATGGTTGGCGATTCGCGGCTGAACATCGCCGGTCTGAACACACAGACCGTGCCGATCCTGGCCGAAGCGATCATCAAGGTCGGGATCTAACGCCCGACCTGCCTGAAACGGATGCACCGGCCCGGACCTTTTGAAAGGTCCGGGCCGTTTTGCATGCAAGGACCGGCAGACGCAGCGGCGGTTTGCCGGGTATCGCGCGGGTCAGACCACGACCTTTTGCGGCTGCTGTTCGCCGACCCCGAAGACGCGCTTGTAGCGGGCGATTTCGTCTGCCGGGCCCATCGCCTTGTTGGGGTTGTCTGACAGCTTGACCGTGGGATGGCCATTGGCGCTGATCGCCTTGCAGACAAGGCTGAACGGCGCCAGCCCGTCATCGGGTGCCAGGCCGCGGAAATCATTGGTCAGCAGCGTGCCCCAGCCAAAGGACACGCGGACGCGGTCCTTGAACTGTTCGTAAAGCTCGACAATCGCGGTTTCATCCAGCCCGTCGGAAAAGATCACCAGTTTCTTCTTCGGGTCCTCGCCCCGGCTTTTCCACCAGCGGATCGCGATCTCTGCCGCCGCGGCCGGATCACCGCTGTCGATGCGGATGCCGGTCCAGCCCGCAAGCCAATCCGGCGCGTTGTTCAGGAAGCCTTCGGTGCCGTAGGTATCGGGCAGGATGATGCGCAGGTTGCCGTCGTGTTCCTCGTGCCAGTCGGCCAGCACGTCATAGGGTGCGCGCGCCAGTTCGGCATCGTTGCGGGCCAGCGCGGCATAGACCATGGGCAGTTCATGGGCGTTGGTGCCGATCGCCTCGAGGTCGCGATTCTTGGCGATCAGGCAGTTCGATGTGCCGACGAAACTGTCGCCCAGCCCCTCAAGCATCGCCTGCACGCACCAGTCCTGCCACAGGAAACTGTGCCGCCTGCGGGTGCCGAAATCGGCGATCCGCAGCTCTGGCACCTTGCGCAGATGTTCGACCTTTTCCCACAGCTTGGTGGCGGCGCGGGCGTACAGCACCTGTAGTTCGAATTTCTTCATGTCGTGCAGGACGGCGCGGCCACGCAGTTCCATCAGCACGGCAAGCGCGGGAATTTCCCACATCATCACCTCGGGCCAGTTGCCTTCGAAGGTGAGTTCGTACTGATCGCCCACGCGTTCCAGATGATAGGCGGGCAAGGACAGGTTTTCGAACCACTCCATGAAATCGGAGCGGAACATCTGGCGTTTGCCATAAAAGGTGTTGCCGCGCAGCCATGTGCTTTCGCCGCGGGTCAGCGACAGTGAGCGGATGTGATCAAGCTGTTCGCGCAATTCGCCTTCATCGATCAAATTGGCCAGCGGCACTTGGGTCGACCGGTTGATCAGGCTGAACGTGACCTGCGTGTCGGGCTTGTTGCGAAACACCGACTGGCACATCAGGAGCTTATAGAAATCAGTGTCGATCAACGACCTTACGATCGGATCGATTTTCCATTTGTGGTTCCAGACCCGTGTTGCGATCTCCACCCCGGTCCCCCTTTCGACATTGGGCCCCGTGATACGTCATCGGGCCCTTTGTTTCCAAGCGGTTTCTGGTTTTCGGTGTCATGCTTTGCCATCACCTCCGCGATCACCTCGAGCAGCCGGGCGCGGCGCAGCGGTTTCGTCAGGAAACCGTTCATGCCCGCATCGAAACAGCGGGCGCGGTCTGACGGGAAGGCATTGGCTGTCAGCGCGATGATCGCGGGCTGCGGGATCGGCATTTCGCGGATCATGCGGGTGGCCTGCAACCCGTCGATTTCAGGCATCGACATATCCATCAGAACAAGGTCGGGCGGGTGGGCTGCGACAAGATCCACGGCTTCGCGCCCGTCGCGGGCAATGTGCAGGGCGATGTCCTGATCTTTCAGATAGGCCTCGATCAGCTTGCAGTTGATCTCGTTGTCATCGGCCAGAACCACAGACATGCGCGCCAGCGGCGCCTGCTGCACCGGGGGCGCGGCGGGCGCAATGCGATCGGGCGTGGCGGTGCGCAGCTTCAGACTGAGATAGAAACAGCTGCCCGGCGGATCCGTCGGTTCAAGCGTCAGATCGCCGCCCATGGCCCGCGCCAGTTGGCGCGAGATCGACAAGCCCAGCCCGGTGCCCCCGAATTTGCGCGCGGTGCCCGGTTCGGCCTGTTCGAACTGGTCGAACACCGCCTCTTGACGGTCTTCGGGGATACCTGCACCGGTGTCGCGCACGCGCAGGTCAAGGCGGATCCTGTCGCCGTCGCGATGCGCGGAAAATTCCACCCGCACACCACCGGCATCGGTGAATTTCACCGCGTTGCCGATCAGGTTCACTAGCACCTGCCGGATCCGACCTTCGTCACCCAGCAGCGTGTCGGGCAAGGCAGAGTCTTGCACCATGTCCAGATACAACCCCTTGTCGCGTGCCTGCCCGCGCAAGAGTTCGACGGCAGAGCGGATGCAGGCGAGCGGGGAAAACGGCTCTGCCTCGATCCGCAGCTTTTCAGCCTCGAGCTTGGAGACATCGAGAACGTCGTTGACGAGAGTCAGAAGCGCCTCTGCCGAGGTGCGGATGGTGTCGACATGGCCCGACTGTTCGGAACTGAGCGGGGTTTCGGACAGCAGATCAGAGATGCCGATGATGCCATTCATCGGGGTCCGGATTTCATGGCTGACGTTGGCAAGAAACGCCGCCTTGGCACGGGCACCGCGTTCGGCGGCGCGGGTCGCCTCTGCCAGCATGCGGGCGCTTTCGCGGGCCTCTGTCACGTTGCGTTCAATCGCGATGACGGTGTCGACGCGGCCGCGGCCGTCCAGCACCGGCACAAGGTTGGTATCGACCCATATCGGTTTCCCGGCCTTGGTATAATTCAGGATCTCTGTCCGGAACGGGCGCCCGGCCTGAATCGCCGCTTCCAGCCGGGCAGAGGTTTCCAGATCGGTGCCACGGCCGTTCAGCAGGTCGGCCGGGCTGCGCCCGACCGCTTCTGCCCGGGAAAATCCGGTGGTGCGGGTGAAGGCATCGTTGACCCACAGGATGCGCCGGTCGGCACCGGACACGATCACGCTGTCATTGGCGTGACGCGCGACAAGGGACAGCTGTTTCAGTTCTTTCTGCCGGTGCTGCAATTCGGCATTCGCCCGCGCGACGTCACGCGACAGTTCCAGCACCGACAGGCGCTGCCGATGCTGGGATTCTGCCCGCGTCCACGAGGTGCGGACAAACGCCTGTACCATGAAGCCCATCATCACGATCCCGGCCAGATCCAGCACCGCGGCACTGCCCGCAGGCGTGAGATCGGGAAACCGCAGGTAGAGATAGACCACAAGCGTCACGCCATAGACCGCGAGCCGCGCCAGCGCCGCCGGGGGAAAGTAGTAGGCCGCGATCCCGGCGTTGATGGCCGCCGCGCTGAGGAAGGTCATCGCAAAAAGCGCTTCTGCCTCGTTGCCGGCCAGGCGTTGGGCCAGCAGCACCGCGGCGGCGATGCCCACGGCCTGAATCGCGGCGCTGAGCGTGGCCGCAAGGCGCAGCCGGAACATCGGAATCCCGGCCTGATGCAGCCCCGGCACGGACAACAAGACACTGCAATCCACCAGTTCCCCGACCACGGCGAACCCGACCGCGGCAAGCCCCGCCCAGGGCGCAAACAGCACCGCCAGCGTCACCGCCCCCAGCACGGTTGCGACCTGACGGTACAGGAAATGCCGGGCGCGTCCGCGCGCGTATCGCAAGAACAGCCCATCCCGGCTGTTGCGGTGCTGAAAATCGGAAATCTTGTCGTCGATTTCCTGCGCGTCAGAGGGCATGGATCTCGGGCACTCTCAGGGTTTTGACCCTGATAGCCGCGAAAAGGTTAACAAACCGGCAAGACTTGTCAGCCGTGCAGCAGAACGCCTGCCTCGGACATGCCGTCCATCGCGGCGGCCAACGAGCCGTCGAGGTCGATGGCACGGCAGAGTTCCTGGCGCACATCGACGGAAAAACCCAGCTTCGCCGCATCGACAGCCGAGAAATTGACACAGAAATCCGTGGCCAGCCCGACCATTGTCAGCCGGTCGATGCCACGGGTCCGCAAGTATCCTTCAAGCCCCGTGGCGGTTTCGTGATCATTTTCGAAGAACGCGGAATAGCTGTCGATCCCGCGGCGGAACCCCTTGCGGAGGATCAGGTCGGCGCGATCGGTGTTCAGGCCGGGGTGAAACTCTGCGCCCGAACTGCCCTGCACACAATGGTCGGGCCACAGAACCTGAGGGCCATAGGGCATGTCGATCAGGTCGAAGGGCGCCTTGCCGGGATGGCTGCTGGCAAAAGACGAATGTCCCGCCGGGTGCCAGTCCTGGGTCAGGATCACCGCGTCGAATTCGGCCATCAACGTGTTGACCCCTGCCACGATTTCATCGCCACCGGGGACGGCCAGCGCACCGCCGGGGCAAAAGTCGTTCTGGATGTCGATCACGATCAGCGCCTGCATGGCGGGTCTCCTGTCTTGCGGACTGTCCCGTTTTCCCCCCTGTGCCCGCCCCCGTCAATCACCTGTTGACGGATCGCGCAGCAGCGGATACCCCCGCGCCCTTCCCCGCACAGGAGACGCGCAATGCCCCGCCTTGCCATCGACTTTGGCACGTCCAACACCGCCGCGGCGATCATGGCCGGGCAACAGGCCTGGAAGATCCCGCTGGAACCGGGAGAGACCACGATGCCCACCGCGATGTTCTTCGATCCCTATTCCGATACGGTGCTTTATGGCCACCGTGCGTTGGCAGCGCTGATCGACGGGCGCGAGGGCCGGTTTCTGCGGGCGCTGAAATCGGTTCTGGGCACGCCCTTGCTGCGCGAAAGCCGCATTCTGGGCGGCAAGCGCACGACGCTGCTGCAGGTGATCGGCCAGTTCCTGGCCCGCGTGAAGGCGCAGGCCGAGGACCAGTGCCACATGAGCTTTGACAGCGCGCTGTCGGGCCGGCCCGTGCATTTCCACAGCCGCAACCCCGCCTACGACGCCCAGGCGGCCAAGGACCTGGCCGACTGTTATGCGCTGGCAGGGTTCCGCGATGTGACGTTCCTGGCCGAACCAGAGGCAGCGGCGCTGGCCTGCGGCGGTGTGGCATCCGGGCTTGGGCTGGTGGTCGACATCGGCGGCGGCACGTCCGATTTCACCGTGTTCCGCGGGCTGGGCGACGCCATCGAAACGCTGGCCAGCCACGGCATCCGGCTGGGCGGGACGGATTTCGACCGGCTGCTGAACATCGACCGGGTGATGCCGCTGCTCGGGTTGGGCAGCAAGCTGCGCCGTGAGTTCGGCACCGGCCTGACAGAGGCTCCGAAGGCGCTGTTCAACGAACTGGCGACCTGGGAAAAAATCCCGTTCCAATACACGCCCGAAACCCGGCGCGCGGTGGCGGGCATGGCCCGTTTGGCGGTCGAGCCGACGCCCTGGGAGCGGCTGACCGAGGTGCTGGACTCGGAACTGGCCCATGACATCGCACATGCGGTGGAACAGGCCAAGATCGCGGCCAATTCCGGCGCGGCGCGCGGCGTTGCGCTTGACCCGGTCGAGCCTGGGCTGCGTGCCACGCTTGACGGCGCGGACCTGGTGCGGCTGCTCGATGACTCGGCGCAGGAAATCGGCGATGCGGCGACCACCGCACTGGCCCGCGCGGGCGTGGCGGCGGACCAGATCACCCGGGTCGTGCTGGTGGGCGGCTCCAGCCTGCTGGCGCCGGTGGATGCTGCGGTGCGCGCGCGTTTTCCGCGGGCCGCGATTGACCGGTCGGACGCGTTCACCGCCATCGTCGACGGGCTGGCGATCGCCGCCGCGCGACAGGATGCCCTTGCCTGACCCCTTGCGAACCGGGCCACGGCAGGCGTAAGGGACGGCCATGCTGACCGTCTGCGCCCTTTACCACTTCACCCGTTTCGACGACCCGTCCGCCCTGCGCCAGCCGTTGCTGGACCTGTGCCGCGACCAGGCGATCATCGGCACGCTGCTGCTGGCGCGCGAGGGGATCAACGGCACCGTGGCCGGCCCGCGCGCCGGGATCGACCGTTTGCTGGCGCATATCCGCGCCCTGCCCGGCTGCGCCGATATCGAATGGAAGCTGTCCACCGCTGCAGAACGGCCGTTTGCCCGCATGAAGGTGCGGCTGAAAAAGGAAATCGTGACGATGGGCCAGCCCGACGTCGACCCGCGCGCCCGCGTCGGTCATTATGTCGAGCCGAAGGACTGGAACGACCTGATCCGGGCGCCCGACGTGGTCACCATCGACACCCGCAACGACTATGAGATCGCCATCGGCACGTTCGAAGGCGCGCTGGACCCCGAAACCGCCACGTTCCGCGAATTCCCCGCCTGGTGGGAGGAAAACAAGGACCGGTTCCACAACAAGCGCATCGCGATGTTCTGCACCGGCGGGATCCGCTGCGAAAAATCGACCAACTGGCTGCTCGGGCAAGGCGTGCCCGAGGTCTATCACCTGCGGGGTGGGATCCTGAAATACCTCGAAGAGGTTCCGGCGGGTGACAGCGCGTGGGAGGGCGAATGTTTCGTCTTCGACGGACGTGTGTCGGTCGGCCACGGGCTGGCCGAAGGGCCGCACATCCTGTGCCACGCCTGCCGCCGCCCGATCCTGCCCGCCGATCAGACCCGTCCGGAATACGAACACGGGGTCAGCTGCCATCTGTGCATCGACGAGACCACCGCAGACGACAAGGCCCGCTTTCGCGAGCGCCAGAAACAGATCCGGCTGGCCGAGGAGCGCGGTGAACGCCACCTGCACGCGGATGTGACCGACGAGCCCTTCGAGTCCTGATCCGTCTTTGGTTTTCCAAATACCTTGGGGGTTTGGGGGCAAAGCCCCCAAGAACCGGTTTTACATCGAAAAATCGCGCCCGGATCAGGCCTTTTGCAGCATCCGGCCCAAGGGGCGCCCGGCCAGGATATGCACATGCAGATGCGGCACTTCCTGCACGCCGGCCTCACCCGCGTTGGAAATCAGCCGGAACCCGCCGGCTTCCAGACCTTCCCGCTTGCAGACCTCGCCAATCGCCCGGTTGAAATCCACGATCTCGGCGTCAGACGCCGCCTGCGCGAAATGGTCATAACAGACATAGGCGCCCTTGGGGATCACCAGCACATGCACCGGGGCCTGGGGATGGATATCGCGGAAGGCCAGGCTGTGCTCGGTTTCCAGCACGGTCTGGTTCGGGATCTCTCCGCGCAGGATCTTGGCAAAGATGTTCTCGGGGTCATACTGATAGGCCATGGGGCAGTTTCCTTAGTCTGCAAAGAGTGTCCGGGAACGGACGATGTCCTGCACCCTGTCTTGCGGCACCGACAGGAACTCTGCAAGGGTCTGGGCGATGTCCGCTTCTGGCGCCTGTGGCGAGATGCAGAAAAAACATCCGTTGTCGATCGCGCGGTACCTTTCCGCTTCGCGAAGTAGGTCGTTTTTCAGCGCCGCCAGCACCGGGGCAAGCCGTGCCCCGGGGGTCTGATCGGTCGCCAGCCCTCGTGCGATGGCCAGCGCGCGCAGGGCCTCGGGCGTTGCTGGCAGGTCCAGCGACAACAGCCGCACCGTCGACTTTTCCCGCACCAGATCGCGGATCATGGTGAAATCGTCCGGGTCCATGCAAATCGCCAGGCGATCGCTGCCGTGATGTTCGAAAATCATCCGCAGCACGCTGGCGCGGTGCCGGTGACGTTTGACCAAAGACGTTTCGATCCCACCCAGGTCCGGCAGGTCGACGCCGATGTCGCGGAACAGGTAGCCATAGGCCGGAATGCCTGCCACCTGCCCCACCTGCCGCACCAGGCGACGCCCCAACCCATGGTCACGCGACAGCACGATCAACAGGTCACGCCCAGCCCCGATCTGCGCCGCGGCCTCCCAGAACCGTGGGCCGAATCGTTGCCCGGACCGTCCTTGCCGGGTCAGGAAACCGTGCACGGCACGGCCTTCACCGGTCACCGAGACCGTCGTGTCCGAGGACAGGAACAGCGTTGCCAGCCGGTCGCGCAACTGGGCCGCCCCGGGGCTGATCTTGCGGGCGAACAAATGATCCTGCGCCAGCAGGAAATCATAATGGTCGTCATGAAAGGATGCCGGCATGCCGTAGTCGCTGAACACAAGGAAGGTCAGCGGCCGCGCGACAATCTGATCACGCGGCACGAGATGCCAGACCAGCGTCTGGAAAAAGCTTTCATCGGGGATCCAGCTGCGCCGGAAGAACCGCGCAACGTCGCGGCGCCGGGCAATGAACGCCAGCACAGCCTCCAGTGTCTGCCGCCGCAGGCACCACCACTGACTGCCGATCCGCATGTCCAGCCCCCGGGGCAGTGCGCGTTTCAGCCCCAGCCGGCGCTGTGCCTCGATCATCGCGTAAAACAGCCACTTGTGGCGACGTTCATTCACGAAATGGCGATAGATCAGCCGCTCTTCGACCATACCGGTCTTGATCCAGCCAGAGGTGAAGTAGTCAAAGCTTTCGATATAGTCGCGCTCCCCGGCATCCAGGAACGCGTGGGCATGCTCTGCCGGTTTGATCGGCATGCAGTCGCCTGACAGCAGGTAGAAATGCGACGCTTTGGGAAACCCGTCGACCGCCACACGCGCCACTTCCAGCGTGGCCTGCACCAGGGAATATTCCCCCCAGCCGCACTTGATCCGCCGCCGCGTGAAGATCACGTTGCCATTGCCCGACAGCCCCGCCCGGATCCGGTCATACCCAGCAGCCGCCGCCCTCCCGTCCCAGTGGATCGCGACGAAATCACCGGCGCCGGTCAGCATCTCGGCCTGGCGGATCACCGCATCCGGATCCTTGTGGCACAGAAGGAGGAAGGCAATCTTCGCCATTCAGGAAACAATCTGCCCTATTTTCGCCCGATTGATCATGTTGATACGGGTCATTCTTCGCCAGATAAACAGGCAACTGGCCCAGACAGACCAACGATACCATGCCGAGGCAACGATAAAATGGGGTTTCCCGGAACCTGGATGACCGAAAGCCAAAGCGTGGTCTACCGCGTGGTGCCGAAATGCGCCTGCTCGACCATCGGGCAAATCCTCTATTACTCCGACCACGGCCGGTTTTTCGACGGCGACATCCACGACGCCCAGACCGGGCTCCACAAATGGGGGATCGAGGAAAGCCAGCCGCTGATCGCGGACAACGTGAACGCGCACCGGTCCTTCGCCTTCACCTGCGTGCGCAACCCCTATACCCGGATCCTGTCCTCGTTCTTCGACAAGATCTGCGGCATCCAGCGCAACGGCCGCCGCTATCGCGGCAACCTCGTACCGCTGCTGGTGCAGAAATACGGGGTCGAGGTCGGCGGCGACGACGGCCAGGAGGATTTCGACCAGGTCCGCGCCTTTCGCCGCTTCCTTCTGTTCGCCCGCGACACGATCCGCTGGCGCCGCCCGATGGACCCGGACATTCACTGGTCGTCCATGTCCGGCCACATCGGCACCTTCGTGGTCAACGGCGGGCGCTATGACCGCATCTTCTGGACCGAGCGCTTCAACGACGGCATGCAGGACGTGCTCGACCAGCTTCAGACCCCCGTGCCCGTCGATCTGACCCGGATCCCGCGGTTCAACGAAAGCGAAGGCCACGGGCCGAAACGCGCCCACCCGGTCGAGGCCTATTTCGACGACCTGTCGATGCACCTGGTCTACGAAATCTACAAACGCGATTTCGACCTGTTCAAATACGATTTCGAGAACCCTGGCAACAAGATGCCCATCGGTGAAATCGATCTGGACGAGGTCCACGCCAAGCTGGGCGACTGATCCGTCTTTGGTTTTCCAAATACCTCGGGGGTGAATGGCGCCAAAGGCGCCAGAGGGGGCAGCGCCCCCACTACCCCCAGTCGATTGGCGCGTCGGAGAGAACCTGGCCAAACACGTTTTCGCGGTGCCATTGCAGGTTCACTGGACTTGGCCAGTCTCGTGCATCGGACGGCTTCAACAACTTGCCATCGGGCCTGAGCAATCGCTGGATAACGTCGCCCGGCACCTTGTTCCGGGAAATCAGGATGGTTTCGCAATCCTCGGCGACCGAGATCAAACCACGATCGAACATCCAGTGGACCGTACCCGAGAGCGCCAGGCCATTGCGGACGAAGTCGCTCCCCCCTTTCTCGACCGGACGGATATGGGCCGCTTGCACTTCCGGTCGTCCGCCCCCGTTTCGCAGACGAAGCCCTGAAATGGCACAGCGATAGTCATAGGCTTCCCGCACTTTCCGACGGAACGCGACATCGCGATAGGGCCTGCGGGTCAGGCGTTCCGTGACCGGGCGCTGAAACGCCAGGGCGTCTTCCGCGAAGCCACCCGCGGCGGGATCGTAACGGGTCTCTTCCTGGCGTTCGAGGTCATAGGGCAGTCCCAGATTGACGATCTTCGCAAAATCCGCCTCCGGCAACCGGCGCACAGCCCGTTGAACTGCCCCACCTTTCCTCGGCGATCCGTCCGATTCTGCCAAGGACACCTCCAATGGGCGTCCGTTGACAAGGCGCGGCACCTCCCGATCGAACGGCAGGTAGCTTCCGGGTTCGATGATCGCCAGAAAACGCCCCTCAACGCCCGGCTTGGGTATCACGGTCCGGATCTTGGCGACGGCGAAATATCCGCGTGGACCTGCCTTGACTGGCTCGTAGTAAACGATCCAGTCACCAACCCCCTCCCGAGCGGCTTTCAGATAGCTGCGGGGAAAGTCGTAAACGACATCCGGCTCGTCCTCGTAGATCGAGTCAGCTTTGTGCAGGAGGACGAGTTTCACCATGCCCCCAGGAGAGCGATTTGCCTTATAAATTCAAGGCATTTCGAACGCCCGTCGGACAGCAGCGCCCCCGGAACCGCCGCGGCTCTGCCGAAGGCAGAGCCGCGGCTGACCCTGCGCGCGCCGCAGGCGCGCACGACCTTGTCAGATCAGCCCAGCGGTGCGGAACAGCGCCTGCATGTTGGCCTCGGGGCGCGGACCCATGTGGCTGATGACCTCTGCGGCGCAGACACAGCCCATGCGACCGGCGCTGGCCATGTCGGCCCCGGTCGCCAGCCCATACAGGAACCCGGCGGCAAACTGGTCGCCAGCTCCGGTGGCATCCACGGGCACAACCTTGTCCACCGGGATGTCGGTGCGCACGCCATCGCGCACGATGCTGACCCCGTCGCCAGACCGGGTACAAACCACCAGCGGGCAAACCGCCGCCACGGCAGCCAAATCGGTTTCAAGGTCGTCGTTCTGGAACAGCGACCGGATCTCGGCCTCGTTGCCGATCACGAAATCCATCTCGTTGGCGATCAGGCGCAGGAAGTCCTCTCGGTGACGTTCGACGCAGAACGGATCTGAAATCGCGATCCCGGCCTTGCCCCCAGCGGCACGGCAGGTGCGCGCGGCGCGCAGGAAGGCGTCCTTGCCCTTGTCCTTGTCAAACAGATAGCCTTCGAGGAACACGATCTCGGCCTGCCGGGTCACGTCCTCGTGCACATCGTCGGGGCCCAGTTCGGCGGAAATGCCAAGATAGGTGTTCATCGACCGCTCGCCATCCGGCGACACGAAGATCATCGAGCGCGAGGTGGGCAGTTCGCCGCCAGGAACCGGCGGGTTGACGAAATCGGTGCCGTCCTTCGCCATCGCATCGGCATAGAACCGGCCCAGCGCGTCGTCATGCACCCGGCCGATAAACGCCGTGGGCAAGCCCAGGTTGCCGATCCCGGCCATGGTGTTGGCCACCGAGCCACCGGGCGCCTGCACCCGGCCTTCCATGGCGCCGTACAGGACCTCTGCCCGGTCGCGTTCAACCAGCTGCATGATGCCCTTTTCGATCCCCATGTGATCCAGAAAGGTGTCCTCGGCCCGGCTGAGCACATCGACGATGGCGTTGCCGATGCCGACAACCTGGTATTTCTTGGTGTTCATGGGGTCTTGTCCTCAAACTGGCACAGGTCGCGTATCAGACACGCGTTGCATTTCGGTTTCCGCGCGACGCAGGTGTAGCGCCCGTGCAGGATCAGCCAGTGGTGCGCGTGGCGCTGGAAATCCACCGGTATGTTGTCTTCGATGGCGCGTTCGACGATGTCGACATTCTTGCCCGGGCAGATGCCCGTGCGGTTGCCGACGCGAAAGATGTGGGTGTCGACCGCCTGCGCGGGGTACCCCCACCACATGTTCAGCACGACATTGGCGGTCTTGCGGCCCACCCCCGGCAGCGATTGCAGCGCGGCGCGGGAATTGGGAACCTCTCCGCCGTAGTCGTCGACCAGGATCTTCGACAGCTTGATGACGTTCTTGGCCTTGTTGCGGTAAAGGCCGATCGTCTTGATATGCTCGATCACACCGTCTTCGCCCAGCGCCAGCATCTTGGCCGGTGTATCGGCCACGGCGAACAGCCCGCGCGTCGCCTTGTTGACGCCCGCATCGGTCGCTTGCGCCGACAAGGCCACGGCCACGACCAGCGTGTAGGCGTTGACGTGCTCCAGCTCTCCCTTGGGTTCGGGTTCCGCTGTCTGGAAACGGGTAAAGATTTCCCGGATCGTGTGATAATCGAGTTGCTTGGCCATGGGGTCTTATTGCCGCGCGGTTCCCCGGCCTGCAACGCAAAAAGCCTGCCGCTACTTGGTGACGCGGCCACCGCCCAAGACGGTCGGATCAATTGCGATCAGAACGTGATCGTCTGTCGCCGCAAAACCGAATTTCGTGCACAGCGCCTCGGACGGGGCATTGCCGGTGCGGATGCCGGTAAAGTACCGGTCATAGCCGAAGCGCCTGTGCATCTGGTCCAGCACATAAGCGCCAAGATAGCTGGCGATGCCTTCGCCGCGACGGTCGGGGTCGGTGGCCAGCATGCCCCACCAGCAGATGCCGGACAGGCGCGAGCCCGGGTGGAACATCGCGACCGAGGCCGAGGTCCCGACAGCCCGGCCATTGGCGTCCAGAGCGGCGACGCAGACAGATGGGCGCGCGATGCCGCGCATGAACGGTCCCATCGGCAACAGGACTTCGCAGGCCTGCGTGACCCGGTCGAGTTCCGCCATCACATCGGGCGGGGTATCGGAATCGACAACCACGATGGTCAGGTCATCGGACAGTCCCTTGCCTGAAAGGCGTGCGCGCGCCTTGGAAATCGTGGTGTCGCCGCTGGACCAGTTGACGAAACTGTCAGTGACAAGCCCCGCCGATTGCAGGTCTGCCGCGCGGGATTCAAGGATTTCGGTCCCGACTTCTTCGCAGGCGCAGGCGCCGACGAGGCGGGCCATGGCGATCTGCCGAACAAGTGAATTGGGATCGTCATTTACAACCCCCAGCGCGCGACCGTGGCTTGCATAGGCGGGATCATCGCCCAAGAGCTGCCAGAGCGCCCAAGCACGCCGCTCCATATCCTGTTGGCCCTGAGAGCCAAACACTTCGACGTCATGCTGTCCCATAAGGCAGTGTCTCATGGAACAGCGCGACTCACCTAGCGGATTCGTACAAGGCGCTTGCGCAAGTTCCGGGTCGCGCCGGCGGGCGGGCGATGGCACAACCGAGGCGAGGATACGAACCGATTTCGCGGGGGTACAGCATGACCGAGACTGAAGGCTATCACTACAACGTCATGCGCCGGGCGCTGGACGTGCTCGACCAGGGCGGGCCGGGGATGACACTGGACGCGCTGGCGGACGAAATGCGCATGAGCCCGGCGCATTTCCAACGGGTGTTTTCGCGCTGGGTTGGCGTGTCGCCGAAACGGTATCAGCAATACCTGACACTGGGCCACGCCAAGGCCCTGCTGGTGGAAAAGTTCAGCACGCTGGACACCGCGCACAGCGTGGGGCTGTCCGGCGGCGGGCGGCTGCACGACCTGTTCCTGAGGTGGGAGGCGATGAGCCCCGGCGACTATGCCCGCGGAGGCGCGGGGCTGACGATCTTTTGGGGCTGGTTCGAAAGCCCGTTTGGCCCGGCACTGGTGATGGGTACGGAAAAGGGCATCTGCGGCATGGGCTTTGCCGCCGAAACCGGGACGGACGCCACGTTCGAGGACCTGCTGGGCCGCTGGCCCAAGGCGACATTCATCGAGGATCCGATGTTCCTGCGGCCCTGGGTGCTGGCGGCGTTTGGCGTGGAATCGGACGAGGCGGTGCCGCTGTACCTGATCGGGGCGCCGTTCCAGATCAAGGTGTGGGAAGCGCTGATGCGCATCCCGACCGGCCACGTCACCAGCTATTCCGAGATCGCGCAAAGCATCGGTGCCCCGCGCGCGGTGCGCGCCGTGGGATCGGCCGTGGGGCGCAACCCGGTCAGTTGGCTGATCCCCTGCCATCGGGCGTTGCGCAAGTCCGGGGGGCTTGGCGGCTATCACTGGGGGCTGCCGGTCAAGCGCGCGATCCTGGCCTGGGAATCGGCGCGGGCCGAGGCGTGATTGGCGGATCATCGCTCATTTCCCCGTGACAACGCTTGGGTCGCGGGGCAACTAGGGCTTAGATAGCACCAACCCCGCTTCAGCGGGGGAGCAACACGAGGCCCGAAATGACCCGAGCGAAATTCCCGATCCTTCTTGCCTGCGCCGGCGCGCTGACGCTTTCCGCCTGCACCGATGGCAGTGGCGCCTTCCAGGGCGATCCGAACCAGAAAACCAAACAGGGTGCCCTTGTCGGCGCGGGCATCGGCGCGCTGACCGGCATTCTTGCCGGCGGCGATTCCGGCGAACGCCGTCGCGGCGCGCTGATCGGGGCCGCCATCGGCGCCGGAGCCGGGGCAGCCATCGGCAACCAACTGGACAAGCAGGAAGCCGACCTGCGCCAGACCCTTGGCAACAACGTGGCGATCCAGAACACCGGAGACCGGCTGATCGTGACGCTGCCGCAGGACATCCTGTTCGCGACCGACAGTTCGAACCTTCGTCCCGACCTTCAACGCGACATCCGCGCCGTGGCCCAAAACCTGCTGGCATATCCCGACACGACCGTTCAGGTGCTGGGGCATACCGACAACGTCGGCGACGCCGGCTATAACCTTGACCTGTCGCAGCGCCGGGCCCAGGCGGTGGCGAATATCCTGACCTCGGAAGGCGTGCCTTACAGCCGCGTTCTGGTTTCTGGCCGGGGCGAAGATCAGCCGGTGGCCTCGAACCTCACACCGGAAGGCCGCCAGCAGAACCGCCGGGTGGAAATCGTCATCCTGCCAAATGCCTGACCGGTTCGGTTCAAACAAACCCCGAACGCCGCGGCTTGCCGCGGCGTTTTCGTGTCATAGGTTGAGATAGGCGAACTGAGAGTCCGAGGGATGTGATGAGCGAATTGACACTGACAGGCCTGTGTGGCGCATTGCGCGCGGGATCGTCCAACCGGCTGCTGATGGCCGAGGCAATCCGCCGTTTTGGACCGGCCAGGGTTCTGGACACCGACCTGCGCCTGCCGCTGTTCGACGAAGACATCCAGACTGCGTCGGGCATCCCACCCGAAGTGCAGCTTCTGGCCGATCAGATCGCTCAGGCCGATGCGGTGATCGTCGTGACGCCGGAATACAACAAGGGTGTTTCGGGCGTGCTGAAAAATGCGCTGGATTGGGTCAGCCGGGTCGAGGGCAATCCCTGGAAAGACAAGCCGGTGGCGGTTATGTCGGCCGCGGCGGGGCGCGCCGGTGGCGAGCGCGCACAGGAAATGCTGCGTTGGTGCCTGAACCCGTTCCGGCCCCGGGTACTGTCCGGGCCGGAACTGATGCTGGCCGACGGGCGCAACCAGTGGGACGCGGACGGGCGGCTTGTGAACGAGCGCTCTGCAAAGACGCTCGATCAGCTTATGTCCACGCTGCGGCAAGAGGCGATCTGGATCAGAGAACGGAACGGCTGAGCCCTGCACGGCGCACCGGCGTCAGACGTGGAACGCGCAGATGTCGGGCCGATCAGCCGCCCAGGATCAGCGTCCACCAGATTTTGCCGTTGGGTTCCTGGTACCAGGCAAAGCCAAGGTCCTTGGCGTTCGGATCCATCAGTACGCGGCGGGTGTCATCCTCGGCCATCCATGCGGCCAAGGTCTCGACCTCTGATTCATAGGTTTCCGAGATGTTTTCACCCAGCATCCGCCCGGTGTAGCCAACCCGGCGCACCCGGTCGATCGGCGACGACCCGTCAGAGCCGAAATGCCACGGGCGGTTCTGCACCGACATGTCGCGGGAATGGGTGGCAGCGGCGGCGTTCAGTTGCGCGTTCAATGCAACCTCGGGCACACCAGCAGCGCGACGCAGGCTGTTCAGGCCGTCCAGCGTACGGTATTCGATCCGTGCTTCGTCGGCGGCGGTGATCTTGTAGACCCGTGGCAAAGCCTTGCCATCCGCACCAACAGAACGCTGCGCCGGTTCCGGCGCGCAACCCGCAACAGCCAGTGCGAGCGTCAACATCAACGAAGTCAGTCGGATCATTTCCAGCCACCCATGAAATCATGTGTTTTGTTGCATAGCCGCTGTGGCGCGGCGAAGCAAACCCACATCGGCGTGAAATGACCGGATGACAAGCCTTTGAATTGAAACTGCGGCTTTACAGCAATATGGTGCAACAGTCATTTTTTCTTCGACCCCAGGAGGCAGGATATGAAGAAACCGGCAAGCACCCCGCTGCAGCGACGCGCCTTTCTGGCTGGCTCTGCGGCCATGCTGGCAACCCCGGCCCTGGCGCAGGATATCAACAACAACACCACCGAGCTGGAGCGCGACCTGTCCAATGTCGTGCGGCGCAACGTGTCGAGCTTTCGCTCGCTCGACTGGCAGCCCTATTTCAACAACCTGAACAAGGGCGCGATCCTGGTCGACATCTCGTCGCGCGCGCTGCATTTCTGGGAAGAGAACGGCAGCTATCACCTGTATCCATCGTCGGTCCCGCTGACCGAGGACCTGACGCGCCGTGGCCGCACACACGTGGTGCGCAAGGTCGAAGGCCCGGAATGGCGCCCGACTCCGTCGATGAAGGTGCGCAACCCGGAATGGCCCGACTATGTCGGCCCTGGTCCGGACAACCCGCTGGGCACCCATGCGCTGTACCTGAGCTGGCAGTATTATCGGATCCACGGAACCCACGACACACGCAAGATCGGCCGCAGATCTTCCAACGGTTGCATCGGTCTTTACAACGAACACATTGCCGAACTTTTCGGAATGGCGAAGATCGGCACGCAAGTGTTGCTAATTTGACGACAAAAAGGCAGAGCCCGCGAAAAGCCGCCAAAGTTGGGTTTGCAATCCCCTGAAATTGCTGCTTAGAAAGTATCACGAGGTAAGTCTTGGGTGCTTGTCGTCTTAGTCCTTCTGGGGGGACGCCAGGCGAATATCTGGAGGATATAATATGAAGAAACTCGCTATCGCCGCTGCTTTCGCTGCTGCTGGCACCACCGCAATGGCTGGTTCCTACGCAAAAGACGACGTGGTCATGGAACCCGTTGTTGTTGTGGAAGAAGCTGCTCAGTCGTCGTCGTCGGCTGGCATCGTGGTTCCGCTGGTTATCCTGGCGCTGATCGCGGCTGCTGCCAACTGATCTTCGGTCTGACCGATACGGAAAAGGCGGCAGTCATGCCGCCTTTTTTGTTGCCTGCCGGGCCCGTTTCCGGCCCCGCGCGTCAGGCTCTGAGCCGCCGGATCAGCAACAGCACCGGCAACAGCCCGACCGCCACGATCACAAGGCTGGGCACCGCCGCCCCTTCGAGCCGTTCATCCGCCGCCAGCCTGTGCGCCTGTACTGCCAGCGTATCGAAATTGAACGGTCGCATGATCAGCGTCGCAGGCAGCTCTTTCATCACGTCGACGAAAACGATCAGCAGCGCGGTGAACAGCGACGGCCGCAACAGCGGCAGGTAAACGCTGCGCAAGGTGCCGATCGAACTGCGCCCCAGCACCCTTGCCGCCATGTCGAGATTGGGGTTGATGCCCGCCTGCCCGCCTTCGTAGGCGCCGATGGCCGCCGCAAGGAAGCGGATCATGTAGGCCATGACCAGCACCCAGATCGACCCGGTGAACAACAGCCCGGTCGAGATGTCGAACGTGTCCCGCATCCAGGCGTCGAACGCGTTGTCGAACATTGCGAAGGGCACCAGCAGCCCCACGGCGATCACACCGCCGGGCACGGCATACCCCAGCCGCCCGGTGTGCAACAGCATAGCCGAATAGCGGCTGTTGCGGACGCGGTGGAAATAGCCCACGACCAGCGCCGCGATCACCGTCAGCACCGACGCCGTTGCCGCCAGCGTCAGCGAATTGGACAGAAACCGCATGTATCGGTCGCTGAGCAGATCCTGCCCGGACCCGATGCCCATGATGACCAGCGCGAGCACCGGAATGACAAAGCCAAGGATCACCGGCACAAGGCACCACGCCAGCGCCAGCCAACGGGTGGCGCCCTTCAACCGGGTCTTGGGCAATGCTTCGTGCCGACGACCGTTATGGAACCGGGCCTGGCGCCGGCTGACCCGTTCCAGCAGCGCCAGCAGCAAGGCAAAAACCAGCAGCCCCAACGACAACTGCGCCGCCGCCACCCTGTCGGCCAGGGAAAACCAGCTGGTGTAGATGCCGGTGGCAAAGGTCTGCACCCCGAAATAGGACACGGTGCCGAAATCGGCGATGGTTTCCATCGTGGCCAGCAAGACACCTGCGGCAATCGCCGGGCGCGACAGCGGCAGGACCACCGCGACAAAGGCCCGGATCGGGGTGCGCCCCAGCGCGCGGGCAGCGTTATAGGTTGACGCACTTTGCCCCATCAGAGAGGCACGGGTCAGCAGATAGACGTAGGGATAAAGCACCAGCGTCAGCATGGCGGCCGCCCCGCCGAGCGAGCGGATTTCCGGGAACCAGTAATCCCGTGGCCCCCAGCCGGTGACCGCCCGCAAGGTCGACTGCACGATCCCGGGATGATCCAGAAGGTGGGTGTAGGCATAGGCCAGAACATAGGCCGGAAAGGCCAGCGGCAGAACCAGCAGCACCTCGATCACACGCCTGCCCGGGAATTCGGTCAGCACCACCAGCCCGGCGGCGGTGGTCCCGATCACCAGTGTCCCGAGCGCGACGATGGCGACCAGAACGACCGTGGTCATCAGGTAGCGCGGCATCACCGTATCCCACAGATGTACCAGCGTTTCCGTGCCACCGGACAGGGCCGTGACCAGCACCGCCAGCATCGGCATCAGGCAGAGCAGCGCGATCACTGCCGACACCGCGCCAAGCCAGCCTGCCTCTTTCGCCCGCCCTGTTGCCCTGATCTTCAAACGCGCCTCCGTTGATCCGGCCTTAGCCGAGGAACGGGGAAAGTGCAAATCTCTTGATCGTTTCTGTCGGAAAAGGGGGCCCGACTCCGGGCACCCCTGTCCCTTCGATGATTACTGCGCCAGCGATTGGGCCAGCCGCATCAGTTTCACCGCCTCTTGCCGGTACCCGAACGGGTCGTCGCCTCGCGCCTCGGTCGCCAGCGCGATGGCATCGTCATAGCCCCAGTCGCCCAGGTAGGCGCCGCCCTTCAACAACTGCCCGAACCCGGCGATGGCGGCGGCAAAGCGCGCCTCTTGCCCCAGATCGGTTGCCACGGCAGGGATCGGCGCCTCGATCAACTGGCTGGTGGTTTCACCCGGCACCTTGTAGCGCAGCCGCAGGAAACCCAGTTCGTCCGCCGGGCCCGACAGTTCCGCCGCGCCATACCGCAGCGGGTCGGTCAAGCGGGCATCCGAGCCGACCGGCGTGACTTCGTACAGCGCGGTGACCTGATGGCCCGCGCTGATGTCTCCGGCATCGACACGGTCGTTGTTGAAATCCTCGCGCCGCAATGCGCGGGTTTCATAGCCGATCAGCCGGTATTCCGCGACCAGTGCCGGATTGAATTCGACCTGCACCTTCACGTCGCCTGCAATCGGGAACAGCGCGCCCTGCAACTGGTCGACCAGCACTTTCTGCGCCTCGCCCAGCGTGTCGATATAGGCGGCCTGCCCGTTGCCGTTCTGCGCCAGCGCCTGCATCGTCGCGTCGTCCAGGTTGCCGCGCCCAAAGCCTAGAACATTCAGGAAAACCCCCGAATCGCGTTTCGTGGCGATGTAGTCTTTCAGGGCGTCAGGATCGTGAATTCCGACGTTGAAATCGCCATCGGTGGCCAGGATCACGCGGCTGACCTCGCCCTCTGTCGCCATGGTTTCGGCCACGGCATAGGCCTGTTGCAACCCGGCCTGACCGGCGGTCGAACCGCCCGCATCCAGCCGGTCCAGCGCGGCCAGGATCGCGGCCCGGTTTTCAGCGAAGGTCGGGGCCAGAACCTGCCCGGCGCTGCCGGCATAGGTGACGATGGCCACCTGGTCCTGCGGCTGCAACTGGCCCAGCATCAGGCGGAAGGATTGCTTGAGCAGCGGCAGCTTGTCGGGGTCGCTCATGCTGCCCGAGGTGTCGATCAGGAAGACAAGGTTGAGCGGCGGACGGTCCGCCACCGGCGCGCCTTGCAATCCGATTTGCACCAGTTGCGTACCCGCGTTCCACGGGGTCTGGCCCACTCTGACCGTCGCCCGGAACGGTACATCGCCGTCCGGCGCGGGATAGGCATAGGGGAAATAGTTCACCATTTCCTCGACCCGGACCGCATCCGGCTGCGGCAAGTAGCCGTTCATCAGCGAATCGCGCACGATGGCATAGGACGCCGTGTCCACATCGACAGAGAAGGTCGAAACCGGCTCCTCTGCCGTGACCTTGAGCGGGTTTTCATCCGAGTCGGGGAAGGCTTCGGTATTCGGTTCGGGCTGCATCACGATTTCCGGCATCGGTGCAGGCAGGACCATCGGAGAGGCCCCGTCGGAATACATCTCGGACGCGGGGGACGGCGGGGCCATCTTGCCCATCACCTGCGGCACGGCGCTGCGGGCCTGCGGGGCAAGGTTCTGTGCCTCGTCCAGAGACAGGCCCGCGGCGGAGTCCTCGGTGACGGCAGACGGGGCCACGACGATGGCTTGCGGTTTTTCAAGCTGGGCGCGGTCGCTGTCCACTTCGCGACGCACAGCCAGGTCCGGCAGGCCGGTCGGACCTTCGCGCAACACCGGCAGCAGCGCGACAAGCGCGACAGCCGCAAGGGCGGTCGATCCGACAAGCGCGCCGCGCAGGGGGATAGTGGCAAACATCTCTTTCACTCCTCTGAATAGGCCCGCTTTCGGGCGCTCAGAGGTGGGACGCGGCTGGTCCACCGCTCCTTGGGAAGAATTTTCGAATTCCGCATCGAAGGCGCGCATTGCCGCGTCCAGCGCCTGCGCCTTTACGGCGGCGCTGGGGATCGGGGCGCCGGCATCCAGCGCGCGTTTCAGATCGTCCAGATCGTCGGTCATGCCTCTGCCTCCTTCATGCTGCGCAGGTGTTTCCTGACTTCTGACATGCGCCAGCTGACCGTGCCTTCGCTGATACCCAGCACCTCGGCCACCTGCGCATGGGTTTCACCGTCCAGCACCATCGCCAGCGTGTCGCGCAGATCGAGTGCAAGCTGTGCCATCGCGGTGGTCAGCCAATCGCGCGCCTCGGCGGTTTCGCTGATCTCGGCCTGGCGGGCGATTTCCCAATCGCCCCAGCCATCGGCGGCGCGGCCATGGGCAGCGGCACGGCGGCGGCGGTCATGGGCGGCGTTCATCACCACGCGGTAGAGCCATGTGGTCAGACGCGCCTCTGCGCGGAAACTGCGCAGCTTGGCCGGCAGGGCCATCAGCACGTCCTGTGTCAGATCCTCTGCCTCGGCCCGGTTGCCGGTCAGACGCCAGGCCAACCGCAACACCCGGTCATAGACACGGGTCGCCAGCGCGGCAAAGGCCGCGCGGTCGCCCGTGGCCGCTGAAAGGGCCAAATCTTCGTCCGTGGTTTCCATGCGCATCACAAAGGATAGACGTGGGTCAAAGGTCAATCCTTGGCCGGATGGACAAATTTTTTTCGCCAGCCCAGACTGGACCGGACTGGAAGGAGACCAAGATGACCCTGCTGGACCGGATCGACGGCAAACGTGACGACCTGATCGCCCTGACACAGGACCTGATCCGGATACCGACGCTGAACCCGCCGGGGGAAAACTATGCGGCAATCTGCGATTACCTGAAGGTCCGGCTGGCGGCGCGGGGGTTCGACTGCCGGCTGGTGCGGGCGCATGGCGCGCCGGGGGACAGCGACCGCTATCCGCGCTGGAACATCGTGGCCCTGCGCGAAGGTACGCGGGCGGGCGATTGCGTGCATTTCAACAGCCATACCGACGTGGTCGAGGTTGGCCACGGCTGGACCCGGGATCCGTTCGGCGGAGACCTGGTCGACGACAAGATTTTCGGGCGTGGCGCCTGCGACATGAAAGGCGGGCTGGCCGCCAGCATCATCGCGGCAGAGGCGTTTATCGAGGAGCATCCCGATTTTGCCGGCGCGATCGAGATCAGTGGCACGGCGGACGAAGAGTCAGGCGGCTATGGCGGCGTTGCCTACCTGGCCGAACAAGGGTTTTTTGATCCGGCGCGGGTGCAGCATGTCATCATCCCCGAACCGCTGAACAAGGATCGGATTTGCCTGGGCCATCGCGGCGGCTGGTGGGCCGAGATCGAAACCAAGGGCGAAATCGCCCATGGCTCGATGCCGTTCCTCGGCGATTGCGCGGTGCGGCACATGGGGGCGGTGTTGCAGGCCTTCGAGGACAGGCTTTATCCCGCCATGGCGACGCGGCACACGGAGATGCCGGTGGTGCCTGAAGGTGCGCGGCAATCGACGATGAACATCAACGCCATTCATGGCGGCCAACCCGAGCAGGACCCGGACTATACCGGCTTGCCCGCGCATTGTGTGCCCGACAGCTGCCGGATCACCATCGACCGCCGTTTCCTGATCGAGGAAACGGTGGAAGGGGTCGCCGCCGAGGTGGTGGCGCTGCTGGAAGACCTGAAGGCAACGCGCCCCCGGTTCGACTACGAGATCCGGGAACTGAACCGGGTGATCCCGTCGATGACGGACCGCGATGCACCGGTGGTGAAAACGGTGGCGGCGGCGATGCGCGAGGTGATGGGGCAGGACCCGGCCTATGTCGCATCGCCCGGCAGCTATGACCAGAAGCACATCGACCGGATCGGCAAGCTGAAGAACTGCATCGCCTATGGGCCGGGGGTTCTGGAACTGGCGCACAAGCCCGATGAGTGGATCGGCGTGACCGACATGCTGGACAGCGCCAAGGTGATGGGCCGGGCACTGGAGCGGCTGTTGCTGCTGTGATCCGATGGTGTGCCCGTACCGGGCACACAGGGCGGCGCCCCCCCAGTTCCCCCGAGGTATTTGGAAAGCAAAAGACAGGCGAACGCGATTTGCGCGCTGGACGAAAAAGGCCCCGGTAACTTTACCGGGGCCTCGATCCTTTTCACGCAGGCGCGGTCAGCCTTTCTGGTGCTTGACCTTGGCCCAGATGCGCTTGTTCGTCAGGTAGAGCAGCACCGACAGCAGGGTCAGGAACAGCACGCCGACGAATCCGGCCTGCTTGCGAGCCATCATCTTGGGCTCTGCCGCCCACATCAGGAAAGCGGCAACGTCCTGCGCCTCGTGGTGCAGGCTGTTGGGATGACCGTCGTCGAATTCCACGTCTTCCCCAGCCAACGGCGGCGCCATCGAGATCCAGCCCCCCGGGAAGGCGTGGTTTTCATAGAAGGTGGTGCCGGCTTCGACCTTTTCTTCCCCGGTGTAACCCAGCATCAGCGAGGCGATATATTCAGGCCCCCCCATGCCGTTGAACAGCTGGTTCAGGCCGGTGCCGTAAGGGCCGTGGAACCCGGCGCGGGCCTTGGCCATCAGGCTGAGGTCCGGCGCACCGGCCGAGGTGTTGGCCGGGAAGTGATCGGTTTCCTTGGCCGGGCGAAAATCTTCCAGCTCTGCGTCGTATACCTCGAAGTTGGTGGCGTAGGCGCGCACCTGATCTTCGGGCAGCGACGGACCACCGGGATCGGCCAGCGTGCGGATCGGCACGAACTTCAGGCCGTGGCAGGCCGAGCAGACCTCGGTATAGATTTTCAGACCGCGTTGCAGCTGGTTCTGATCGTATTTCCCGAACGGGCCTTCAAAAGAGAACTTGAAGTCCTCGACATGGGCTTCTCCGCCTGCGGCAAGCGCACCGGAAACCGGAAGCGCCAGCGCCAAGGCAGCCGAGAGGGCAAGTTTCTTGAACATCGGTCGTCCTTTCTTACTCGGCCGGGTGCGTGGATTTGCCGTAATGGGCTTCGAAATCCACTTCGATGGTGTCAGGCTGCGGCTTGGGCTTTTCGACCACGCCGAGGATCGGCAGGATCACCAGGAAATAGGCGAACCAGTAAGCTGCGCCGATCAACGAGAAGCTGGCATAAGGCTCTTCCGCCGGCATGGCGCCCAGCCACATCAGGAAGACGAAATCCACGACCAGCAGCCAGAACCACCACTTGAACATCGGGCGATAGCGGCCCGAACGGACGGCAGAGGTGTCCAGCCACGGCACCAGGGCCATCACCGCGATCGAGCCGAACATCGCCAGCACGCCAAAGAACTTGGCGTCGATGATGCCACCGGTCAGGAACGAAGCCCACTGCACAACCCAGACTTCGGAGGTGAAGGCGCGCAGGATGGCGTAGAACGGCAGGAAGTACCATTCCGGCACGATGTGTGCGGGCGTCGCCAGCGGGTTTGCCTCGATATAGTTGTCGGGGTGGCCCAGGTAGTTCGGCATGAAGCCGACGATGGCGAAGAAGATCACCATGACCACGGCCAGCGCGAACAGGTCCTTGATCACGAAATAGGGCCAGAACGGCAGGGTGTCTTTCTCGGCTTCGGCCTTCGAGCCGCGACGGACCTCAACACCCGTGGGGTTGTTGTTGCCGGTGGTGTGGAAGGCCCAGATGTGCACGGCGACCAGCGCCGCGATGATCATTGGCAGCAGGTAGTGAAGCGAGAAGAAGCGGTTCAGCGTGGCATTGTCCACGGCGGGCCCGCCCAGCAGCCAGGTCTGCAGCGATTCCCCGATGAACGGGATTGCGCCGAACAGGCCGGTGATCACGGTGGCCCCCCAGAACGACATCTGACCCCAGGGCAGAACGTAGCCCATGAAGGCCGTGCCCATCATGCAGAGGTAGATCAGCATGCCGATGATCCAGGTCACTTCGCGCGGCGCCTTGTAGGAGCCATAGTAGAGACCACGGAAAATGTGAATGTAGACGGCGACGAAGAACAGCGAGGCGCCGTTGGCGTGCAGATACCGCAGCATATGGCCGCCGTTCACGTCACGCATGATATGTTCGACCGACGCGAAGGCGTAATCGACATGCGGGGTATAGTGCATCACCAGCACCACGCCGGTGACGATCATGTGCACCAGGCAGTAGGCCAGCACGATGCCCCAGATCCACCACCAGTTCAGGTTCTTGGGGGTGGGGATCATGATGGTGTCATAAGCCAGACCGACGATGGGCAAACGCTTGTGAAGCCACTTCTCGGCGCCTGTTTTCGGCTCGTAATGGTCGTGCGGAATTCCGGACATGAGCGCGTTTCCTTATCCGAGTTTGATCGTGGTGTCGTCTTCGAAGACCGCGATGGGCACATCGAGGTTTCGCGGCGCCGGGCCTTTGCGAATGCGGCCTGCGGTGTCGTAATGCGATCCGTGGCAGGGGCAGAACCAGCCATCATAGTCACCGGCGTTGTTGCCGATCGGCACGCAGCCCAGGTGGGTGCAGACGCCGATCATCACCAGCCATTCGCCGGCTTCGTCCATCGTGCGGTTTTCATCGCTGGCGTCCGCGTCGGGCTTGTTGGCGTTTTCCGACTTGGTGTCGATCAGCTGATCCATGGTGACCGCGCGGCCTTCGGCGATCTCTTTTTCGGTGCGGCGGCGGATGAACACCGGCTTGCCGCGCCATTTCACGGTCAGCTGCGTGCCGACCTCAACGCTGGAAACATCCACGCGGATCGAGGACAGGGCCCGCACATCTGCCGACGGGTTCATCTGGTTGGCCAGCGGCCAGACTGCCGCCCCTGCCGTCACCGCACCTACACCTGCGGTCGCGTAGTATAGAAAATCTCGTCGGGTGGGTGCGTGGTCGTCTTGATGTGACACGGGCGTCTCTCCATTTCTCAAGGCCAGGCCATTGACGCGTCAACGCTTTCGAAGCGCGTCCAAAACACGGCGTCTCCGCCGCGCTGTTTAGCCGCGCTGTGGCTGGTCGTCCAGCGTGCAATTTCCTGCCACTTCACTTAGCGCGTTTGTGTCGCGGTTGATAACCCCTCGACGTAAGGTTTATGTCATATAGCCATGGCCCAAACACATATCGGAGACCGAATATGAAGCGCCTGATTCTCTCAGCTTCGTTCCTGGCCCTCAGCGCTGCGACTCCGGCGCTGGCAGAGACCGAGCTGTCCTTCTACATGGGATGGCAGACCCTGCCGCACAGCCGCGTCACCGGCGTGAACCCGGATACCGGTCTGTCGTTCAACCGCCTTGTGAAATTCGAAGGCAAGCCCTTTGCCATGCCGCCGTACTATGGCCTGCGCGCTGCGTTCTGGCGGTCCGAGAATTTTGGCTGGGCGCTCGAATACACCCATACCAGGGCCTATGTGCCCGGCGCCGATCGCGCCGCGCTTGGCTTTGACCGGCTGGAATTTTCCGATGGTCACAACGTGGCCACCGTCAACGCCATGTACCGCTGGCAGAACAAGTGGGACAAGCTGACCCCCTATGTCGGCGCCGGTGTCGGCGTCGCCGTGCCGCATGTGGATTCGACCTCGACCGGCGGGGTGCGCACCCTTGGGTTCCAGTATTCCGGTCCTGCGGTACGTTTGCTGGCCGGTGTCCGCTATGACCTGAACCAGCGTTACGCGCTGTTCACCGAATACCAGTTCACCTATTCCACCAACGATGTGGACCTGGGCGGCGTCGGCAAGATGAGCACCGACATCAAAACCAACGCGCTGAACTTCGGGATTTCCTACCGGTTCTGATCCGGTCCGATCCGGAACAAAGAAACGCCCCGGAAGGCCCCGGGGCGTTTCTTGTTTTTTTCACAATGCCTTATTCCGCCCAACTGACGCCGGTCAGGTCTGTGGCCTGGGTCGGCGCGTTCTGCCACAGTCCGCGCAGGCGGGCATCCGCCACGGTCGGGAAGGCGAGCTGGAACAGGTAGCCGTTGACGTAGTCCTTGGCGATGACCGTCTCTGCTTCCTTGATCAGTTCGCTGCGTTTCGCCGGATCGGTCGTTGCCGTGAGGGTCTTCATCAGGTCCTGAAACGCCGGGTTGTCATACTGGAAGTAGTAGTCAGGCCGGGCATAGATGCCGATATCGAACGGTTCGGTATGGCTGACGATGGTCATGCCGAAGTCCTTGCCGCGGAACACTTCCTCAAGCCATTGCGCCCATTCCAGATTGGTGATCTCGGTCTGGATGCCAACCGCGCGCAGTTGCGCCGCGATGATTTCCCCACCCCGCCGGGCATAGGACGGCGGCGGAAGTTTCAGCGTGGTGGTGAACCCGTCGGGATAGCCCGCCTCGGCCAGCAGGGCCTTGGATTTCGCGGGGTCGTAATTCGACAGGCCGGTCAGGTCGACATAGTCGGGATTGTGCGGTGCAAAATGGGTGCCGATGGGCGTGCCCAACCCGAACATGGCCCCGTCGATGATCGCCTGACGGTCGATGGCATGGGCCACGGCTTCGCGCACCATGACATTGTCGAGCGGCGGTTGCTTGTTGTTCATCGCCAGGATCGTCTCGCCCTCGGTCGAGCCGACAAGCACCTGGAATCGCGGGTCCGCCTCGAACAGCGGCAGGTTTTCCGGAGCCGGGAACCCGGCAAAGGCGTCGATGTCCTGTGCCATCATGGCCGCAAAGGCCGCCGTCGGGTCCGAGATGAACTTGAAGGTCGCGGTCTCCAGCGCCGGGGGTGCGCCCCAATACTCGCCGAAACGCTCCAGCCGAATCGAATCGCCCTGGGTCCAGTCGACGAAATGGAAGGCCCCGGTACCGATCGGGGTCTGCTTGATCCCGTCGATCGTTTCCGGCGCGACGATTACCGCGTCGCCCCACGCCATGTTGAACAGGAAATTGCCGTCCGGCTGGGACAGCGTGACCTGCACGGTCAGCGGATCGACCACCGTCACGTCCGTGATCCCGGCGAACAGCGCCTTCTGCGCGTTCACGCTGTCTTCGGCCCGGGCGCGGTCAAGGCTGAATTTCACGTCCTCGGCATCCATCGTGGTGCCATCGTGGAACACCACCCCGTCGTGCAGGTGGAAGGTGTAGACCGTACCGTCTTCGCTGATGTCCCAGCTTTTGGCCAACCCCGGCACCACGGACCCGTCGGACATGAACCGCGTCAGCCCTTCGAAGACGTTGGCATAGAGGACACTGTCAATGGCCCCTGCCGCGGCGCTGGTCGGGTCCAGGTGCGGCGGCTCTAGTTGCAGGGCGATGGTCAGGTCGGTCTGTTGCGCCTGCGCGGAAAGCGCGGCGAACATGGCCAACCCGGCAACGCTGCCAAGTGTCCGGAAAGTCATGGGGTGTCCTCCTGTTGGTGCGCCGATGGCGCTGGAATCCCCCTGACTTTCGGGCCAATCCGCGGCGTTTTCAAGAAGTCGCTAAAGATTGCACCTTTGCAGAGCATGTCCGCGCGGGGTAAACGCCGGCCAAACATGCCGCGACCCGGAGTTGCCCGATGGCCTTGACACCCCCGATCCTCCGCCGCCTGAGCGATCTGCGCGCCTTGACCACGCGCTGGCGCCGGGCCGGTGACACCATTGGCGTGGTCCCGACCATGGGCGCGCTGCATGACGGGCACCTGAGCCTTGTGAGCGCTGCCAAGGCAGACTGCGACCGGGTGATCGTGACGATCTTCGTGAACCCCAAGCAGTTCAACAACCCCGAGGATCTGGCGAAATACCCGCGCACCGAGGCGCGCGACGCCGAGAAACTGGCCCCACGGCAGATCGACGCGATCTGGTGCCCGGACCCAGACCAGATGTACCCCGATGGCTTTACCACAAACGTGTCCGTGTCCGGGCTGACGAACGTGCTGTGCGGGGCGCATCGGCCCGGGCATTTCGACGGGGTGGCCACCGTGGTGGCCAAGCTGTTCCTGCAGACCAGCGCCGACCGCGCCTATTTCGGCGAAAAGGATTTCCAGCAGTTGCAGGTCGTGCGGCGCATGACCGCCGATCTGAACATCCCGACCGAAGTGATCGGCTGTCCCACCGTGCGCGAAACAGACGGGCTGGCGATGTCGTCGCGCAACCTGCGGCTGGATCCGCAGGCGCGTGTGGCGGCTTCGGCTTTGAACAGGGCGATGGGTACGCTGGCGGACGGGCTGGCCGCCGGTCTTGCCTGGGACGGCCTGTGCGAGACCGCGTTGCACGATCTGGACAAGGCCGGGTTCGAAGAGGTCGAATACCTTGACCTGCGCGCCATCGACGACCTGTCGCTGCTGCACAGCCCCGACCGCGATGCCCGCCTGTTTGCCGCCGCATGGATCGGGGGGATCCGGCTGATCGACAATATCCCGGTCGCCGGACAGGGGATCGAGGACAGCGCGCAATCGCGCTGCGCCTGACCCTCTGGACCTTGGCCCGGGCTGCCCCTAGTCTCCGCGCAACTCAGAAGGAGACAGGCCATGGCGACCGGCAAGAACATTCGCACCTATTTCAACGGCAGCTGGCACGACGGCGATACGCCGATCATCAACGCCGCCGATCATGGCGCGTGGCTGGGCAGCGGCGTGTTCGACGGCGCGCGCTATGTCAACGGGCTGGCGCCCGATCTTGACGCGCACTGCGCACGGGTGAACCGGTCCGCCGAGGCGCTGATGATCACCCCCACCGTTTCGGCCGAAGACATGGTGCAGATCGTCTGGGAGGGATTGCAGGCCTACCCGAAAGACGCCGCCGTCTATATCCGTCCGATGTACTGGGGAATCGACGGCGATCTGACCGCGATCGTTCCGTCGAAGGAAACCACCGGTTTCGCGATCTGCCTCGAAGAAATCCCGATGGCACCGGAAACCACGACAACCACCCTGGGCCACACCCGGTTCCGCCGCCCAGTGATGGAAGACGCGGTGGTCAACGCCAAGGCCGGATGCCTGTACCCCAACAACGCCCGGATGCTGGCAGAGGTGCGCGCGCGCGGCTTTGGCAATGCGCTGGTGGCCGACGCGATGGGCAACGTCGCGGAGTCCGCGACCGCCAACGTCTTCATGGTCAAGGACGGAGAGGTCTTTACCCCCATCGCCAACGGCACGTTTCTTGCCGGCATCACCCGGTCGCGGCACATGCAGAACCTGCGCGCAGATGGCACCGCCGTGCATGAAACCATCCTGACCTTCGACGATTTCAAGCACGCGGACGAGGTTTTCCTGTCCGGCAACATGAGCAAGGTGACCCCCGTCGTCGGGTTCGAGGACACGTCCTATCAGGTCGGCCCGGTCACCCGCCGCGTGCGCGAGATGTACTGGGACTGGGCGGCCAGCACCGGGGCCTGATCGGCCACCAGCGCTGCCAAGCCGTGACGCTGGACAGGACAGCGCCGGTCGTTCAAAATCCGCCAAGACCCTGGAGGCCCCATGCGCAAATTCCTTGTCGTGCTCGATGACAGCCGCGAATGCCTGAACGCGATGCGCTTCGCGGCGATGCGGGCGTCGCACACCGGCGGTGGGGTCGCGATCCTGTCGGTCATTCCGCCGGATGAATTCAACCACTGGATCGGTGTCGGCGAAGTCATGCGCGAAGAGGCGCGCGAACGCATCCACGCCCATTTCGAGGTTTTTGCCAAGTGGATGCGCGCTAAGCAGGGGGTCGACCCCGAGCTTGTCATCCGCGAAGGCGAGCCTGTGTCCGAAATCCTTGCCCATGTGCGTGAAGACCCCGAAATCGGCGTGCTGGTGCTGGGGGCCGCCGTCGACAAGAAGGGACCCGGCCCGCTGGTCACCCAAATGACCAAAGGCGCGGGAAATCTGCCGATCCCGATCACGATCGTTCCCGGCGACCTTTCGAAAGAACGGCTGGAAGCGATCACCTGATCAAACACCGAAGCTGTGACCGGGCAAATGACATTGGCACTCTGACGCGCGGTTGACCCCGGACTCTTTGGCCGACATGCGGCAAATCAAGGCAACGCGCGCGCGGATGGTTCATGATTTCCCTGATCAGAGGTTTCGCAATGCCCGCCGCCACCAACAAATCCGACCTGCTGACCATAACCGAAAAGGAATTCGCCAAGCTTCAGGCGCTGCTTGACACCGTGCCCGCTGACGCCTGGCTGGCCCCCGATCCAGAGGCCGAGGGCACCACGCTCAAAGATATCGTTGGCCATCGCGCCGCCTGGATCGACCTGTTTCTTGGGTGGTATCTGCAGGGTCAGACAGGCACCCCCGTCCCGATGCCCGCGCCGGGCTACAAATGGAACGAGTTGAAACGCTTCAACGCCGATCTGCGGCGCGAACAGGCCGCGCTTGGCTGGACCGAGGTCCGGGCCGCCCTGACCGGCAGTCATGCACGGCTGATTGCCTTTCTTTCAGACCTTGACGACGATGCCCTGTATGGTGTCCCGATGCGGGGCGGAGGCAATGCCTGGACCACGGGACGGTGGGCCGAGGCAGCCGGCCCGTCGCACTACCGCTCGGCCGCGAAATACATCCGCGCCCGTCTGAAGGCGCTGAAATCCGGGGCGCTTTCAGTTTAGAACCGTTCCAAAGCTTGACGCTCCGCATCGGCGGGCGCATATAGTTGGGCAAGCCACAAAAGGAACATGACAGATGTTCATTCAAACCGAATCCACCCCGAACCCCGCAACGCTGAAATTCCTGCCCGGCCAGACAGTGCTGGAAATCGGAACCGCGGATTTCCCCTCTGCCGAAGGGGCTGCAGCCTCGCCTTTGGCCACACGCCTGTTCGGTGTGTCCGGGGTGACCGGTGTGTTCTTTGGTTCTGACTTCGTGACCGTCACGAAGGATGACGAGGCCGACTGGGATCATCTGAAACCGGCGATCCTTGGCGCGATCATGGAACACTTCCAGTCCGGTGCCCCAGTGATGGCCGAAGGTGCCGCGCAGTCGTCGGGCCACGCCGATCACAGCGGCGAGGACGGCGAGATCGTGCGCCAGATCAAGGATCTTCTGGACAGCCGTGTGCGCCCGGCGGTGGCACAGGATGGTGGCGACATCACGTTTCACGGCTTTGATCGCGGCGTGGTTTATCTGCACATGCAGGGTGCCTGCGCCGGTTGCCCGTCTTCGACCCTGACGCTGAAGATGGGGATCGAGAACCTACTTCGTCACTACATCCCCGAAGTGACCGAGGTGCGCCCGGTTGCCGTCTGATCCTCTGGTCCTGGCCTTTGACACATCGGCGGCGCATTGCGCCGCCGCTTTGCTGTGTGGCGAAACGGTTCTGGCCGAGATGCACGAAAACATGGGACGGGGACAGGCCGAACGCCTGTTTCCGCTGCTGGAAGACCTGCTTCGTGCGGCGGGCAAGGGCTGGAGCGATCTTGACCGGATCGGAGTGGGCATAGGACCCGGCAACTTTACCGGCATCCGCATTTCCGTCAGCGCGGCGCGCGGGCTGGCACTGGCGCTTGGCATTCCTGCAATCGGCGTCAACAGCTTCGATGCGATCGAGGCGACAGCCACAACAACGGGCACCGCCTGCGTTCCCGGGCCGCGCGGACAGGCCTATCTGCGCGCACCGGAAAGCGGCGAGCCCTATCTTGCAAACGCCGAAACCCTTGCCGGCAGAGCGCAGGACGTGCCCCTGCTGACGCCGCAGCCGGACCTGATCGCGCTGGGGATCGCCCGGGTCGCTGCATCGCGGCCTGCCGTGGCCCATACGCCCCCGGCCCCGCTTTACATCAAGCCCGCCGATGCCGCGCCGTCGCGCGATGCACCACCGGTTATCCTCGATGACGCCTGAGGCACTGGCCGCCCTCCAGGCCCGTGCCTACAACGACATGGCACCGTGGTCCGCTGCCGCGTTCGAAGGACTGTTGCGGGACCCGCATGTGCACCTTTTCGAAAGCGACGCAGCCTTTCTTCTGGTCCGGTTCGTCCTGGACGAGGCAGAAATCCTTGCGCTGGCCACCGACCCCGGCCACCAACGCCGGGGCCAGGCATCAAACCTGATACGACAGCTTCACGATCAGGCGGCGAGGGCGGGAATCGCCCAGATTTTTCTTGAGGTGGCCGCGCCAAATACCCCCGCTCAGGCGTTTTACGCACATCATGGATATGCACTGACCGGCCTCCGGAAAGGGTATTTCCGCCAACCGGACGGCACCCGCACCGATGCCCTGCTCATGAGCCGCGCACTGACCTAAGGTCATTGGTCGATGGTTCGTCAATCTGAGACCGTTTGGTAAAAAGCTGTTGACCATCCCGTGGCGCTGCGGCCTAAATCAAGGCTGATCTGTTCCGATCATATAACAGACGGCGGGACCGTTCCGCTGCGTACCAACATCTGGGAGCTGACAATGACCCTCATGCAGAAATTCCTCGGCGCCGCCGCGACGCTGGCGCTGACCGCTGGCGTTGCCATGGCCGATCCGGCGCTGGTCTACGACCTGGGCGGCAAGTTCGACAAATCCTTCAACGAAGCGGCGTTCAACGGCGCAGAGCGTTTCGCCAAGGACACCGGCGGCAGCTACAAGGACATCGAGATGCAGTCCGAAGCCCAGCGCGAGCAGGCTCTGCGCCGCTTCGCCGAGGCGGGCTTCAACCCGGTCGTGACCACCGGCTTCTCGTTCTCGACACCGATCGCGAACATCGCCGCGGACTACCCCGACACCAAGTTCGTGACCATCGACGGCTTCGTCGATCCGGCCGCGCACCCGAACGTTCTGTCGATCCTGTTCTCTGAGCATGAAGGCTCGTACCTTGTCGGCATGATGGCCGCGATGGCGTCGAAGTCCGGCACCGTCGGCTTCATCGGTGGCATGGACATTCCGCTGATCCGCAAGTTTGCCTGCGGCTATGCCCAGGGCGTCAAGGCCGTGAACCCTGATGCGACCGTCATCGCCAACATGACCGGCACCACCCCCAGCGCGTGGAACGACCCGGTGAAAGGGTCTGAACTGACTCAGGCACAGATCAGCCAGGGCGCTGACGTGGTCTATGCCGCGGCCGGTGGCACCGGGCTGGGCGTGTTGCAGACCGCCGCCGACAAGGGCATCCTGTCGATCGGCGTGGACAGCAACCAGAACTACCTGCACCCGGGCCAGGTTCTGACCTCGATGCTGAAGCGCGTGGACAACGCCGTCTATAACGCCATGTCGGCTGGGGCTGACCTGGAAACCGGTGTGATGGTTCTGGGCCTGGCCCAGGAAGGCGTCGGTTACGCCCTGGACGAGAACAACGCATCCCTCGTCAGCGATGACATGAAGGCCGCCGTCGATGCCGCCCGCGAAAAGATCATCGCAGGCGAGATTGCCGTGCATGACTACACCAGCGACGACAGCTGCCCGGCGCTGACCTTCTGATCCACGCCCGAGCGTTGAAGACAAGTCAGGGCCGCGCAGGGAAACTGGCGCGGCCCTTTCCTGCCGGAGCGTTCCGACTCTGACGGAACCCGTGCACGCGCTTTTCGGGGAAGGAACGGCCCTGGCGTCGCGAGAAAGGATGCACATGACAGCCCCTGCCATCGAACTGAAAGGCATCTCCAAGGCCTTCGGCCCGGTTCAGGCCAACAAGGATATTTCGATCCGGGTCATGCCAGGCACGATCCACGGCATCATCGGCGAGAACGGCGCGGGCAAGTCCACGCTGATGTCCATCCTCTACGGCTTTTACAAGGCCGACGCGGGCGAGATTTTCATCTCGGGCAACAAGACCGAGATCCCCGACAGCCAGGCCGCCATCGCCGCGGGCATCGGCATGGTGTTCCAGCATTTCAAGCTGGTGCAGAACTTCACCGTTCTGGAAAACGTCATCCTTGGCGCCGAGGAAGGCTGGAAGTTGTCGCAGTCACTGGGCAAGGCCCGCGGCGTGCTGAAATCGCTGGCTGAAGAATACGAATTGCATGTCGATCCTGATGCCTTGATCGAAAACCTGTCGGTTGGCCACCAGCAGCGGGTCGAGATCCTGAAGGCGCTGTATCGTCAGGCCGATATCCTGATCCTGGACGAGCCCACGGGGGTGTTGACCCCGGCAGAGGCGGACCAGCTGTTCCGGATCCTCGACCGCCTTCGGGAAGAGGGCAAGACCATCATCCTGATCACCCACAAGCTGCGCGAGATCATGGAAATCACCGATACGGTCAGCGTGATGCGCCGTGGCCAGATGACGGCAACCGTCAAGACATCCGAGACCAGCCCCGAACAGCTGGCCGAACTGATGGTCGGCCGCAAGGTCCTGCTGCGCGTGGACAAACAGCCGGCGACGCCGGGCGACACCGTGCTGGAAGTCGAGAACCTGCATGTCATCGACGACAAGGGGGTCGAACGGCTGAAAGGCGTGTCGCTGAGCGTGCGCAAAGGCGAAATCCTTGGGATCGCCGGGGTTGCCGGCAACGGCCAGTCGGAACTGCTGGCGGTCCTGGGCGGGATGACCAGCGGCACCGGCACGATCCGCGTGAATGGCGCGGAAATCGACCTGACCGGCAAGCATTCCGATGGCCAGTCGCGCCGCGCCCGAGGCATCGCTCACGTCCCCGAGGATCGCCAGCACGAAGGGCTGATCATGGACTACATGGCCTGGGAAAACGTGGCCTTCGGCTATCACCACGACCCGAAATACCAATCCGGCCTGCTGATGAACAACGCCGCCATCCGCGAAGACACCGCCGCCAAGATGGAGCGGTTCGACGTGCGCCCGCCAAACCCCAAGCTGAAGGCGCGAAATTTTTCCGGCGGGAACCAGCAAAAGATCGTCGTCGCCCGGGAAATCGAACGCAACCCGGACATCCTGCTGGTGGGCCAGCCCACGCGGGGTGTCGATATCGGGGCCATCGAATTCATTCACAAGCAGATCATCGCCTTGCGCGACGCTGGCAAGGCGGTGCTGCTGGTCAGTGTCGAGCTGGACGAGATTTTCAGCCTGTCGGACAGCATCGCGGTGATGTTCGACGGCAAGATCATGGGTGAACGCGACCCGTCCCAGACCGACGAAACCGAACTGGGCCTGCTGATGGCCGGGATCACCGAAATGCCGGACAAGCCGATCATCGTAGCGGTGGAAGAACAGTTGCACGCCAAAGAAGCGCGGGAGGCCGAACAAAATGGATAAGATGCCCGCCTGGGCCGATGCGGTCCTTGTTCCGCTGATCTCGATCATTCTTGCCGCGATCCTGTCGGCGGGGGTGATCCTTGCCATCGGGGAAAGCCCGGTGGCCGCGTTCAAGCTGATGGTCGACGGCGCGCTGATGCGGTCGTCCGGCTGGGGCTATACGCTGTACTACGCCACGAACTTCATGTTCACAGGCCTTGCTGTGGCCGTGGCCTTTCACGCGCGGTTGTTCAACATCGGCGGCGAAGGCCAGGCAATGCTGGGCGGGTTGGGCGTGGCGCTGGTGTGCCTGTTCGTCCCCTGGCCGCATTGGTCGCTGGCAATCCTTGGCTCTGCCGTTGCGGCCGCCGTATTCGGCGCGGCCTGGGCCTTGATCCCGGCCTATCTGCAAGCCAAGCGCGGCAGTCACATCGTGATCACCACGATCATGTTCAACTTCATCGCCGCCTCATTGCTGAACTACATCCTGGTGAACGTGTTGCGCCCCAAGGGCGCGATGGAGCCGTCCACCGCCGTCTTCCCCGAGGCGACGCAGCTGCCCACGTTCCGCGACATGTTTTCGACCGCGGACACGATCCTGTTCCGAGGTGCGCCCGCGAATGTGACCTTCTTTCTTGCGGTGATCGCCTGCATCCTTGTCTGGCTGCTGATCTGGCGCACCCGGCTGGGGTATGAAATCCGTGCGCTGGGGCATTCGGAAACCGCCGCCAACTATGCCGGGATCAATGGCGTCAAGATTACGGTGATCGCCATGCTGATTTCCGGGGCGCTGGCCGGGCTGATGTCGGTCAACACCACGCAGGGCGAGGCAGAGCGCCTGATCCTGAATTCGACCGAGGGTGCCGGGTTCATCGGTATCGCCGTGGCTCTGATGGGCCGGTCGCACCCCCTGGGCGTGTTCCTGGCGGCGATCCTGTTCGGGTTCCTCTACCAGGGCGGGGCCGAACTGGCGTTGTGGACGTCGATCCCGCGCGAATTGATCACCGTCATTCAGGCGCTGGTCATCCTGTTTACCGGTGCACTGGACAACATGGTGCGGATGCCGCTGGAAAAGATGTTCCTCGCCATGCGCAAGAAAGGGGCCTGAGCCATGGATTTTCTCACCGTCATTCAGGTGCTCGATTCCACCGTGCGCAGCGCCACGCCGCTGCTGCTGGCTTGCCTTGCCGGGCTGTATTCCGAACGCTCGGGGATTTTCGACATCGGGTTGGAAGGCAAGATGCTGATCGCGGCGTTCTTCTCGGCCGCCGTCGCCTACAGCACCGGCAACGCCTGGCTTGGTCTGGGTGCGGGGATCCTGTCGTCGATCTTCCTGTCGTTGGTGCACGGGCTGGCGTCGATCAACTTCCGTGGCAATCAGCTGATCTCGGGCGTCGCGATCAACTTTTTTGCCGCCGGGACAACGATCCTGATTGCACAGGACTGGTTTTCACAAGGGGGCCGCACCCCGTCGCTGGAAGGCGCCGCGCGGTTCGAACCGATCACCCTGCCCTTTGCCGAAGCGCTGCGCGACGTGCCCTTCATCGGCCCCATCTATTACGAACTGATCTCGGGCCACGCGATCCTTGTCTATATCGCGCTGTTCGCGGTGCCGCTGACCTGGTGGGTGCTGTTCCGCACCCGGTTCGGCCTGCGCCTGCGCGCCGTGGGCGAAGCGCCCGAAGCGGTGGATACCGCCGGTATCTCGGTCATCCGGCTGCGCTATTCGGCCGTCATCATCTGCGGGATCCTATGCGGGATTGCTGGGGCCTATCTGGCAACCGGCCTGCAGGCGAACTTTACCAAGGACATGACCGCCAACCGGGGCTTCATCGCGCTGGCCGCGCTGATCTTTGCCAAGTGGCGGCCGTGGCATGCACTGATGGCCTGCCTTTTGTTCGGGTTCCTGTTTGCCATCGAAACACGGTTCCAGAACATCCAGATGCTGGGCTTTACCCTGCCGGTGCAATTCGTGCAGGCGCTCCCCTACATCCTGACCGTGGTCATCCTTGCGGGCTTTGTCGGCAAGGCGATCCCGCCGCGCGCCGGGGGCGAACCGTACGTAAAGGAACGCTGACCCGTACAGGTGGGGCCAAGGACGGCCCCGCCAGAAATCCCTTGAAACCCGCCCATTGCGGCGCTAGCTCTCATGTCACCTCGGGGTGCCAAAGGGGAAACCCACGGCTGAGATGCGGAAACGCGAACCCGTTGAACCTGAACCGGTTAACACCGGCGGAGGGAAGGTTTGGCATCACGCTCTGATCTTGCCCTCTCGCCGCAAATTGGAGGATGCCATGAAGGCCCTTACCTTTGCAGCGGGATTGTTCACTGCCAGCACGGCGCTGGCACAGACGCCCGTTCTGACTGTCTATGCCCCCGATTACTTCACCTCGGACTGGGGCCCCGGCCCTGCGATCGAGGCGGCGTTCGAGGCCCAGTGCGGATGTGACCTGCAGTTCAAGCCCGGTGACCTGCTGCCGCGCCTGCTGCTGGAAGGCAACCGGACCGAGGCCGACGTGGTCATCGGCCTGAACACCGATGTCACGAAAAAGGCCCGCGACAGCGGCCTGTTCGCGCCGCACGGTCAGGACACCGGCGCACTGACCCTGCCCATCGACTGGACCGATGACGTGTTCCTGCCGTTCGACTGGTCCTATGTGTCGTTTGTCTATGACACCACCCGCCTGGACACCCCACCCACCAGCTTCGAGGCACTGGCGGCCGCCCCCGACGACCTGAAGGTGATTATCCAGGACCCGCGCAGTTCGATTTCCGGTCTTGCGCTGGTGCTGTGGGTCAAGGCCGTCTACGGCGACCGGTCCGAAGAGATCTGGGCAGGCGTCGCCCCGCATATCCTGACCGTGACCAAGGGCTGGTCCGAGGCCTATGGCCTGTTCACCGATGGCGAAGCGCCGATGGTGCTGTCCTTCACCACCTCGCCCGCCTATCACATCGCGGCCGAAGGCGACGATACCAAGAAGGCGGCAATCTTCGACGAAGGGCACTATGCCTTCTTCGAACTGGTGGCCAAGGTCGCGGGTACCGATCAGCCAGAGCTGGCCGATGCCTTCATGGCGTTTGTCCTCAGCGATACGTTCCAGAAGATCATCCCGGAAACCAACTGGTCCTACCCTTCGGCCCTGCCCAAGGCGGACTGGCCACAAGTGTTCCAGGACCTGCCCGCCCCGGCCAAGGCGATCTTCCTGGATGAAGACCAGTCCGCGGCCCTGCGCGACGAGGCGATCGAGGAATGGCGGCGCGCGCTGTCGCAATAATCGCCGCACTCGCGGTTGCCGGGCTGATCCTTGGCCCAGTGGCCGCGGTGCTGGCGCGCGCGGGCGACATGCCCGTGCCGGGGCCTGCCGACTGGCAAGCCCTGCGCTTTACGTTGACGCAGGCGATCCTGTCCGCGGGCGCCAGCGTGGCGCTGGCCGTCCCCACCGCGCGCGCCCTTGCCCGGCGGCGCTTTCCGGGCCGGGGACTGTTGATCACGCTGCTGGGGGCGCCGTTTATCCTGCCGACGATTGTCGCTGTTCTGGGGTTGCTGGCGGTGTTTGGAAACAAGGGGCTGCTGAATCTTGCGCTTGGCGGGTTGGGTGTTCCGCCGATGTCGATCTACGGGCTTCACGGCGTGGTGCTGGCCCATGTGTTCTTCAACCTGCCGCTGGCAACCCGGATGATCCTGCAAGGCTGGCTGGCAATCCCGTCGGAACGGCTTCGCCTGGCTGCGAGCCTTGGCCTGTCGCCCGTGCAAGTGTTTCGCGCGCTTGAACTGCCGATGCTGCAGCGGATCACACCGCAGGCGTTCGTGGTGATCTTTGTCATATGCCTAAGCTCGTTTGCCGTAGCGCTCACGCTGGGCGGCGGCCCCAGGTCGACAACGCTGGAACTGGCGATCTACCAGTCACTGAGGTTCGATTTCGACATTGCCCGCGCGGCGATGCTGGCGCTGGTGCAACTGGCCATCGCGTTGACCGCCGGTTCTGTCGCGCTTTGGCTGGGCCGTGCGCCCGGATTCGGCGTCGGGCTGGACCGAGATCTTCCGCGCTGGGAGGACGGGGCCTTGACCCGTGTCCTGCTGGATACGCTCTGGATCGTCGCGGCGACGCTGTTTCTGCTGACCCCGCTGGCGATGGTCGTGTGGAACGGGATCGGCGCGGTTCTGACGCTGCCAGCCCAAGTCTGGCAAGCGGCCCTGCATTCGCTGGGCGTCGCGTTGGCATCAACCCTGCTTTGCATGATCTGGGCCACTGCCTTGGCCAACCGCATGGGGGAATGGCTGGCGCTGGCGGGGATCGCGCTGTCGCCGCTGGTGCTGGGAATCGGGCTGTTCCTGCTGGTGCGCCCTTTTGCAAACCCATTTGACTTGGCACTGGTGGTGACCGCGCTGATCAACGCGCTGGTCAGCCTGCCCTTCGCCGTCCGCATCCTGCGGCCCGAGTCGGAGGCGATCCGCACCGACCACATCCGTCTTGCCCAAGCCCTGGGATTGTCGCCCGGGGTCTGGGTGACCCGTGTTTTTCTGCCCCGCCTGCGTCGCCCTCTTGGCTTTGCAGCCGGGCTGACCGCCGCGCTGTCCATGGGGGACCTTGGGGTGATCGCGTTGTTCGCCGATCCAGATCATGCAACGTTGCCCTTGCAGATCTATCGCCTGATGGGAGCCTACCGGATGGACCAGGCCGCAGGCGCAGCGGTGTTGCTGCTGGGGCTCAGCCTTGGCCTTTTCTGGCTGTTCGACAGGGGAGGCCGCGCCGATGCTGCAACTTGACCACGTGCAAAGCGACAGTGACGGGTTCCGTCTGTCCGCCGACCTGACGCTGCCCGACACAGGTAGGATTGCCGTGATCGGTCCGTCTGGCGCTGGCAAATCCACCTTGCTGGACCTGATCGCCGGGTTTCGCGCGCCCAGTGCGGGCCGGATCAGGTTGAACGGACAAGACATCACGTCTTTGCCGCCGGCCCGGCGGCCGGTGTCGATCCTTTTCCAGGACAACAACCTGTTTCCACACCTGAGCGTTGGAAGCAACCTGATGTTGGCGCTGCGCCCGCGCGGGGGGCGGACAAGACCTGAGGACCACAGCCGTATCGAAAACGCCCTGCATGCGGTCGGTCTGGATCAGATGGGCAACCGCCGCCCCGCCACCCTTTCCGGCGGCCAGCAAAGCCGTGCAGCGCTGGCCCGCGTTTTGATTCAGGCCCGGCCAGTGCTGTTGCTGGATGAACCGTTTTCGGCCCTGGGCCCCGCCCTCCGGGCAGAGATGCTGGGTGTTGTGCAGGACGTGAGCGGGAAGATCGGCGGCCTGACGATCATGGTCACCCACGATCCGCACGGTGCCCGCAAATTCGCGGACCAGACAGTTCTTGTGGCCGACGGGGTTGCGCACACGCCGCAGGACACCGAATCGCTTTTCACCGATCCGCCTCCGGCGCTGCGCGCCTATCTGGGATAATTTGCAAAACGCATCATCAGCGCGCAAACGACGCCTTGACGCTTATCATTCAGGCACCTTTGCAGTCGCAGAAATTTTACCCCGCACACTGGCATTTTTGTCGTCATGCTCTTGATACAAAACCCGTGCATAACCCCGCGTGTCGGACGGACAAAACGGTGGTTCGTAGGTCTGAATCGACGAAATATTTCAGTAATTTCAGCATGAAACGCAAGGAGAGCCTTCTGGCTCTCCTTTTTTCATGACCGCGCGTGATCAGCCATGCGGCAAACGAAACCCGGCTATACGCTTGCGGGCATTGCTGCATCGCAGCACACCCCCTACCTATTCCGGGAAGAAACGAAAAACAGTCAGAGGCACTCCCAATGGCACATATCGCAACCCATGTAGAAACATCGGCCCGTTCGGGCCTGCGCGACGTCCTTGCCGCCATCGGCCGCGGCATCGTTGCCATCGGCGAAAACAATACCCGCATGCGTGCGATCACGCTTTATCAAAACATGACCGACGCCGAACTGGCCGCACGCGGCCTGAAGCGCGAAGACATCGCACGTAACGTCTTTCGCGACGTCTACTTCCTGTAAGTCAGAACGACGGTCACGGAAAAAAGGGCGGGTCCGTAAGGACGCGCTCTTTTTTCGTACCGAACGGCGTCCGGCTTTCAGAACCGGTCAAGCAACCGTTCAAGGTATTCCAGCTCGGCTTCGGGGCGTTCTCCATCGCCGGTGCGGCGACGGATCTCGTCCAGCAGTTCCCGCGCCCGGCGATAAACGTCTTCGCCCTGCAACAGGTTCTCATCGGTGCCGATCTGGCCATTGCTGCCCGCGCTGCGGCCCAGCGGGTCGCGCTGTTCCCCAGGGTCGGTCCCATCGGCGGTGCCCTGCTGACCCTGGTTCTGCTGTTCCTGCGCCAAGGCCTCGCCCAGGTCGCGCATGCCTTCGCGCAGGGCTTCCATCGCTTCGGACTGGCGGTCAATCGCCTCGGCCAGATCGCCCTGGCGCAGAGCCTCTTCGGCGCCGTCCATCGCATCCTCGGCCCGGCCAAGCGAGTCGCGGGCACGCTCGCCTGCCTCACCACCGAGACCGGGCAGGTTGTTGCGCTGGCGGTTCAGTTCCTGCCGCAACCCGCGCTGGCGGTCTGCCAGGCTTTGCTGGGTCCCCTGCCCGCCTTGCTGATCAGTGCCCGGCTGCTGGCCCTGTCCTTGTTGCTGGCCTTGCTGTCCCTGACCCTGCTGTTCACCCTGCTGGCCCTGCTGGCCTTGTTGCCCCGGGTTGGGCTGGTTGAACTGCTGTTGCAGGTCACGGAAGGCCTCGTCGCTCAGCCCCTGCTGATCCCGCAGGGTTTCGGCCAGGCCTTCCATCGCCTGTTGTCCAGGCGAAGGCTGGCCCTGCCCCTGACCTTGGGTGACCTGCATGTTTTCCATCAGTTGGCGCAGCTGTTCCATCGCTTCCATGGCTTCAGCCATGCGGCCCTGTTCCATCAGCTCCTGGATCCGATCCATCATTTCCTGCAGATCATTCTGGGTCATCTGCATCATGTCCTGATCCATGCCTTCGGCGAACTCCGGGTTCTGCTCGGCATCACGCTGGTTTTGCTGGGCCAGCTTTCGCAGATAGTCGTCGGTCGCTTCCCGCAGTTCCTGCATCAGTTCGGCGATTTCCTGATCGGACGCACCGTTCTTCATCGCCTCTGTCAGGCGATCCTGCGCCCGTTGCAGCCGTTCAAGCGCGTCCTGCAAGTCGCCCTCTTCCAACAACAGCGCCAGGTCCCACAGCGCCATGGAGAGCTCATCCTGCTGTTCCAGCGTCATGTCATGTTCTGCATACCGTTCCAGACGGGTCAGGATCGTCTTGAACCGCAGGTAGGTGACGGCAGACCGGAAAACATCGTCCGGACGGTTCGAAATCGCCCGCATCACCTGAACAACCGGTTTGGCATTCGCGCGCGACCACAACAGCGCGCGGCGTTGTTCGATGATCGCCGCCGCCAGCGGATCGAAGAACCGCCGTCCCGGCAGGGTTATCACGTCTGGGGGGGTGTTGCCGGTGTTGCCTGCCGCATCCTGCGCGATCAGCGTCAGAGTCACCGGCAGGTTCGCCCAGGCATGTTCCGAAAAATTGTCGATCAGCGATTCGGTGAAGTCCGCCCGGCTGCCGGAAATCGGCATCGGCAGAGGCAGGGTGATCGCATCACGCATCTCCGGGTCGATCTTCAACCCATAGCGGCGGTCGACCTGGTCCAGCGCAAGGTCGATCCGCGCGGTGCCTTCAACCACGCCATAATCGTCCTTGGCCGTGAAGGGAATGTTCGCTTCACCCTCATAGCTCACCTCGATCTCGCCATCGAGGATGACAGTCGGGGCGGTATCGGGGATCATCGCGATCTGCCAACTGCGCCCGCCGTCGCCGGTGATCGCGATTTCGCCGGATTGCCTGACGACGAATTCCTGCGCCGTGGGCTGGTCCACCTCGCCTTCGGGCTGCGGCTGACCGGTCACGGTTTCGGCCACCGACAACGCACCGACGGCACCGTAAAGCCGCAGGGTGATGCGGCTGCCCTCGGGTGCGTCCAGTGACGCCGCGGTGATGTCATTGAGATAGATCGCGGGCAGGCGTGTATACCCCGGAGGCTCGAGCCAGCCTTCCCAGACCGGGCCGGTGGCCAGCGACTTGCCATTCGGGGTCAAGGTGGTGACAGACCCCACCCGAATGACAGACCCGAACAGAAGCCCCGAGGCCAGAACCAGCAGCGCGACATATCGCAGGGCAAACGGGTCTGCGCGGGCAACGCGCAGATCGGGTTCGACCGGTTTGGCCTGCGCCAGCCGGTCGCGCATCCGCGCCTGATACGCCTGCCAAACCGCGTTCGACGCCGGATCGTCCGAGCCAATCGCCTGCGTATCCAGCGCGGCGCGGATCGGGCGACCCGCCATCGTGGCGTCCAGCCGGTCCAGCGCGCCCGCGCGCGACGGCCAGCGAAACACCATCACGCCCCGCACCAGCGCGGCAATGGCCAGCAGCGCCAGAACGGCACCGACGATCCAGACGGTTTCGACCGCGACCATGTCGTGCAGCCCCAGGAACAGCGCACCGATAGCGACGAACAGCACAGACCACAGCGGCCAGAACGCGCGCGTGATCCGTTCCGCCACCATCCCGGCGCGGGTCAGCGCCAGCGGCCATTTCAGGGCCTTGTCGATCTCGTTCGGCAGGCGGTCCTGCGGCATGCACCTCTCCCCGGTCCTTGACCGCAAGAGGAATGCCTTACAGCCACGCGGGGATGGTATCGCGATTTATGATTTCGTCAAAGCTTGGCCGTGCCCGGATGACAGCGAATTGATCCCCGTTCACCAGCACTTCGGGCACCAGCGGACGGGTGTTGTATTCGCTCGACATCACCGCGCCATAGGCCCCGGCAGAACGGAAAGCGACCAGATCTCCAGCCTGCAACGGCGGCATCACGCGCCCCTTGGCAAAGGTATCACCGCTTTCGCAGACCGGGCCGACGATATCATAGGGCGCCATCTCGACCCCTGGCTCTGCCTCTTTTACAGGCACGATTTCGTGGTGCGCATCGTACATCGCGGGCCGGATCAGATCGTTCATCGCCGCGTCCAGAATCAGGAAGGTCCGGCCTACGCCGTCCTTCACATAGATCACTTCGGAAACAAGGATCCCGGCGTTGCCCGCGATCAGGCGGCCGGGCTCGATTTCAAGCTCGCATCCAAGGTGGCCCAGCGTCCGCTTGACCAGCGCGCCGTAATCCATCGGCAAGGGCGGCGCTTCGTTCGATCGGGTGTAAGGAATGCCCAAGCCACCGCCCAGATCCAGCCGCCGGATATTGTGGCCATCGGCGCGCAGCTGTTCGGTCAGTTCGGCGACCTTCTGGTACGCCTGTTCATAGGGTTCCAGCTGCGTCAGCTGGCTGCCAATATGAACGTCGATGCCAATGACTTCGATCCCCGGCAGGCTGGCGGCTTCGGCATAGACGGCGCGGGCCTTGGCAATGGGGATGCCGAACTTGTTTTCCGACTTGCCGGTCGCGATCTTGGCATGGGTCTTGGCGTCGACATCCGGGTTGACGCGAATGGTGACCGGTGCGGTTGCGCCCATTGCACTGGCAATCTGTGAAATCACCCTGAGTTCCGGTTCGCTTTCAACGTTGAATTGGCGGATTCCACCGTCCAGCGCGGCGCGGATTTCCGCCGCGGTCTTGCCAACACCGGAAAATACGATCCGGTCTCCGGGCACACCTGCGGCCTTGGCACGGGCATATTCCCCGCCCGAAACCACATCCATGCCCGCGCCCAGCGCGGCCAGGGTTTTCAGGATCGCCTGGTTGCTGGCGGCCTTCATGGCATAGCAGACAAGGTGGTCGGTGCCTTCCAGCGCCTCGTTGAACAGCTGGAAATGGCGGGTCAGCGTCGCGGTGGAATAGCAGTAAAACGGCGTGCCCACCTGCGCAGCGATGTCAGCGACAGCCACGTCCTCTGCAAACAGCTCGCCGTCGCGATACAGAAAATGATCCAAACCAGCCTCCTTAACGATCGGCTGCTCATTATCCCATGCACTGTCACAGCGGAACCCGGAATTTCTTGTGCAGGCCCCGACAATGACAGCCGGCTCTTCACGCAAAGATCACGAACTTTTGATCCACATCAACGCATTCAAAACAAGAGATCTATAATCATTCTAAAAGAAACGCGTAACGTTAACCTTTTGGACATTATGGAGTTTTCGATGTTCACCACGAAACGGCTTTGTGCAACGTCCCTTGCGATAATCCTTGCGGCGCAGGGCGCAATGGCCGACGACCTACGCGAAATGGCGCTGGAAATGTTCTCGCCACTGCCCTCGACCACGCCGGCCGTGAATGACAACCTGATCACCCCGGCCAAGATCGACTTGGGCAAGGCGCTGTTCTTCGATCCGCGCATGTCGGCCTCTGGCGTGTTTTCGTGCAACTCGTGCCACAACCTGGCAACCGGCGGGGACGACAACATGCCAACCTCGATCGGCCACGGCTGGCAAAAGGGCCCGCGGAACTCTCCGACCGTGCTGAACGCCGTCTTCAACGAAGCGCAGTTCTGGGACGGGCGCGCGCCTGACCTTGCGGCACAAGCCAAGGGGCCGGTGCAGGCTGGCGTCGAAATGGCCAACACGCCTGACAACGTTGTCGCCACGCTGAATTCGATGCCGCAGTACCAGGACTGGTTCAAGGCGTCCTTCCCCGACGAAGCCGACCCGGTGACCTTCGACAACTTCGCCAAGGCAATCGAAGCCTACGAGGCGACGCTGCTGACCCCGTCGCCCTTCGACGCCTATCTGAACGGTGACGAAAACGCGCTGACCGACGATGAAAAAGCGGGGCTGGCACTGTTCATGGATGCGGGCTGTGCGTCCTGCCATAACGGGATCAACCTTGGCGGCAACGGCTACTACCCGTTCGGCCTGATCGAAAAGCCGGGCGCCGACATCCTGCCCGAAGGCGACCGGGGCCGGTTCGCCGTGACCGACACCGCCGACGACGAATATGTCTTCCGTGCCGCGCCCCTGCGCAACATCGCGGTGACGGCGCCCTATTTCCACTCGGGCAAGGTCTGGGATCTGGAAACCGCCGTCGCGATCATGGCGACCTCGCAGCTTGGCGCCGACCTGAACGATCAGGAAATCGGCCAGATTACCGCCTTTCTTGGTTCGCTGACCGGCACGGTGCCCGTGGTCGAATACCCGGTCCTGCCGGCAGAAACAGCCACCACGCCACGCCCGACCGGCGAGGTCAAATAAAACTCATTGGGGACGAAGGTTCTTCGTCATCTGGGGCCGCCTTGTGCGGCCCATTTTTTATCCGGCGGGGCTGATCAACGCGCGCAGCACCGCTTTGGCATTGTCACTGGACCAGTCCGCATCGCCGCGCATCCGGGCGATTTCCTGCCCCTCCGGGTTCAGCACGATGGTGATCGGCAGGCCAAGAATGCCCATCTGCCGCGCCAGCGCCTGTTTCGGGTCGCGATGCATCGGCAGGTTGTCGACGCCGATTTCGTCAAAGAATTTCTGCAACGCGGGCGGCGCGTTGCGCCCCGTGGCAATGGTCACGACCTCGAAACTGTCGCCGCCCAGTTCGGTTTGCAATTCCGACAGCATCGGCATTTCGTGGCGACAGGGCGCGCACCACGTCGCCCAGAAATTGACCAGCACCCATTTGCCCTGCCAGTCCGACAGTTTCAGCGGGGCGCCGTCGAAGGTTACGAACTCGGCGCCACTGACAGGCTGGGGATCGCTGTGAAACGCCAGTTTTTTCATGTCGCCCTCGCGCAGGGCCTCTGCCGAGGACGGATCGGCCGCCGCCGGAATTGCAAGCGCGGCCAGCGCGGTATAGACGATGCCGAAGACCAAACGTTTCAAATCTGCCTCCCAATAGGTGCCTTATGTCCGAAAAGTCCTCGAACCAGATGTGGGGTGGCCGTTTCGCCGCCGGTCCCGATGCGATCATGGAGGCGATCAACGCCTCGATCGGGTTCGACAAGCGCATGGCTACGCAGGACATCGCCGGTTCAAGGGCCCATGCCGCGATGCTTGCGGCACAAGGCATCATCACACCTAGCGACGCGGACGCCATCCGGGAAGGGCTTCTCACCGTTTTGTCAGAGATCGAGGCCGGAACGTTCCAGTTTTCGACCGCGCTGGAAGACATCCACATGAACGTCGAGGCACGCCTGTCCGAAGTGATCGGTGAACCGGCGGGCCGTCTGCACACCGCCCGGTCCCGGAATGACCAGGTGGCGACCGACTTCAAGCTTTGGGTACGCGATCAACTGGACGCCGTCGAAGGCGGGCTGCTGGCATTGATGCGCGCCCTGCTGGGCCAGGCAGAGGCCGGGGCGGACTGGGTCATGCCCGGCTTTACCCACCTGCAAACCGCGCAACCGGTGACCTGGGGCCATCACATGATGGCCTATGTGGAAATGTTCGCCCGTGACCTGTCCCGCGTCCGCGACGCGCGCAAACGGATGAACGAATGCCCGCTGGGGGCGGCCGCGCTGGCCGGAACCGGGTTCCCGATCGACCGCCACATGACGGCCGAAGCGCTGGGGTTCGACCGTCCGTCTGCGAATTCGCTCGATGCGGTCAGCGACCGCGATTTCGCGCTGGAGTTCCTTGGGCTCGCGTCGATCAGTGCGATCCACCTGTCGCGCATGGCCGAAGAACTGGTGATCTGGTCTTCGGCCCAGTTCCGGTTCGTCACCTTGTCCGACCGGTTCAGCACCGGCTCGTCTATCATGCCGCAAAAGAAAAACCCCGACGCCGCCGAACTGATCCGCGCCAAGATCGGCCGGATCATGGGTGCCAACGTCGCCCTGATGACGGTGATGAAGGGGCTGCCCTTGGCCTATTCCAAGGACATGCAGGAAGACAAGGAGCAGGTCTTCGACGCGGCCGACAACTGGATGCTGGCGCTGGCCGCGATGGAAGGCATGGTGCGTGACATGACCGCCAATCGCCCGGTGCTGGAAGCCGCCGCAGCAAGCGGGTTCTCTACCGCGACCGATCTGGCGGACTGGCTGGTGCGCGAACTGAACCTGCCGTTCCGCACCGCGCACCATGTCACCGGGTCGCTTGTCGCCCTGGCCGAGAAAAAGGGGTGCGACCTGCCCGACCTGTCGCTGGACGACATGACCGCCGTGCATGACGGAATCACCGAAGCGGTTTATGATGTTCTGGGCGTGCACAATTCCGTCGCCTCGCGTCAAAGCTATGGTGGCACGTCGCCGGTGCGTGTGCGCGAGCAGATCGCCCGCTGGAAGGACATCCTTGGATGAAACAGATCGCCGCTGCCCTGATCCTGACGCTTCTGGCCGGTTGCGGGGCTGACGGGCCGCCGATCCGGCCCTCGGTCAATACCTCTGTCCGGGTCACACCGAACGGGGTCAGCACCGCGACCGGGGTATCTGTGCAATCCGGCCCGGTCACCGTGGGGGTCGCGCTGTGACCCCGCTACGCTGGCTTTACCTTGCGCTGGCGGTCTGGGGCGCGGTGCATCCGATGGCCTATTTCATTCAGTGGTTTTCGGAAAACGGCCTGTCGATCATGGGCATGGTGGACGCCTGGCACGCAAACGCAGCCAGTTCCGGCCTGGTCTGGGACCTGACGATTGCCGCCGTCACGCTGACGGTCTGGGTGTTGGCAGAGGTCGCGGTGCGCCGCAACTGGATCGCGCTTCTGGCGATTCCCGCCACCTTCTGCATCGGCGTCAGCTGTGGCTTGCCGCTTTACCTGTTCCTGCGCTCCCGCCCGATCTGAACGGCTGACGCCACGCGCCTTTTGACAAACGCCCCCGTCCCGGCATGAAATGCAGGTGGGAGGATGGGCAATGCCGCTGGGTAGTCTTGTCGTGCTGGTTGTCGGGGGCATCGCGGGCATCGCGTTGCTGACCCATGTGCTGGGCTGGTCGCAGCCCCGCCAACTGCTGACCGAAGAGGACGCATCGCGCGGCTGGCTGCGCGAATTTCCCGATACGACGGTGACCTCTGTCACGCTCTGCGCCAATGGCGCCGCCGCGCTGATCGCCAGCGACGCGGGCCCCGGCCTTGTCTGGCCGATGGGGGCCGACACCTCTGCCCGGTTCCTGACCGGTGCGCAGGTGACCGTACGAAAAGACCGCCTGATCGTACGATTGCAAGATTATACCGCCCCGCGCATCACGCTGCGGCTGGGCCCGGATGACTGCGCCGCCTGGCGCGACAGGATCAGAGGCACGACATGACCGACCAACTGACCTATCCCGACGTGGTGCAACTGGCGGTGCCGTTCTTCATCGCCGCCATCCTGATCGAACTTGCGTGGATCGCCATCAAGGGTCGGGGCGGCCGGTATGAAACCCGCGACGCGGTAACCAGCCTGATCATGGGGGCGGGCAATGTCGTCTCCGGTATCGTGCTGGGGTTCATTGCCTGGGGGTTCTTCCTGTTCCTCTGGGCGCTGACCCCCCTGGACCTTGGAACCGGTTGGTGGGTCGTTGCGCTGTGCTTCGTTCTGGACGACCTGCGCTATTACTGGGTGCACCGGTTCGGACATCGCATCCGCTGGGTCTGGGCCAGCCACGTCAACCACCATTCCAGCCAGCATTACAACCTGACCACCGCCCTGCGGCAGACATGGACGGGCACCTTCACCTTCATGATGATCGTCCGCGCGCCGCTGATCCTGCTGGGGTTTCACCCCGCGATGGTGCTGTTCGTCGGCGGGCTGAACCTGATCTACCAGTTCTGGATCCACACCGAGGCGATCGGCAAGATGCCCCGCTGGTTCGAGGCGATGATGAACACGCCCTCGCACCACCGCTTGCACCACGGGCGGAACCCGCGCTATCTGGATGCGAATTATGCCGGGGTGTTCATCGTCTGGGACAAGATGTTCGGCACGTTTGTACCCGAGCAAGAGGATGAAAAAGTCGACTATGGTCTTGTGCACAATCTTGGCACGTTCAACCCGATCCGGGTGGCGTTCCACGAATGGGTGGGTATCTGGCGCGACGTGACCCAGCCGGGCATCCGACTGCGCGACAGGCTGATGTATGCGATCGCCCCGCCGGGGTGGAGCCACGACGGCAGTCGCGACACATCCGAGGGCATCAAGGCCAAGCACCTGGCCCGCAACCCAGAAGATGCCGACACGCCCGGTTTCCCATCTGGATCAAAACCCTAGGCGCTTTTCGTTGACAGGCATGGCGTATCTGAACCACCCTCGCCCGGCACGTGGAGGACCCGGATGAGACACGCCCTGATTGGCCTGATGCTGTGTGCCCTGGGCGCCTGCTCGACGCCTGTGACCCCGCCAGCCAGCCCGCCCGTCGAGGCGGTGGAGCTTCCGGCGGCGTCCCTGCCGGGCACGGGAAACCCCTCTCCCTACGGCGCGATTGTCCGGCGTGAGGCGCAGAATGACGAAACCGGCGCGGGCCATGTGACCAACATCGCCTACCAGAACGATTTCGGGCAGGACGAATTCCGGGTCGAGAACATCGCCTTTGGTGGCACAACGACCTACACGCGCGGCGACCCTGTGACAGGCGTGGCGCAGTTGGGCCGGTTTGGCGTCTACGAAGGCACGGAACGCCTGGTTGATCCTGTCACCGGCGATACGCTGCAAACGTTCGATTACCGCCTTGTCGCCGCGCGTGGTGCCAATGGGGCGACCGAGGTGGCGATCGTGCGCTCCGGCAGCACTGTCGATCAGGGATTTGGCGGGTTCATTTTCCAGCGGAACGCGTTCGACGACAACGGCGATGAAACCTACTTTGTCATGCCCATGGAGGGCGACGCCTATTTCGCGGGCGACTATGCCGGGATACGCGTGTTCGAGGGCCACGACGGATTGGAATATGTCGTAGGTCGGGCCGTGTTACTGGTGGACTTCGAGGATGCGTATGAAGGCGGCTTCGGGCCGATCCTTCAGGTAACGAACAGGCGCGCCTATGACGTCAATGGCACCGAAGTAACCGCAAGCATCGTCCAGGCGTTGGAAGGGCAGTACGGTGCCCTGCCCGGTCTGCGCGATGCCAACGGCACTGCCACCCTGCCCGAGGTCTTGGCGGCCGTGGGGCCAGAGACGTTTGACAGGAACGGTGAATTCAACGGCCCGGCAAATGTCTGGGTGCTGACCCCTGAGGGACGATGGACCGCGCTATCGCAGGGGACGATGCACGGCGTCATGACCAATGAAGAGCCGGGCTTTGAGGCGGTCGGAGTCGTTGTCCTGAGCGGCGATGATCCGCGGCTGTCCGGCACGCGTGTGGTGGAAACCGGGGGGTTTGTGGTCGTTAGGGAGTAGCCCGGTCACGCCCGGGCCAGCATCGCCAGCCGGATGAACAGCCGTTCCACCAGCGCCAGCGCCGGGGCGTGCTGCCCGGCAGAGCGCAGTTCCAGATCCGTATCCAGGATCGCCTCCAGCGCTGTTTCCAGCTTGAACATGCCCCAGTGCTGCGCTTGTCGCTGCATCCGGTCACGACGCGGGCCAAAAATCGGTGGGCGCATCCGGGCAATGCCCTGCGCGGCGCCGCCGGGATCGCTGGCCGCCGCGTGCAGCGCGCGGAAATGACGGGTCGCCATGATCACCAGCGTCACCGGCGCGGCCCCTTGTGCCTGCAGCCGGGCCATCACCGGGCCGATCAGGTCCATCCGGCCTTCGGCCACGATGTGCAGCACCTCGTCCACGTCCGCCTCGGTCGAGGTCGGGGCCGACAGCGCCACCTCTGCGGCGGTCAGCGCGCTGTCGTCGTCCAGCTTGTAAAGCGCAACCTTGCCGATGGTCTGGCGGAAATCGCCGGGGTCCAGTTCCTTGGCCAGCGCCAGCAGCGCCTCCATACCAGAGCGGTCGATATTGGTCAGGCCCGCCTTGGCCAGATCGGACTCGATCTCTGCCCGGCTGGGCGGATCGTTGTAGATGCCAGCCGCATAGGCGGTGGGGTGGCCTTCGAACAGCTTGCGCAAGGCGGATTTGGCGGCGAGCTGACCCGCCGACACGATGATCTGCGCATCCCCCGGACGCCAGTCTTCCAATGCCGCGCCAATCGCCTTGGCCGCCGCATCGCCCGCTTCCTCGACAAAGGCGACACGCGGGCCGGGGAAAAATCCCTGGGCCTTGATCGCGTCGATCAGCATCGCGGGGTCCTTGCGCAGATCGCCGCCTGACATCCGGGTCAGGCGCATCTCTTCCTCGCCCTGGGGACCAACCAGCGCGGCAATCACCTGCTGGCGTTTCAGCGCGACCCGCATCGCGTCTTCGCCATAGATCAGCAGGCCGGCCGCCTGCGGATCGGGCTTGGCGAAATAGCCGTGGGCGTCGCGCGCGGAAAGCTTCATGCTTGCGGCAGGCTTGCGGCGATGCCGATCAGCCAGTCGGTGATCTGATCGGCCAGAATGACCATCAGCCGTTCGCTGGCATCGCGTTCGGCGGCCAGCGTCGCCACGGTGGACCCGGTGGTGGAATAGGCGGTAAAGGCGCTGGTCGCGCCTTCGAACAGAACCTGGTCACCGCCCGCCGCGCGCAGCACCATACGGGCGTTGCCCAGCAGGTGAAACCGCGTGGTGCGCCCATCCTGCGTGCTGCCCAAGCCTTGCCGGTCGGTGGTCACCGTCACGGTCAGGTCATAGGCCGCAGCCTCTGCCCGGCCCAGCCGTTCCTCCAGCCGCCGGTTCAGCAAATAGCCGTTCCGGTCAGTCGGCACGTTCAGCGCCACCTGCCGTTGCAACCGCTGCGCGCCGCCCTGCGGCCCGTAAGCCGGGGCAAAGCCACAGCCTGACAGCCCCGCAAAGGCGAGGCCGCAGGTCAGCAGCTTGCGACGGTCAAATAACGACATTCACGATCCGGCCCGGTACGACGATCACCTTCTTGGGGATTGCCCCGTCCAGCGATCTTTGCACGGATGCCTCGGCCAGTGCCAGCTTTTCGACCTCGGCCTTGTCCATGTCCTTGGGCACGGTGATTTCACCGCGCCGCTTGCCATTGACCTGGATCGGCAGGGTGACCGTATCCTCGACCAGCATCGCCGGATCGGCCACCGGCCAGGGCGCCGTGGCGATCAGGCCCTCGCCCCCCAGCATCGCCCAGATATCCTCGGCCAGGTGCGGGGTCATCGGCGACATCAGCTGGGCCAGTGTGCGCGTCGCCTGCCGCTTGGCCGCGGCGCCGGCCTTGGATTTCGACAGCGTGTTGGTAAAGGCATAGAGCTTGGCGATCGCGGCGTTGAAGCCAAAGCTTTCAACCCCCTTGGTCACCTCGTCGATGGTCTTGTGCATCTCGCGCAGCAGGGCCTGATCGTTGTCAGATGCCCCGGCGTCCGATGCCGCCACTTCTGCCGCGATTCGCCAGACCCGGCCCAGGTGTTTCGATGCCGCCTCAGCACCCGACGCGGTCCATTCCACGTCGCGCTCCGGCGGGCTGTCGGACAGCACGAACCAGCGCGCGGTATCGGCGCCGTACTGTTCGATGATCGCCACCGGATCGACCACGTTGTTCTTCGACTTCGACATCTTGGCCGACGGGATGATCTCGACCTCGGTCCCGTCCTTGAGGAAGCCCTTCCCGTCACGCAGGTCCACGGTTTCCGGGTAATGGTAAACCGGCCGCCCCTCGGCGTTGCGGGTCTGATAGATCGCGTGCGTGACCATGCCCTGCGTGAACAGCGCGTTGAACGGCTCTTTCGACTTCTCGGGCAGGTGGCCGCAGATGTGCATCGCGCGCGCGAAGAACCGCGAATACAGCAGGTGCAGGATCGCGTGTTCGATGCCGCCGATATACTGGTCGACGTTCATCCAGTAGTCTGCCTCGGCCATATTGGTCGGCGTTTCGGCCCGCGGCGCGGTAAAGCGCGCGAAATACCATGACGAGTCCACGAACGTGTCCATCGTGTCGGTTTCGCGCTTGGCCGGCTTGCCACAGGACGGGCAGGCACAGTCGCGCCAGGTCGGGTGCCGGTCCAGCGGGTTGCCCGGCGTGTCGAACGATACGTCGTAGGGCAGTTCTACGGGCAGGTTTTCCTTTTTCTCCGGCACCACGCCGCAGGCATCGCAATGCACCACCGGGATCGGACACCCCCAATAGCGCTGACGCGACAGGCCCCAGTCGCGCAGGCGGAACTTGGTCACGCCATGGCCGACGCCGTTTTCTTCGCAGATCGCAATCGCGGCATCCACGGCTTCGTCCCCGGTCTGCACCTCTTGTCCGGCGAGCAGACGGGTAAAACGTACCTTGTCGCCCTTGGGCGGCACGAACGGCGCCGCCTGGATATCGATCTCGCCGTCCAACGGCAAAAAGGTCTCAACGATCGGCAGGCCGTATTTCACACAGAAATCGTGGTCGCGCTGATCGTGTCCCGGGCAGCCAAAGATGGCACCGGTGCCGTAATCCATCAGGATGAAATTCGCGATATAGACCGGCAGTTCCCAGGCCGTGTCAAACGGATGGCGCACCTTCAGCCCGGTGTCGAAACCCAGCTTCTCGGCCTTTTCCAGCGCCTCTTCGCTGGTGCCGACCTTGCGGCACTCGGCACAGAAGGCCGCAACCTCGGGGTTGTCCTTCTCCAACTGCCTGGCCAGCGGGTGATCCGGTGAAATCCCCAGGAACGACGCGCCCAGCAACGTATCGGGCCGGGTGGTATAGACCTCGATCCGGTCAAACCCGTCCGGCCCGTCGATCAGCGACCAGGCGAATTGCAGACCCCGCGACTTGCCGATCCAGTTGGCCTGCATCAGCTTGACCTTGGCGGGCCAGTCGTCCAGCCCGTCAAGCGCCTCCAGCAGCTCACCCGACATGTCGGAGATCTTGAAGAACCACTGGGTCAGTTCGCGCCGCTCGACCTCGGCCCCCGACCGCCAGCCCTTGCCATCGATCACCTGCTCATTGGCCAGAACGGTCATGTCAACCGGGTCCCAGTTCACCACGGCGTTCTTGCGATAGACCAGGCCGGCCTTCAGGAAATCCAGGAACAGCGCCTGCTGTTGGCCGTAATACTCCGGGTCGCAGGTGGCGAACATCCGGCTCCAGTCCAGTCCGAAGCCCAGCGGCTTCATCTGCGCCACCATGGTGTCGATGTTGGAATAGGTCCAGTCCTTGGGGTGGCCGCCAATCGCCATCGCGGCGTTTTCCGCCGGCATCCCGAAGGCGTCGAACCCCATCGGGTGCAGCACGTTGAACCCGTTGGCCAGCTTGTAGCGCGCGATCACGTCGCCCATGGTATAGTTGCGCACGTGGCCGATGTGGATCCGCCCCGACGGGTAGGGGAACATCTCCAGCACGTAATACTTGGGCTTGTCATGGCTGCGCACCGCGCGGAAGGTCTGGGCCTCGGCCCAGGCCTCTTGCCATTTCGGTTCAATCACGGACGGGTCATAGCGCGACATGGGGTCGTTCCTTTGCGGCGCGGGAAGGTCAAGGTCGCCGGTGGTGATAGGGCCAAGCCCGCCCGCCGTAAAGGGTCGGATCGGGCAAACCCCGTCCCCAAAGCGCCAAACCTTCCACTTCTTTGGTTTCCCAAATACCTCGGAGGTGAATTTTCCCGGCACGGGAAAAGAGGGGGCAGCGCCCCCTGAACCGCCTGCCGCAGGCAGGCTCATGCCGTGCGGGCCGCAAGGCCCGCTCCGCTTGATACCTGCCGATCAGAACAGCCCGTTGATCCCGCGCACATGGGCCGAGTCGGCGGCCAGCGTGTCGGCGGCCAGCGCGCGGGCCTCTTCGACCACGTCCCCCTCGACGATGCGGTTGACCAAGCCCCAGGTCAGCGCCTCGTCGGCGGCAATCTTCTGTCCGGCCATCAGGATCATCTTCGCCCGGCTTGGCCCGACCAGCGCCGCCAACCGTTTCGGGTCGGACGGTTGCGGCAGAAAGCCCAGTTTCATCACCGGGTAGAAGAACTTCGTGCCCGGCACGCAGACCCGCAGATCGCAGGCCAGCGCCATCCCCATCGCGCCCCCGGCGCAGGTCCCGTTCAGCGCGGCGATCGACAGCCCGCCAAAGCGCGCGATCGCCCCCGACAGCCGCTCCCACAGCGGCGAGGTCGCAAGCCCCGCCCGCGCGGCGTCAAGGTCGGCCCCGGCACAGAACACCTTGCCGGTTCCGGTCAGCACCAGCACCTTCTGGTCGCGCGAGTCCTCGACCGCGACGCACAGCGCCTCCAGCATCTCTTCGGTCAGCGCGTTGGCCTTGTCGGGCCGGTTCAGCGTGATGACGCTCAGCGCACCGTCTTCCGTGACCCCGATCATGCCACACCTATCGCCTTGCGGATCGCCTCGTCCCGCAACGAGACTTCGTCGCCCAGGAAGTCGTCGCCGCCTGGGCCGCACATCCAGACCAGCGTTCTTGCGGGCCATTCCGGCGGCACATGGTCGGACCAGTCCAACTGGCTCACCGGGTTGACGCCACTTGCCTTGATCTCGCGCTGCATCTGGGTGGCGACAGTCCCGGGCGACAGCGAAATCGCACGGATGCCCTGATCGCCGTTTTCCTTGTGCACCATGCGGGTCAGCATCAACGCACCCGCCTTGGACGCACAATAATGCGACCACGCTTCGATCGGATTGTGCGCCGCGCCCGACCCGATGGTCAGGATCGTCCCGCCGCCGGCCTTCAGCATCACCGGCAGCGCCGCGCGCATGCCGTGGAAAACGCCCTTGAGGTTGATATCGATCACCTGCCCCCAGGCATCCGGATCGGCATCCGACAGATGCGCGATGGGTTCGATCACACCGGCGTTGTTGACCAGCACATCCAGCCCGCCGAAATGCGTCACGCAGGTTTCGACCGCCTTTTGCATTTCCCAATACCGGCTGATGTCACAGGGAATCGCGATGGCCTGCGTCCCGATTTCTCCGGCCAGTTCGGCTATCGCGTCGGCCCCGCGCGCAACCATCGCGACATTCGCCCCCGCAGCGGCGAATTCCCGGGCCGCCGCCGCGCCGATGCCGCGGCTTGCGCCAGTGATCATTACGGTTTTTCCTGTCAAGTCCATGTATTCACCACTTTTCCAGCTTGGCTAACTGGTAAACACTGTGGCGCAACCGGTCCAGCCCCTTGACCGCCAGAGGGTTCGGGCGGATGCTTTGATCAAAGAATTGCTTCAGGAAGGGTTCGTCATGAAGAAATCTATTCACCTATTCGGCGCCACGGCGCTGTCGTCACTGCTGCTGAGCACACCATCCTTTGCCGATGTCACGGCTGCGCAAGTCTGGGGGGACATGCAGTCCTACATGCAGAGCTTTGGCTATGCGATGTCCGCCCAGGAGACCTCGTCGGGCGAGGGCGTCACGCTTGAAAACCTGACCATGCAGATGGATATCCCGGACGAAGCCGACGGTTCGGTCAGCGTGACAATCCCCAAGATCACCTTCCTGAACATGGGTGATGGCAGGGTCGAAATGCTGCTGCCGGAAACCCAGACCATGATAATGGTCGTCGCGGCCGAGGGCGAAACGGTCGAGGTCGGCCTCGACCTTGCGCAGCAGGGCTTTTCGATGATCGTGTCCGGAACGCCGGAGGAGATGACCTATGCCTATGTCGCCAACCAGATGCGCATCGCGCTGGCCAAGCTGATCGTCGAGGGTGAAGTGATCGGCCCTGACCAGGCCCGCGCCGAGATCGTGATGAACGGCTACAGCGGCACGACCGACATGAAGGTCGGCAACATCCGCGAAATCGTTCAGGACATGGCGTTGACCGGTGTCACTTATGACGTGATGATCAACGACAAGGACAGCGGCGATGGCGCCACGATCACCGGCAGCACCGGCGCACTGACCGGCTCGGGCACGACAACGATCCCGATGAATATCGACATGCAGGACATGGCTGCGGCGATGAAGGCTGGTTTCGCCTTTGCCTTCAAGATGGGCTATGCCGACAGCTCGATGAATTTCTCGTTCACCGAAAGTGGCGACGCGGTCAGCGGCACGGCAGCGACCGCGACCAACAGCTTCGACATCCGCATGAGCGAGGATGAACTGACCTATGCTGTCGCCGGCGGTGGCTCCAGCTTCCAGATCATGGGCGCGGATATTCCCTTTCCGGTCTCGTTCGACCTGCAAAGCCTTGGGTTCAACCTGACGATGCCGGTTTCCGCGTCGCCTGACGAACAGGACTTTGCGCTTGGCATGACGCTGGGGGGATTCACCATGGCCGACCTGCTCTGGAACATCGTCGACCCGGCAAACGCACTGCCGCGCGATCCGGCGACCGTGTCCTTTGACCTGACCGGCAAAGCCAAGCTGTTCCTCGACCTGATGGACGAAAAGGCGATGATGGACGCCGGCATGAGCGACGAAATGCCGGGCGAACTGAACGCTTTGACCATCACCACCCTGGTGGTCGACGCGGTTGGCGCCAAGCTCACCGGGACCGGCGATTTCACCTTTGACAACACCGATCTGCAAACTTTTGACGGGATGCCGCGCCCGATTGGCGGGGTTGACCTGAACCTGTCCGGTGCGAACGGGCTGATGGACAAGCTGATCCAGATGGGACTGATGTCGCAAGACGACGCGATGGGCGCACGGATGATGATCAGCATGTTCGCCGTGCCCGGCGACGGCGAGGATACATTCAAGTCCAAGCTGGAAATCAACGAACAGGGCCACATCCTGGCCAATGGAATGCGCATCCAGTAACTCTGTACGCTGCTTTGAAACGGAACCGTCCGGTCGGATCGACCGGACGGTTCTTGTCTTGACGCTTTGAAAGCTGACTCTCAGGCCACGCTTTGCAACGACTGCCGATACATCGCCAGCACGTCGTCTTCGGGCAGGTCGAGATCGTCCAGCATCAGCACCTGACCGGCGGGAATGTCGCGTTTGACCGACACCCCGTGCGCCAGTCCGATCGGCAGCGGCTGCGCTCCGGCGACAACCGGCTGCGCCTTGCCCCAGACGGTATACCCGCCCTCGCCATCCAGCATTTCGCCGGCTCTCAGGTCTTTCTTGGCAACGGAGGCCACCGTGCCGCGCATCTGCCGTGCGCTGCCCGTCGCCTCGCCCCGCAGGGCGGCGGACAGGACAGAGACCGACAGTTCCAGCCCGATCATGTGGAATGGTTTGTACATCGCGGCGAACCGGCCCGTACGGTCGGTGGGAAGCCCGTATTGCTTGAAACACGCGGCGGCATAGTCGTTCGGGGCCTCAAGCACGACGTATACGCCCCAACGCAGATCGCGGAACACGGGGCGCCCGTCCCGTTCGACAGACGACACCACCTCGACCATGCCAGGCCCGTCCAACTGCCCTCCGATCTCTTGCGGGCGCAGGATATGGGCCAGGTCGTCAACACCGCAGGGCGGAAACTTCAACCCGTCCGCCGGCACGTTCAGCCCGCACGCATTGGCAATTGCCACCATCTCGATCGCGCTTTTGGTCCCGTCGAGGAACGAATTGAACATCTGCGGGTTCATCCCCGCCTTCTTCGCCGCCTCCGAGGTCAACCCGTAATGCGCCCAGACCCCATCCGGTGTCACGTTGTGATAGTCCGGCAGATACTTTGTGCCTTTGCCAGCAGCCGCCACCCGGAAACCCGCGGCGCGCGCCCAGTCGACCATTTCCGACACCAGCGCGGGCTGGTCGCCATAGGCCATGGAATAGACCACCCCCGCCTCGGCCGCCTTTGCCGCCAGAACCGGCCCCACCAGAACGTCGGCTTCGACATTGACCATGACGATGTGCTTTCCCCCCGCGATGGCGGCCAGCGCGTGGGCAATGCCTGCACGCGGGTTGCCCGTCGCCTCGATCATCACGTCGATATCGTCGCGCGTGGCCAGCGCCTTGCCGTCGCTGACGAAATCCGTTGCCGCGATCCGGTCCGCGTCCCAGCCAACGGTCGCGCAGGCGGTGCGCGCACGATCCGGATCCAGATCGGCAATCGCCGTTACCTCCAGCCCCTCGATCGTGGGCACTTGGCTCAGAAACATCGAGCCGAACTTGCCCGCCCCGATCAGCCCCGCCCGCACGGGCGTGCCACGGGCTGCGGCCTCTGCCGCCAGTCTCGCAAGGTTCATGCAATCCTCCCTTTCCTCTGGTCCTGATCTTGACCGGCGGCAACAGGACTGTCCATGCGCCAACAAACGGGGCGCGCGGCGGCGCCCCCGGGAACAGACTCAGGCAGCAAGCGTCGCGCGGGTATTGCCGATTATCAACGCCGCCCGGGCCGCCTCGCGCCCCTTCTCGACGAAATGCGCGCGATAGATCGCGTTGTGATGGGCGGTGTCGTGGTAGTGATGCGGCGTCAGGCTGACCGACAGCACAGGTACGCCGCTGTCCATCGCGGCGCGCATCAGCCCATCGACCACGGCCTGCGCCACGAAGTCGTGGCGATAGATACCGCCATCCACCACCAGCGCCGCCGCCGCGACCGCCCCATATCGGCCAGAGGCCGCCTAGTCGCGCGCCAGCAACGGCATCTCGAACGCCCCGGGCACGTCAAAGACATCGAACTGTGCACGGGGAATGACCTCGCAAAATCCGACCAGCGCCTGGTCAACGATGTCAGCGTGCCAGTTTGCCTTGATGAAGGCATAGCGGGTGTGTGTCATCACATGATCTCCTTTCAGCAACAGACACGTCACCCAAGGCGATCACGAACAGACCCGCCCCCGACCACCGGGAACAGGCTGCACGTTCTCTTCCATCCGGACTGTAACCGTCGGCCCAGGCCTCTCACCTGGTCTGCTGACCCCCGGCCATGCCGGGGCGCTCGCGGGCTCGGGACAGGTGTCCCATACCGCCGGTGGGGAATTGCGCCCCGCCCTGAGAACGCGCCGACCATAGACCTGGCACCGCGCTCCGGACAAGCCCCGACCGGGCCCCATCATCTTGCGAAAAATATCCTCGGGGGAGCGCGAGGGGGCAGACAGCCCCCTCGCTTTGCGCCCGCACCCAAGGCGCGCGTCAGCGGCGCAGCGCCGGCAGCCCCACACCGGTCGACTCGAACCCGCCGTCCACCGCAACCACCTGCCCGGTGACATACGACGCCTTTTCGGAACACAAAAACGCAATCACCTCGGCCAGTTCGCGTTCGCTGCCATACCGATTCAGCGGGATCGCGTCGTGATAGGCATCGATGATCTCTTGCGTGTGCACCGCCATTGCAAGCTTGGTGCGTACCGGCCCGGGTGCCACACAGTTCACCCGAATTCCGTGTTCTCCAAGTTCCGCCGCATATTGCTTGGTCAACTGGATCACCGCCGCCTTCGACGTGCCATAGGCGACGCGCAGGGTCGAGGCACGAAGCCCACTGATCGAGGCGATGTTCAGCACCGCGCCACGGGTTTCCTTCAGCGCCGGGATCGCTGCCTGGGTACACAGGAACACGCCGTCAAGGTTGGTTGCCATCACCTCGCGCCAGGTGTCGAACGTCGTATCTTCGACCGGCCCGAACCGGGCGACGCCGGCATTGTTCACCAGCGCGTCCAGCCGCCCGCCCCAGGCCAGGGTTTCGCGGATCATCCGGCCCACGTCCTGCGGGTTCGACACGTCGGCATCCACCGCCAAAACGTTGTCACGTTCACCCGCCACCTTTTGCAATTCTTCGGTATCGCGATCGACCAGCGCCACGCGCCAGCCCATTTCCCGCATCACATCCGCCGTTGCCAGCCCGATGCCGCGGGCCGCTCCGGTGACAATGGCCACCTTCTGGGTCATTTCGGAACTCCTCCCTCGAAACTCTGGCCCAGATGCCAGAGATCGCGGCCAAGTTCCACACTCAAGCGCCGGGACAGTCCAGCGACAAGGACATCCCGAAGCGGTGCAGCACCTGGCCGCGCAGCGCTACATCCTCTTCGAAATCGACCTGCCAGCCATTGCGCCCGAAAAAACGTCGCGCCAGATGGCTGGCATGCGTGGTCAGGCGCGTTTTGCCCTGTGCCCGCGCTTCGTCGAGGACCGCGCCGTGCAAGGCGGTGGCCACGCCTTTGCCCATGACCTCTGGCCGGACAAAGGCCATGTCAAGATAGCCCCCTTCAGCCAGCGACATCAGCCCGACGATCCGGTCATCCTGAACAGCGACGAAACAAGCCTGCTGCAACAGCTTGTCGGGCAGGTTTGGATCAGGATCCGGCGTGGGCGCCCAGGCTGCGCGCTGTTCAGCCGTGTAGAACGTCGCGGCACCCTGCCGGACGGCATCGTAGAAAACTTGTTGGCAGCCGACCCGATCCTCGGCCCGGTATCGGCGCAGGATCACGTGACCGCCGCGCGCTGATGGTACTCGGGCTTGTCCCAAAGCCGATCACGCAGGATGCGGGCCAGCACCTCAACCGCGTGATCGACATCGGCATCCGAAGTGTATAGCGGCGTGAACCCGAAGCGCATGACATCCGGCGCACGGAAATCGCCGATCACCCCATCGGCGATCAGCGCCTGCATCGCAGCATAGCCGTTTTCAAAGGCAAAGCTGACCTGGCTGCCGCGCTGTGCCGCGTCACGCGGGCTGACCAGCGTCAGATCCGGGCAGGAAGCCTCGACCCCCGCGATGAACCGTTCACACAAGGCAACCGACCGCGTTCGCAGGTCGGCCATGTCCACCCCGTCCCAGGCATCCAGCGCCGCATCCAGCGCCGCCAGTTGCAGCACCGGCGGTGTGCCGACGCGCATCCGATCAATCCCCATGCCGGGGCGATAATCTGGATCGAAGGCAAACGGTGCCTCGTGCCCCAGCCAACCGGACAGGATCGGTGCAACACGTTCGGATATGTCGGGCCGGGCATAGATGAAAGCCGGCGCGCCGGGCCCACCGTTGAGGTATTTGTAGGTGCAGCCCACCGCGAATTCGGCGTTCGATCCGGCCATGTCCACAGGCACCGCGCCCGCCGAATGCGCCAGGTCCCAGACAACAGCGATGCCCTTGGCCTGCGCCGCGCGCGTCAGATGCGCCATGTCGTGCATCCGCCCGGTGCGGTAGTCGACCTGCGTCAGCATCATCACGGCAACCTCGTCGGTCAGCGCTGCCTCGACCTCGTCGGGGGCGACGACGCGCAGTTCATAGCCCTGCCCCAGCGCCCCGATCAGGCCCTGCGCCATGTAAAGATCGGTCGGGAAGTTTCCGCTGTCCGACAGGACCACCTTGCGGTCCGGAACCAGTTGCAGCGCCGCCGAAAGCGCCTGGAACACCTTGATGGACAGCGTATCCCCCATCACGACGGTGCCCGGCGCCGCGCCGATCAGCCTGCCAACCCGATCCCCCACCTTGCGCGGCAGGTCCATCCAGCCGGCCCGGTTCCAGGCGGTGATCAGCATCTCGCCCCACTCAGAGGTGATCGCCTCGCGCATTCGTGCCTCGGCCGCCTTTGGCAGCGGGCCCAGGGAATTGCCGTCGAGATAGCAAATCCCGTCGGGCAGATGGAACAGGGCGCGGGTGGCGGTAAAATCGGTCATCTGGGTGTCTCCTTTGGCGGCATAGGTTCCCGTGGCGGCACGCGCTGTCAACCCATGCCCTTGCGCCCGGGCGCGCGGGGCTCTACCTCAAACGGGACCCAAAAAGGCTTGGAAGACATGACGCGACCGCTTGAAAACCTGACCCACGCGCTGCTGGACGCCGCCCGCAAGGCCGGTGCTGATGCCGCTGATGCCATCGCGATTGATGGGACCTCTGTTTCCATCGACGTGCGGAATGGCACGCTGGAACAGGCAGAACGGTCTGAGTCTGTCGACATCGGCCTGCGCGTCTTCGTCGGGCAGCGGGTGGCCAACGTGTCTGCCTCGGACACACGGGCCGAAACCATGGCGATGATGGCCGAACGCGCCGTCGCCATGGCGCGTGAAGCCCCTGAAGACCCCTACGTCGGCCTGGCCGATCCGTCGCAGATCACGGACCAGACCGACGCCAGCGCGCTGGAACTGTGCGATCCCAGCGCCGAACCCGCCCCCGCCACGCTGGAGGACGACGCCCGTCGGGCAGAGGCCGCAGCGCTGGCCATCACCGGCATTACGCAGGTGTCTGGCGCGTCCGCCGCCTATGGCGCGCACCGGGTGCACCTGGCCGCAAGCAACGGGTTTTCCGGTGGCTACGCCCGGACCTCGCGATCGAATTCGGTTGTCGCCATCGCGGGCACCGGCACAGGGATGGAACGCGACTATGACGGTGACATGCGCATTTTCCAGACCGACCTGCGCAGCCCCGAGGAAATCGGGACGCTGGCGGCCCACCGCACGCTTGAACGGCTGAACCCGCGGAAACCGAAAACCGGTGCCTATCCGGTTCTGTTCGACGAACGGATTTCCTCGACCCTGATCGGGCATCTGCTTGCGGCGATCAACGGGGCGGCCATCGCGCGCGGCGCTAGCTGGGCGCGCGACCTGCTTGGCCAGCCCGTGTTGCCCGCATCGCTGTCGCTGATCGAGGATCCGCGCCGCCCGCGCATCCCGTCCTCGCGCCCGTTCGACGCCGAAGGGCTGGCGACGCGCCGCCGGGCCGTGGTTGAAAACGGTATCCTGACAGGCTGGACCCTGGACCTTGCCAATGCGCGCAAACTGGAGTTGCAGAGCACCGCCAACGCCGCGCGATCGACCAGCGGCGGGCCGTCGCCGACCAACTGGAACCTTGAACTGACCCAAGGCGATGCCAGCCGTTCGGACCTGATCGCGCAGATGGGAACCGGGCTGATCGTGACCTCGATGATTGGTTCAACCATCAACCCCAATACCGGCGACTATTCCCGTGGGGCCGCGGGCATGTGGGTGGAAAACGGCGAAATCGCCTATCCGGTGTCCGGGGTGACGATTGCCGGGAATCTCAAGAGTATGCTCCGGAGCCTTGTTCCGGCCAATGACGCGCGCCCGTGGCTGTCGCGCGTCGTACCATCGCTTCTGGTCGAAGGGCTGACTCTTGCCGGCGAATGATCTGGACCTTCTGATCGCGGCCGCCCACGCCGCGGGCCAAGTCGCCACGTCCTTTGTCGGCGGCGAACTGGACGTGCGCCACAAGGACGATGGCGCAGGACCAGTGACCGCCGCCGATCTGGCCGCGAACGCCGTGCTTGAACAAACGCTGCGCGGGGCGCGGCCCGGCTATGGCTGGCTGTCCGAAGAATCGCCCGACGATCCCGCCCGGCTGAACACGGAGCATGTCTTTATCGTTGATCCGCTGGATGGCACCCGCAGCTTTATCAGCGGCGAAAACACCTGGGCGCATTCCATCGCGCTTGCGGAAAACGGCCGGATCGTCGCCGCGGCGATCTACTTGCCGATGCTGAACAGGCTTTACACCGCCGCCGAAGGCAGTGGTGCGCATCTTAACGGCACCCCGATCCAGGCGTCTGACGCCTCCAACCCCGATACCGCTCGTGTCTTGGCAGCGCGGCCCGCGCTGGATCCGCAGCATTGGCCCGGCGGGGTGCCCGACTTGCGCCGCAGCCATCGTCCATCGCTGGCCTATCGCCTGAGCCTTGTGGCCGAGGGACGCTATGACGCGATGTTTACCTTTCGGCCGAGCTGGGAATGGGACATCGCCGCCGGGACACTGATCCTGCAAGAGGCGGGCGCCGTGGCCACCGACAAGACCGGCGGACCCCTGATTTTCAACAACCCGCATCCGCAGTGCAACGGTGTGCTGGCTGCTGCCCCTGCGCTGCACGCCGCGCTTCTGCAAAGGCTGCGCTAAGCCTTGCCGATGCGCGGCAATCTGCCTATCCCCAGGGGAGCCCCGTGAACCGAAAGGTGCTCTGTTGAAACGGCAATCGCTCAGCCTTGCCGCCTATCTGGCGATGACGCGGTCCGCCGCACAACGCCCGCTGCCCGACTATCCCGCGCGGCAAGGGCCGGTGGTCTGGCTGCACGCCGCCGCGCCGCAGGACGTGGCCGCGATCCGGTCATTCCTGTGTCGTTTGCTGCCGCAGGGCGACGACATTCAAGCCGTGGTCACCGGAGTGGCGCCAAACCTGAGCGACAACATGATGACTTGCGTCGAGGCCCCGGGCGAAAGCCAGGCCGAGATCATGCATTTCCTGTCCCACTGGCGCCCTGTCTTCGGCGTATGGAATGGTACCGACATGCGCCCGGCGCTGTTGTACCGCGCGGCGGAACGGGGGTGCCGCCTGGTGGCGGTCAACCTTCGGGACAGCGCGATTAGTGCCTCTGCCCGTGGTTGGCGACCGGATGCGTCGCACGCGATTCTTGATGTGTTCGAAACGCTGCATGCCACCGATGCAGCGGCCCTGGCGCGGTTGCAGAAACTGGGCCTTCCGGGCGAGAAGTTGCACCTGTCCGGCAGCTTCCGCGAAACCCCGATGCCGCTGCCGGTCGACGAAGACTTGCTTGAGGACATGGCAACGCACCTGTCGGCCCGCCCTGTCTGGCTGGCCGCGCGCGTCGATGCCGACGAAATCGAGATCGTCCTGCAATCGCATCAACGTGCCGGTCGTCTGGCCCATCGGTTGCTGCTGGTGCTCAGCCCGGCGCCGGATGTGCGGGTTGGCGATGTAGAGCATATGCTGCGCGACCACGGTCTGCGCTGGATGCGCTGGAACGGCCACCAGATGCCCGAAGAAGCGACGCAGGTGATCCTTTCCCCAGACCCGGAACTGCTGGGCCTGTGGTACCGTCTGTCCCCGGTTTGCTTTCTTGGAGGATCGTTGTCCAATGGCCGGGGCGGAACCGACCCGATGGAAGCGGCCGCCCTGGGATCGGCGATCATCTATGGCCCGAACGTCGGCCGGCATCTTGGGGCGTACTCGTTGCTGGCCGAAGCAGGGGGCGCCAGGATCGTGCGCGATGCCGATACGCTGGCATCGGCCGTGCAGACGATCCAGGCACCGGACAAATCCGCCGCGATGGCGCACGCCGCTTGGGACGTGGCGACATCGGGCGCTCCCCTGGCCGACACACTTGTGGAACAGGCGCTTGATGCCATCGACCTTGCGGGGGTGGTGTGATGCGCGCGCCGGGGTTCTGGTTCACGTCACCCGACCGGCTGGCATTTTGGGCGCACCTTCTGCGACCGCTGGGCGCGCTGACGGCCGCGGCAACTGCGCGGCGGCTGCGCAAGGGCCAGCCTTTCGATCCGGGTGTGCCTGTGATCTGCGTCGGCAACATCAACGCCGGTGGCACCGGCAAGACACCGACCGTGATCGCATTGGTGCAAATGCTGCAAGCCATGGATGTGGCGGTGCATGTGGTCTCTCGCGGATATGGCGGAACGGAGACCGGCCCCTTGCGAGTTGATCCCACCCGCCACACCGCTGCGGCAGTGGGGGATGAACCGCTGTTGATCGCAGCCTTCTGCCCGGCCTGGGTCGCACGCGACCGCGCGGCCGGTGCGCGAACGGCGGTAGCACACGGGGCGCAGGCGATCGTGATGGACGACGGGTTGCAGAACCCGTCGCTCGGCAAGGATCTGACGCTGGTCGTAGTTGATGCGCAAAAGGGGTTTGGCAACAGGCTGTGCCTTCCGGCAGGTCCGCTGCGCGAGCCGGTCGAGGTGGGGTTGGCACGGGCGGATTTCGTGCTGTCAATCGGGCCACAAACCGCGCAGGACCACTTCAGCGCCGACTACTGGCAGAACCGCCCGCACCCGCCGCGCCTGCGCGCGCGGGTGGAACCGTTGCAGATGGGTATGGACTGGCACGATCAGCCGGTTCTTGCCTTCGCGGGCATTGGTCATCCAGAAAAGTTTTTTGCCACCCTCCGCGCGCTTGGCGCGGATTTGCGCCGGGCCGAAGCGCTGGACGATCACCAGCCACTGACACCCGCGCTGATGGCCCGTTTGGAGAATGAGGCGCACCTGACAGGCGCGCAACTGGTGACCACGGAAAAGGACGCCGTGCGCCTGCCCGAGGCATTTCGATCCCGTGTGCTGACCCTGCCCGTGCGCCTGCAGTTCGAAGACGCCGCCCCGCTGAAGGCGGCATTGCAACGGCTGCTGGCCTGACTGCTATTCCGCGGCCAGCGCAGTGTCGGTGCTGCCGATGGCCGCCAGTTCGGCCACGACACCCCGCAGAATACGACGGATCGCATGGAAATTGGCGTTCGGGCGAATCGCCGCTTCGTCCATGTACAACGCCCGGTCGATCTCGATCTGGATGGCGTGCTGATGGCGCGAAGGACGACCGTAGTTCTGGGTGATGTAGGCCCCTGCGAAAGGAGCGTTGCGCGCAACGGCAAAGCCTGCGTTGGCAAACGCCGCTTCGACCTGTTCGACGATATCGCTGCGCGCCGAGGATCCGAACCGGTCACCAATCACGATGTCTGGCCGCCGCCCACCAACATGCGCGGCATTGTCCAACGCTTCGTGCGGCATGGAATGGCAGTCGATCAAAACGGTCTGACCGAACTGCTGGCGCGCGCGGGTCAGCAGGTTCAGCAATTCACGGTGATAGGGGTGCCAATAGCGATCCAGCCTGCGGTACGCTTCGGATAACGGCAGTTTGCCGCTATAGATCGCGCGGCCATTGGCCACCACACGCGGCACGACGCCCAGGCCGGACGCGACTCGCGGGTTGTGCCCGATCCGGCGCACCCCGTCGACCAGCGCGGGATCCAGTTCGTCCGCGCTGCGGTTCAGATCGACAAAGGCGCGCGGCGCCCCGGCCCGCAGCAACGGCGCACCAAATCGCGGGGCGCAATCGAACAGGCGATCGACATACGCATCTTCAGAGGTGCGGATGCTGTGTTCATCCAGCACCGTATGGCGCAGGAAGGACCAGGGATAATCGCGCCCGCTGTGGGGCGACGCGAACACCACGCAGGATGTCAGCGCATCGGGTTCTTGCAGGTGAAAAGCTACCTTGGGCATTGGTCCTCCGTCAGGGGTACAATAGACCAAATTTTTCTCTTGCCAAAAGCCCTTGATCCCGGTCCCGACTCCTTTTATAGGAGCGGTCCAAGGCGCGGATTACCGCGCCCCGTTTTTCTGACGGGGCCGGGAACACGCGACTGACCATACGGGCGGTTAGCTCAGCGGTAGAGCACTACGTTGACATCGTAGTGGCCACTGGTTCGATCCCAGTACCGCCCACCATGGAATTCACCGCCTTGGGCCGGAAGGCTCGAGGTATCCGAAACTGAGGCGCTCGCGCGCCGCGACAAGAGGAGAGATTGGACATGAAAGTTGCAAACTCGCTCCGCTCGCTCAAGAGCCGCCACCGCGACTGCCGCGTTGTGCGCCGCAAGGGCCGCGTTTATGTGATCAACAAGACGCAGCGCCGGTTCAAAGCCCGTCAGGGCTGAGCGTTCGGATGAACACTGGTAAAGAAGCCACCCAATCGGGTGGCTTCTTTCGTTTCAAGCCATTGATGGGGCTTACAGCCGCCCGGCCATCAGCACCGCGAGCGTATGCGGCGTGACAAACCCGGTCACGTCCAGTCCGCGATCTCTCTGATAACGCCGCACTGCATTGCGGGTGGCCATGTCAAACCGGCCGTCCACGGCACCCGTTCCATAGCCCATCTGGGCCAGCCGTTCTTCGACCCGGCGGCGGGTGGTCAGGCTGGACAAGGACGACGCCTCTGGCGCGGACACCCGCACTGTGCGGGCCGGCGCCGGAGTGCGTTCGGCAAAGCGGCGCGCCTGGGTGTGCAGCAATGCAACCTGGTCGGCGGTCAGATATCCACGCACCCCGCCCAGACCGCGCGATGTCTGCCACGCGGCGATCGCGCCGCGTGTACCCTGCCCGAATATTCCGTCGATTCCGCGGGTGTCATAGCCCAAACGGTCCAGGTCGCGCTGGATGTATTTTCTGGCAGTTTCGCTGGCTGCAACCCGGCGTTCGACGCCTTCGGCGCGCTGACGACGCTGTTCGTGAAGGGTCGCGATTCGCTGTTGCGCCTGCGCGGCTTGTGCACTGTCGGGGAAACGGGTCAGGAAGGATTGGTAATCCACGAGCCCGCCCCGCGCCATCGCCGCCATCCACGCCTTTTCTGCCGGGTCGTCGACCAGCGGCGCATCGGTGACATAGCCCGCAGGCCGCAGCACCCCGTCAGAGGCCACGACCAGGTCGCGCAGCGACTGGCCCGGCTGCAACAAGCCCCCCTGCACAAGGGTCATCAAGCGATCCGTCGGCGTTTGCAGCAAGGTCACGCCCTTGGGCATCCACATGCCCCCCAGATCCGTACCTGCCCCCGGCAGAACCGGGGCCGCGGCATTTGTTGCGGCCACCAGGATCAACGCTTTGTCAGGATGGGATTTCGAAATCTCGGCCAAAGTGCGGATCGACAGACCCTCGCTGTCCAGATCAGCGACGGCCTCGGCCTTGGCATCGGTCCCAAGAAGCCAGCCGTCGAAGCCATGCGACACGATCTGCCCACACAGAACGACAACCAGACGATCCGCATCCCTTGCACGGGTGCGCAACAAGTCGGTGAACGCTGCGTTGCGCGCGGCATCAAGGTTGTCGAGAATCTCGACCTCGTACCCTGCTTGTCGGAACTGCCCCGCAAGCCCGGCCATCTGCCGGGCCTCTGGCACCGGTTCAAGCCGTGAATAATCGGCATTTCCAATCAAGAATGCGAGGTCGCGCGCGCTGACGGGCAACGCGACCATCGCCGCCAGCACACTGGCGACAAGGATACGGATCATGGCCCCCTCCGAGAAAAATCACTCGTAGACCCGTTGATCGTCGATCACTTTGCCGTCGTTGGGAAGGGTGCCTTTGCCCACAAGCTCAATTCGACCCTTCATTTTCAACACTTCCGAAACAGTCCCCGAATAAGTGTCGGGATTGTTTCCATCTGTTTCGATCTGAATGGTCATCACGTCCATCTCACCCTCGCGGGTTGCAATCACGCGGGCGCGACTCACCTCTTCATGACGTGAGACCAGCGCGGCCACCTGTTCGGGACGAACGAACATGCCCTTGATCTTGGTGGTCTGGTCGGCGCGGCCCATCCAGCCCTTGATCCGGGTGTTGGTTCGGCCACAAGGGCTTTCACCCGGCAGAACCGCCGAAAGGTCGCCGGTGGCGAAACGGATCAGCGGATAGTCAGGATTCAGTGTCGTCACCACGACTTCCCCCACCTCCCCCGGCGCAACGGGGTTTCCGGTGCCGGGGGTGACAATCTCGACGATAACGTTTTCGTCGATGATCATGCCCTCCATCGCCGGACTTTCGTAGGCAATGTTCCCAAGGTCGGCTGTGGCATAGCATTGCAGGCACGTGATGCCACGATCGGCGTATTCCTGACGCAGCGACGGGAACAGCGCGCCGCCCCCGACGGCGGCCTTGGTGATCTTCAGGTCGACCCCCATCTCTGCCGCCTTGTCGAGGATCACCTTCAGGTAATCCGGCGTTCCGGCATAGGCCGTGGTCCCGACATCCGCGGCGGCTCTAACCTGCAACTCGGTCTGACCGGTGCCCGCGGGCAGAACCGCGGCCCCAACGGCGCGTGCCCCTGATTCAAAGATCATTCCGGCCGGGGTCAGGTGATAGCCAAAGCAATTCTGAACGATGTCACCCTGCCCGATACCACAGGCATGCAGGAACCGGCCCACCCGCCACCAGTCACGGTCCACCCCGCCCGGCTCGTAGATCGGGCCGGGTGACTGGAACACATGGGCGAAGCCATGCGCCGGTTTCACGGTGAATCCGCCAAAGGGGGCCGCCTTGGCCTGTGCGTCACCCAAGGTGGACTTGCGCAGGACCGGCAGGGCCGCAAGCGCCGTCATATCCGTCACAACGCCCGGATCCGTATCGCCCAGCGACGCGGCATAGCCGGGCAAAGCCTTGGCTCGGGCGATTTGTTCAGGCAGCGCCACGGCCAACGCCGCGGCGCGTTCGTCGGCGCTGCGGGTTTCCAACGTATCGAAATAGGTGCTCATGCGCCCCTCCGTTCTGGCCGCCAGAGTGCGGCACGATTCCTTGATCTGAGACAAGGTCTGACGCGCGGCCAGACCTTAGATTTCCCCAACTGCGTGTATGAGAAGGGCCTGCCATGTCTGTTACCGAATTCGATCCCCGCATCACCTTTGACGAGGACCGCCAGATCATGGAGGCCGATTTCTCGAACTTCACGTTTGACAGCACGGCGACCGTCAACCGGTTCTACGACCAGATCGAGGAACGCATTGCCGCGACCGGTGAAGAGCTTTGGTTCTTTTTGGTGAACCTGAACGCCACACGGATCGACACCTCTGCCTGGTTCGCTTATGCACGCCGGGGCAAGGCGTTGAACCTTGCGCATTCCATGGGGTCGGTGCGGTTCGACGCGTCTGATGCAACCCGCGCGCAGATCGAACGCGATGCCAATACCGAAGCCTTCGATCCGAACCTGTTTTCTGACCGCGACGGGGCGCTTGCGCGGCTGGAAAGCCTGCCAAGCAAGCGCCGCATGCGCATCCAGCATGACTCGAACTACAGCCTGGGCGACTTCGTGCGTCGCATCAGTTTCGACGACGCCGAAAGCATCATGGATGTCGATTTCTCGTACTTCACATTCTACACGTCGAAAGACGTAAACGATTTCTACGACCACATCGAAGAGCGGATCACCGAGACCGGGCGCAAATGGTTCTTCCTGATCAACTACAATGGCTGCCGTATCGAGCCTGCGGCCTGGGTCAGCTTTGCCCATCGCGGAAAGTCGCTGAACATCGCGGCCTCGCTTGGGTCTGTCCGCTATGCCACCGGATCGGAGACCGAGGCGGACATCCGCTTGCGCGCCGAGACACAGGATTTCCGACCCAACATCCGTAACACCCGCGAAGAGGCGCTGGCGCGGATCACCGAGATGAAGGTGCTGGTCGGGGCCTGACCCTCTCTCATCCTTGGATATGCGGCGTGCAAATGCCAAATCGTCCTCATATGGCGCCGGGGATCAGACCGGGCGCCCGATGTTGCGTGTTTGGTTCGGGGGTCGCACCGCAGCGCAGAATGGCGCGGCGGCGCGGGTCTTTCGTCAGGCCAGCCAACGCTTGCGGCGGCGATAGCTGCGCACCTCGCGGAAGGACTTGCGACCGTCGTCCGACATGCCCAGGTAGAATTCCTTGACGTCCGGGTTTTCGCGCAGGTCCTTGGCCGGACCATCCATCACGACACGACCGGATTCCAGGATATAGCCATAGTGCGCATAGCGAAGCGCGACGTTGGTATTCTGCTCGGCCAGAAGGAAGGTCACGCCTTCGCCTTCGTTGACCGCTTTCACGATCTCGAAGATCTGCTCCACCAACTGCGGCGCCAGGCCCATCGAAGGCTCATCAAGCAAGATCGTCTCCGGTCGACTCATCAGCGCACGACCGATGGCAACCATCTGTTGCTCTCCGCCAGAGGTATAGCCCGCCTGCGACTTTCGGCGTTCCTTCAGGCGCGGAAAATAGGAATAGACCATTTCCAGGTCCTGCGCGATTTCCGCCTTGCTGGCCTTGCGCGTATAGGCGCCGGTCATAAGGTTTTCCTCGACCGTAAGGTGTTCGAAACAGTGGCGGCCTTCCATAACCTGGATAACGCCTGCCTTGACCATTTCGGCCGGGTCCAGATCCTGCACCGGGCGGCCGCGGTACTTGATGTTGCCTTTGGTCACTTCACCACGTTCGGAATGCAGCAAGTTCGAGATCGCCTTGAGCGTCGTCGTCTTGCCAGCCCCGTTGCCGCCCAGAAGCGCGGTAATACCGCCCTTGGGCACCTTCAGGCTGACCCCTTTCAGCACGAGGATCACGTGATTATAGATCACCTCGATATTGTTGACCTCAAGAACAGTCTCTTGTTGTGTCGGTGCGGCGTCCAGCATGGCGGCTCCCTGACTTTGGCGGGCGGTGGGCCCGGCCCGCCGGAATGGCGGACCGGACAGTTCGTTCAGGCTTAGTTGCAGCCCGGGGTGATGTTGTTTTCTGCCGCGAAGGCTGCCGAATCTTCGGCAATCAGAGCGTTCAGAACCTCTTGATCCGACTGGATGTAGTCGGTGATCATCTTCCACTCACCGGCGCCGGCATCCCACTGGGAAACCGCCACATAGCCTTCACCACCGTGGTTCTGGCAGCTGACCGAGAAGGTCGGACCGAAGTTCGGCAGACCGATCGCTTCCATCTTCTCTTGGGTGATTTCCAGTGCTTCCATGCCATCGCGCATCTGCGCCTGGTTGATTGCACTGGTGCCTGCCAGGGCCTGAGCGGTCTTTGCGGCTTCGGCGGCCAGCATGGCGGCATACATGCCACGGTTATACAGAGCAGTGCCCAGGTTGTCGCCTGCACCTGCGGCCTTGCCCGCATCGAGCACATACTTGCGCATGTCATCATACAGCGGATAATCGTCGCCCAGGTTGTGGAAGGTCAGCGCCTTGTAGCCATCGGCACCGGCCCCTGCGGGCAGCACGTCGTTTTCAGATCCCGACCACCAGACACCGATGAAGTTTTCCATCGGGAAACGGATGTTCACGGCTTCCTGGATGGCGACCTGGTTCATCACGCCCCAGCCCCACATGATGACATAATCGGGACGCTCGCGGCGGATCTGCAGCCACTGCGACTTCTGTTCCTGCCCGGGGTGGTCGACCGGCAGCAGCGACAGTTCGTAACCGTGCTTCTTGGCCAGTTCTTCCAGCGTGCGGATCGGTTCCTTGCCGTAGGCCGAGTTGTGATAGACCAGGGCAACCTTCTTACCGGACAGGTCACCGCCGTTTTCGCCGAGCAGATACTTGATCGCGACCGAGGCACCGTCCCAGTAGTTGGCCGGGTAGTTGAAGATGTTGCGGAACACTTCGCCGTTCTTGGCCGAGGTCCGGCCATAGCCCATCGAGTGCAGCGCGATGCCGTCAGCAGTGACCTTGGGGATCAGCTGATAGGTGATGCCGGTCGACAGCGGCTGATACACCAGCGCGCCAGTGCCCTTGGTGGATTCATAGCATTCCACACCCTTTTCGGTGTTATAGCCGGTTTCACATTCGATCAGGTTGACCTTTTCACCACCGATGCCGCCATCGCGCTCGTTCAGCAGGGTGAAATAGTCCTGATAGCCGTCAGCGAACGGGATCCCGTTTGCAGCATAGGGCCCGGTACGGTAGCTGAGGGCGGTAAAGGTCAGGTCAGCCAGTGCCGGTCCGGCGGCCATCGCAGCGCCAAGCGCCAGAGTTGCCAGTTTCATTTTCATCGGGTTATTCCTCCCTTGATTTCATCCGATGGTTTCTGTCGCGGGGTTTCCCCCGGTCGTCGTCTTGTCTGCCGGCCCCTTAGTGCGGGAACGGCCAGAGCCGCAGTTTCTCCTTGGTCAGGCGCCAAAGCTGCGCCAGGCCATGCGGTTCAAGGATCAGGAACACCACGATCAATCCTCCAACGATCATGAATTCCAGATGGGCGGCCAGATCGGTGGGCCAGCCAAGCCCCCCCACCAGCACGTTTTTCAACAAAACCGGCAAGAGCACCATGAAGGCCGCGCCCGCAAAAGAGCCAAAGATCGACCCCAGCCCGCCGATGATGATCATGAACAGCACCAGGAACGATTTCTGGATGCCGAACGCCTCGCCGACCTCGACCGCGCCAAGATAGACCGAGAAGAACAGCGCCCCGGCCACGCCCACGAAAAAGGACGAAACGGCAAATGCGGTCAGCTTGGCCATCAGCGGGTTCACCCCGATGATTTCCGCTGCGATATCCATGTCGCGGATCGCCATCCATTTGCGCCCCACCGACCCGCGGGTCAGGTTGCGGGCGATCCAGGCCAGCAGCACCACGAAGATCAGACAGAACAGGTACTTCGCCCAGGCCTCGGTCTGCGGGCCGGTGACGATGATGCCAAAAACCGAGCGTTCGGGCGCGGAAATCTGCCCCGAGGCTGAATAGTTATAAAACCACGGCACCTTGTTGAAGAGCCACACAAGAAAGAACTGCGCCGCAAGCGTTGCAACTGCCAGGTAGAACCCCTTGATCCGCAGCGACGGCAGGCCGAACAGCACGCCGACCAACGCCGTGATCCCGCCGGAAATCAGGATATGCACAAACATGCTGATCTCGGGGAAAGTAGTCATCAGCTTGTAGCAGGCATAGGCCCCCACAGCCATGAACCCGCCGGTGCCAAGGCTGACCTGGCCGCCAAAGCCGGTCAGGATGTTCAGCCCCAGCGCCGCGATCGCATAGATCAGGAACGGCACGAAGACGGCGTTCGCCCAGTAGTCGTTGATGAAAAACGGGATCACCAGGAACGCCACCGCCATAGTGACGTAGAACGCGATACGGTCGAACCGGATCGGGAAGGTCTGGCTGTCCTCGACATAGGACGTTTTGAAATCACCGGCCTCGCGGTAGATCATTTGGGCTCACTCCCTCAATCGTCGGTTCGGTATTGTTCCGGCACCGCGCGCTTCGGGCGCTCGGCATAGCCGGTATCTTCGCAGTGGCAGACCAGTTTCAGGTACGCCAGCATACCCACGCCTCCGCCGATGGCGGCAAGGATCAGCGCGGTCAGAATCTGGCTGCCGTTTTCAGGGTCGGCGGTCAACGCCAGGTATCCGAATGCCCAGAATCCCGCCCAGGCAATCACGTTCACGATTGCGATCAGTTTGTTCATAGTCTCTCTCCCTCGTCTTTGGAGGCTGCGGTTCCAGCCGCGCCCAGACCATGGCAGTAGAACAAAGGAACATCGTTTCGAGCAAGGATTTCGTTAGCGCTGTCAGCACCCGTGGCCGCGGCAAATCGGCCTGATCGGCGTATGAAAACCTGCGGAACGAACACCGATCAAACCCTTTCGATGATCTTTTCGCCGAACAAGCCCTGCGGACGGAACACCAGGAAAATCAGCGCCAGAACATAGGCGAACCAGTTTTCCGTAGCGCCGCCGATCATTGGACCGATGGAAAATTCGAACAGTTTTTCGCCCACGCCGATGATCAAACCACCGACGATCGCCCCCGGGATCGAGGTGAATCCACCCAGCATCAGCACCGGCAGCGCCTTGAGCGCGATCAGCGACAGGCTGAACTGCACGCCGGACTTTGCGCCCCACATGATCCCCGCGACCAGCGCGACGAACCCCGCGATCGACCAGACCAGCACCCAGATGAACCGCAGCGAAATGCCCACAGACAGCGCCGCCTGGTGGTCATCGGCCACCGCGCGCAACGCACGACCCTGCTTGGAATACTGGCTGAACAGCGTCAACGACACCACCAGCAGCACCGCGATCACCGTCGCCACGATATCCAGGTTGTCGATAAAGAACCCGTAGCCAAACCAGCCATAGGTGACCTGGTCGATGGTATCGTTGATGCCTTGCGGCAGACCCACGTCCAGTTTCTTGATATCGGCCCCCCACATCAGGTCACCAAAGCCTTCCATGAAATAGGCCAAGCCAATGGTCGCCATGAACAGGATGATGTCGGGCTGGTTGACCAGATGTTTCAGGATGTAGCGTTCGACGATCCAGGCAAACAGCACCATGACACAGGCGGTGAGAATGATCGCGATCACCGCCGGAACGTGCCAGCCGAAATGGTGCAGGTCCGTTCCGAAAATCGCATTGATCAGGTGTGAAAACGGCACCTGACCCTGCTGGATCCCCACCAGGGTCAACGCCGCGAACAGCGCCATCACCCCCTGAGCATAGTTGAAAATCCCAGAGGCCTTGAAGATCAGTACAAAGCCCAGCGCCACAAGCGAATACAGCACCCCGGCCATCAGGCCGTTCAGGGTGACTTCCATCGCGAAAATCAGTTGATCAGGCATTTCCGTCCCCCGTCAGTCGTGCGACACGCCAAGATAGGCGTCGATCACATCCTGGTTGTTGCGCACCTCATCGGGCGTGCCGTCCCCGATCTTCTTGCCATAGTCCATAACGACAACGCGGTCGGACAGGTCCATGACCACCCCCATGTCGTGTTCGATCAGCGCGATGGTGGTGCCGAATTCGTCGTTCACATCCAAGATAAAGCGGCTCATGTCCTCTTTCTCCTCGACGTTCATCCCCGCCATCGGTTCATCCAGCAACAACAGCGACGGATCGGCCGCCAGCGCGCGCGCCAGTTCCACCCGCTTCTTCAGACCATAGGGCAAACGGCCCACCGGCGTCTTGCGGATGTTCTGAATTTCAAGGAAGTCGATCACCTTCTCGACCTTCTCGCGGTTGGCCATCTCTTCCTCGCGCGCCTTGCCCCACCACAGTGCCTGCTGAACCAGGTTGGCCTTCATGTGGGTCAGGCGACCCGTCATGATGTTGTCTAGAACGGTCATCCCCTCGAACAGCGCGATGTTCTGAAAGGTCCGGGCGATACCCTGTTGCGCAACCTTGTAGGGCTTCATCTGCGGGCGTTTGCTGCCCTGATACCAGACCTCGCCTTCGGTCGGGATGTAGAAGCCTGAAATGACGTTCAGCATCGACGATTTGCCGGCCCCGTTCGGGCCGATAATCGCGCGAATCTCGCCTTCACGGATGTCGAAACTGATGTCCTTGATCGCCACCACGCCGCCAAACCGCAGGGTGATGTTCTTCATTTCCATCAGCACGCCGCCAATCTTGCGACCGTCTGCCGTAATATAGCCTTCGGTGTCTTTCATCTAGGTTCTCCGCTCGGCGCTGACCGGCGCTTTGAAAAAGTTTGCAACAGATCCTGCGGGATGAGGGCCGGGGCGATGCGCGCAGCGCGAGCGGCCCATCATTCCGCCGCCATCTTCGTTGCGATCGGCATCACCTTGGCATCGCGGATTTCCAGTGTCGCCTTGATTGCGCCTTTGCGGCCATCCTCATAGGTCACCTCGGTCTCGGTATAGACACTGGTCGATCCGTCATAGAGCGCGGTAACGAGGTCCTGGAACTTCTCGGCGATGATCTTGCGGCGCACTTTGCGGGTCCGGGTCAGTTCGCCATCATCAGCATCCAGTTCCTTGTGCAGCACAAGAAAGCGATGGATCTGGCAGCCCGACAGCATCTCGTCTTGCGCAACCGACTGGTTCACCTCTTCGATATGGTTCTGGATCGTGTCCAGCACCTGCGGGTGACCGGCCAGTTCCTGGTAAGACGCATAGGCGATGTTGTTGCGTTCCGCCCAGTTGCCCACCGCCGTCAGGTCGATGTTGATGAAGGCGGTGCAACGGTCGCGCCCCGCGCCGAACACCACCGCTTCGAGGATGTTCGGGAAGAACTTCAGCTTGTTCTCAACATACTTGGGCGCGAACATGCGGCCGTCGGCCATTTGGCCCACGTCCTTGGCACGGTCGATGATCCGCAGATGCCCCGTCGCTTCCTCGATGAAACCCGCATCGCCGGTGGCCACCCAGCCTTCGGCATCCTTGGTATCGGCGGTGCTTTCGGCGTTCTTGTAGTACTCGACGAACACACCGGGCGAGCGATAGAAGACTTCGCCATTTTCGGCGATGCGAAGTTCCACACCTGGCGACGGCACACCCACGGTGTCCGACCGCACCTGCCCATCAGGCTGCTGGGTGATGAACACCGTAGCCTCGGTCTGGCCGTAAAGCTGTTTCAGGTTGATGCCCAGCGAGCGGTAGAAGTCGAAGATTTCCGGCCCGATCGCTTCACCCGCAGTATAGCCGACGCGGACCTTGGAAAAACCCAGGGCATTCTTCAGCGGGCCATAGACCATCAGGTTGCCCAGCGCATATTTCAGCTTGTCCATGCCGCTGACCGGCTCACCATCCAGGATCTTCGGGCCGACCTTTCGGGCGTGGTCCATGAAATTCTTGAACAGTTTGCGCTTGAACGACCCCGCATCTTCCATCCGGATCATGATGTTGGTCAGCTGGGTCTCGAACACCCGCGGCGGTGCAAAGAAATAGGTCGGCGCGATCTCTTTCAGATCGGTCATCATGGTTTCAGGAGATTCCGGGCAGTTCACGCAGAACCCGGTCCAGTACGCCTGACCAATGGAGAAGATGAAATCACCCACCCAGGCCATCGGCAGATAGGCCAGCACCTCGTCATTGGCTTTGAGGTGATCAAATTCCGAAGACGCTCGAGCGGTTTCGATGATGTTCCGGTTCGACAGCACCACGCCCTTGGGCTTGCCGGTGGTGCCCGAGGTATACAGCATCACGCAGGTGTCGTCGTAATCCAGCGAATCGCGCCGCGCCTTCAGTTCCTCGATGAACTCGTCATAAGCGGCACGGCCCTGATCTTGCACATGCGAATACTGATGCAGGCGGCGGTGGTCGTATTTCCGCATCCCGCGCGCATCGAGATAGATCATGTGTTCGAACTGGTGCAGGTCGTCCTGGATCTCGATCACCTTGTCGACCTGTTCTTGATCGGCGGCGATCACGAACCGGGCCCCGCAATGGGCCAGCACATATTCCATCTCTTCCGCGACAGCGTCCTGATACAGCGGCACGGGAACCGCGCCCACGGACTGCGCGGCAACCATCGACCAGTACAGATAGGGACGGTTGCGTCCGATGATGGCGATATAGTCGCCCTTGTTGACGCCCAGGTTCAGCAGCCCAAGCGCCAGTGCTTCGATCTCTTTCTCGGTTTCGGCCCAGCTCCAGGTCTGCCAGATGCCGAATTCCTTTTCGCGATACGCCGGTGCGTTGGCATATTGCGTGGCATTGCGGTGCAACAGCGCAGGGATCGAGCGCAGACCGGCTGCGCCCTCTGTCATGTGTGCCAAAAGTCGTCCTCCCAAATGCCCGTTTGCACAGGCCAGCCGTTTCTCCCCACGGCTCAGCGTCCATTTGGACAAGGTGCACGGTGGCGGTCAACTTTTTCCTGATCATTTCTCAAATCTTACGAATTGTAACAGGCCACGCATCGGGGTTTGCTGTCGACCCCACGGGTGGTAGCGAAGAACCGGGAGGAACGTGTCATGACACGTAAGGATGCGTTGACGCAGGCCGGGCTGAACCTGATCCAGCAAGCCCTGACGATCTATGACAACGATCTGCGGCTGGCGGTCTGCAACCGCCGTTTCGCCGAGATGTTTGACCTGCCCGACAGGCTGACAACCCCCGGCGCCGGGTTCGAGGAGACCATCTGCCACCTCGCGACCCGCGGTGAATACGGGCCGATCGACGATCTTGAGCGATTCGTGCGTGACCGGGTGGAAACCGCGCTGGCTTTCGAATCCCACTACATGGAACGCACGCGGGCCAACGGTCAGACGATCAGCGTCGAAGGCGCGCCGCTGCCCGAAGGTGGCTGGGTCACCGTCTATACCGATATCAGTCAGGTGAAAGAGCAAGAGAAACTGCTGCGCACCCGGTCTGCCCTGTTGTCAGAAGAAGTGCTGGCAAGATCCGAAGAATTGGCCGCAACCAACCGTGAATTGGCCGCAACCATCACGGCATTGCAGGAAACCCGCCGCCAATTAACGGAATCGGAGGCACGAACCCGCCTGACCACCGAAATGATGCCGGCGCATATCGCCCATGTCGATGCCGATGGCCGCTATACCTATTCCAACCGGCGGCTGAGCTCGGTGATGCCGGGTCGTCCGTCGAACATCCTTGGCCTGCACATATCCGATGCGTTGGGGCCAGATGCCTATGCCAAGGTACGACCGCACCTGGAAACCGCCTATGGCGGCAATGCCAGCACCTTCGAGTTCACCCACCGCGAAAGTTTCCGCCGGATCCGCGCGGTGTTCACACCCGATCAGGACGAGCGGGGCGTCTATATCCTGTCGATGGACGTGACCGAGGAAACCCAGGCCCGTGCAGCCCTGCAACAGACCAAGCGGCGCGAAATCGCGGCGCAGTTGACCAGTGGACTGGCACATGACTTTTCCAACCTGCTGACGATCATACTTGGCATGCAGTCTCGACTCAGCCGGATGGGCCTGGAGCCAGAGGCGATGGCCCTTGTTCGCGCCACGCAGCAGGCGGCGCAGCGCGGCGGAACCCTGCTGCACAAGATCGCTGACATGACCGGCCCGCGAAGCTACCGCCCCGAACCGATGCACCCTGGACCGTTCCTGTCAGACCTGCAAACGCTGGCCAACCCGTCCCTGCCCGATGACGTGACCTTGCAGGTGATCGACCAGACCGAAGCCGACGTTCTGCTGGACCCGGGGATGTTGCAGGACAGCCTGCTGAACCTGATCCTGAACGCCCGCGACGCGTGCAAGGGGGGTGGCACCATAACCCTGACCGCGTCCGAGGTGATGGACACCTGGATCGAATTCCGTGTGACCGACACCGGACCCGGCTTTTCGCCCGAAGCGCTGCGCCACGGGCTTGACCCGTTCTTTACCACCAAAGGGTCCGACGGATCAGGGCTGGGGCTTGCGATGGTGTATGACATGACCAAGCTCGCGGGGGGTGAGGTCCGGCTGGACAATACCGACACCGGCGCCGTCGTGTCGCTGCGCTTGCCGTTACGCCGCGTGGCCAGCCTGCCAGAACCCGGCCTTGTCCTGCTGGTCGAAGACAACCCCGACCTGCGCGCCTCGATCCGGGACATGCTGACGGAACTGGGCCATTCGGTGATCGAGGCAACCACCGTGGATGAGGCCGTTTCGCTGGCCAACGGCCTGCCCGAAATCAAGACGATCCTGTCCGACATCCGGCTGGAGGGCACGCTGACCGGTGTCGATCTGTTGGACAGGTTGCCCGAACGGCGGGTGCTGTTGATGACATCGTTGCCCGCCGACCACCCGCTGCATCGCACCGCGCGTGACCGCACGTCGCTGTTGACGAAACCCTTTTCCGCCGCCCAGCTTGCTGGCTTTCTGGGGCAGGCAAGGCAGGCCGCATGACACAACCGCTTGTAACCATTCTTGACGACGAGCCGGCGATCCGGTCGATGCTGACCGACGCGCTGGAAGAGGCCGGGTTCCGCACCCTCGCCTTTGCCCGCGCCACGGAATTCGAAGCCGCCTTGCGCCGAACCACCCCGGATGTCTGTCTTGTCGATCTGGGACTGCCGGACCGCGACGGGCTGACCTTGGTGCACCGGCTGGCGCTGGAACAGGGCGCGACGGTCATCATCATTTCCGGCCGGGCGCAGGTGCAGGACCGGGTGACCGGGCTGGAACTGGGCGCCGATGACTACATCATCAAGCCGTTCGACCCGGCAGAGGTCGTGGCCCGGGTCCGCGCCCGCCTGCGCAGCACCCGGACCAGCGCCCCGCAAAGCGACACCGCGCGCTTCAACGGCTGGACCGTGCATTTCGACCGCTACGCACTGGAAAACACGACAGGCCGCGAAACCCCGTTTTCGCATGCCGAGGGCGAGGTCCTGCGCCTGTTCCTGCAGGCGCCCAAACGTCTGATCACGCGCGCACAGATGCAGGAGTCGCTGGGCGGTGGTGCCGGCGAAACCTTTGACCGCGCGATGGACGTGCGGATTTCGCGGCTGCGCACCAAGCTGGGTGAAGACCCGAAAAACCCGCGCCTGATCAAGACGATTTATGGCGCGGGCTATATCTTCCTCGGGGATGTCAGCTGGGGCTAGGTTTCGGCGCGTTCCACCAGTCGTGGTCGATCACCAGGGTCAACCGGTTTTCCCCGTCGATGCGGACATAGCAGATGTGCCGCGTCAACCGCACCAGCAACTGCCAGCCAAAGCCGCCCTCCGGCAAGCTCTGCCGCACATCGGCCAAGCCATCCCTAGGGCACCAGGGCAACGCGCCACCGGGCAGCGGCGCACCTTGATCCCGGATCTCGATCCGCACCTGCCCGGGGGCCCGACGCAGCTCGGTATCGATACGTCCCTGCGCACATCCGGCATAGGCATGCTCAACTACATTGTTCAACGCTTCCGCCAACACCAGTTCGATGGTTCCACGGGCGTCATCGCCCACGCCGACCGCCACCAGTGCGGCGCAGGCCAGTTGCACGGTCTGGCGAACGCTGTCCGCCGTCGCGTCGAAGCGATGCGCGAAAAGCACCTGGTTTTCGGCTGTCTGGTGCATGATTTCCACGGTGCGCAGCCGCCTGCCCCTTGCCCGTGTCAGCCTGCGTGCCGCCCCAAGGCCGCATCAAGATCGCCGTGGATTCGGAACACCGTGTTCATCCTGGTCAGTTCAAACACCTTGTGCACGTTGGGCATCAGCCCCGCCAGTTCCAGCGTCTGCCCCTTGTCCATCTGCTTCATCGACGCGACGATCGCCCCCAACCCGCTGGAGTCGACGAACGTCACACCCGACAGGTCCAGCACCACGCGTCCCGTGGCCGTCGCGGTCAACGCCCGCATCTGGTCCTTGAACTGGATGGCAACGGCGGCGTCGATCCGCGGCTCGTCCACTGAAATCACATATGCCGACCCGACGCGGCGTCCCGAGAGATTCATGGCAGGTCCCTTCCTTCTGACAAACCCAGCGTCACGCTAGACGCCAATCCTTATCATTCGGTATGTGTCAGGCGGGAAAACCCGGAGGAAACGAATATGCAGGAAGTGGTCATCACCGGTGCGGCGCGCACCGCGATGGGGGGATTTCAGGGCGTCTTCAGCGACGTGAGCGCAGCCGACCTTGGCGGGGCGGCGATCCGCGCCGCACTGGCAGAAGCCCGGCTGAAGACCGTGGACGAGCTCCTGATGGGCTGCGTTCTGCCCGCCGGTCAGGGTCAGGCTCCAGCACGCCAGGCGGGTTTTGCCGCCGGTCTGGGCGAAGAGGTGCCCGCCACCACGCTGAACAAGATGTGCGGCTCGGGCATGAAAACCACGATGATGGCCTTCGACCGGCTGGCCCTTGGCCACGCCGAAGCCATCGCAGCCGGCGGTATGGAATCGATGACCAACGCCCCGTACCTGCTGCCCAAGATGCGCAACGGCGCCCGCATCGGCCATCAGCAGGTCGTGGACCACATGTTCCTCGACGGTCTGGAAGACGCCTATGACAAGGGCCGCCTGATGGGCACCTTCGCCGAAGACTGCGCCGAAGCGTTCCAGTTCACCCGCGAAGCCCAGGACCACTACGCGCTGGCGTCGCTGTCCAACGCGCTGGACGCCGAACGCACCGGCGCTTTCGACGGCGAAATCACTGCCGTCACGGTGCATGCCCGCACCGGCGAGGAAATCATCACCCGCGACGAACAGCCCGGCAAGGCTCGGCCGGAAAAGATCCCGATGCTGAAGCCCGCCTTCCGCAAGGACGGTACCGTGACCGCCGCCAATTCCTCGTCGATCTCCGACGGGGCTGCCGCGCTGATCCTGTCGACCATGGCCGCCGCCGATACCGCTGGCGCCACGCCGCGCGCCCGTATCCTCGGCCACGCCAGCCACGCCCAGGCCCCGGCCCTGTTTCCGACCGCGCCGATCCCTGCCGCGCAAAAACTGCTCGACCGGATCGGCTGGTCCAAATCCGATGTCGATCTGTGGGAGGTGAACGAAGCCTTCGCGGTCGTGCCCATGGCCTTCATGCATGAAATGGGCCTGTCACGCGACGTGATGAACGTCAACGGCGGCGCCTGTGCCCTGGGCCACCCGATCGGGGCATCCGGAACGCGGATCATTGTCACCCTGCTGAACGCACTGGAAAAGCGCGGGCTGAAACGCGGCATCGCGGCGATCTGCATCGGCGGCGGCGAAGGCACGGCCATTGCCATCGAACGGCTCTGATCATCATCTTGCCGAAAATATCCCGGGGAGCGCGAGGGGTTGACCCCTCGCTCCCGCACGTTGCAAAGGCGCTTCGATGACCCTCGACTACCTGACCCTGGCCAAGACCCTTACCGCGCTTACCACCGGCGAAACCGATACGGTTGCGCTGATGGCCACCGTCGCCTGCGAGGTGCATCACGCCGACGACCGCTTCGACTGGACTGGGTTTTACCGCGTGGTCGCGCCGAACCTGCTCAAGATCGGGCCCTACCAGGGCGGGCATGGCTGTCTTGTCATCCCGTTCGACCGTGGCGTTTGCGGCGCCTGTGCCCGGACCGGACAGGTACAGCTTGTGCCCGATGTCGATGCCTTCCCCGGCCATATCGCCTGTGCCTCTTCGACCCGCTCTGAACTGGTGCTGCCGGTGCGCAATGCAGCGGGCGTATTGCTGGGCGTGTTCGACATCGACAGCGACCGGCCCGATGCCTTCACCGAATCCGACGCGCAGGAATTGGGCACGATCCTCGATCAGGTTTTCGCTGAGGCTATCGCGTAAAATTCCACGTTCGTGAAATTTTCATTTACTTTTTCACAAAACAGTTCGACGCTGGCCCGAGACAGACTCAGACCGGAACGCGCCGATGCGGCACGAACAGCCCGACAATGCCAGCTCTCTGGGCGCCGATCTTCGGGCGCTGCGCAAGGCGCGCGGGCTGACGCTGAACGACCTGTCGGACCGGCTGGGTCGTTCGGTCGGCTGGCTCAGCCAGGTCGAACGCAACATCTCGGAACCCTCGATCACCGACCTGCGCCACATCGCGGCATTGCTCGACGTGTCGGTTTCCAGCCTGTTCCGGTCGGAAGGCCCGGCAGAGGAAGCGGGCTTTATCGTCCGTGCCAGAAACCGCCGCCCCATCGGCAGCCGGGTGTCGGGGTTGGTCGAAGAACTGCTGTCCCCCGACCTGACCGACGATTTCGAAGTGGTGCATTGTGTATTCGAACCTCGCGCGCAAATCGGCGAAACCTGCACCCGGCCCACGCAAGAGGTGGGCTATATCGTGTCCGGCAAGCTCGACATCTGGATCAACGGGCAAACCTTTCATCTCACCCCCGGTGACAGCTTCCGCATCCGCGGCGTGCCGTTCCGCTGGGAAAATCCCCATGACGACCCTGCCGTTGCAATCTGGGTCATTGCCCCGCCGGTGTATTGATGACCTTTCAGGCCTGGACCGTTTTCGCGCTGTTCTGGGTGGTGTTCGTCACCTCGCCCGGGCCCAACGCGGTCAACTGTATCCTGAACGGCATGACCTTTGGTTTCGCCCGGTCTTTGTGGGGCGTCCTGGGTATCTTGACCCAGGCGTTGCTGTTTCTGACCCTGTCGGCCATCGGCATCACCGCCCTGATCGTGGCCAGCCCCACCGGGTTTCTGATCGCCAAGGTCGCGGGGGCCGGGTTACTGATCTGGACCGGGGCGCGCAACTGGATCCGCGCCACCCGCCCCATCAAGGCCGAAGCCCCGAAGCGCGGCCACATCTACCGCCGGGCCTTCCTGATCGCCACGATCAACCCGAAATCCGTCGCGGGCTACCTTGCCGCGTTTTCGCAATTCGTGCAGCCTGACGTGCCCATCGGTCAGCAGATGTGGGTGATCGTGCCCACCGCGCTCACCATCACCAGCCTCAGCTACATAACCTATACCGCGATGGGCGCCGCGCTGGGTCGTGCAGCGCTGGGGGCCATCGGCAACATCATTGTGCGCCGGATCATGGCCGCCTGTTTCATCCTCTATGGTGTCTTGCTGGGCGCCACCATCCTGCCACGGGGGACCTGATGCTGAAAGGAAGCTGCCTGTGCGGCGCCGTCACCTACACCGCCGACGGAGAGATCGGCCAACCCGCTGCCTGCCACTGCACCCAGTGCCGCAAGCAATCGGGCCATGTCTGGGCCTCGGCCTGGTGCGCCGAAACCGATCTGACCATCACCGGTGACGTGCGCTGGTATCACGCCAGCCCGACCGCCAAACGCGGCTTTTGCCCTACCTGCGGTTCGGTCCTGTTCTGGAAAGCCCAGACCGAGGACACGATCAGCTTTTCCGCAGGGTCCATCGACGGCCCCACCGGCCTGAACCTGCGCATCCACATCTTCACCGCCGACAAGGGCGACTATTACGACATCGCCGACGGCGTGCCTCAAAGGGAGAACTGACCCATGACCGATTTCCCAACCCAGACCCGTGTTGTCATTATCGGCGGCGGTGTTGTCGGCGCCTCCTGCGCCTATCACATCGCCAAGGCCGGATGGGACTGCGTGCTGCTGGAAAAGAACGAACTGACCGCAGGCAGCACCTGGCACGCGGCGGGCAACTGCCCGTCCTTCAGCACCTCCTGGGCGGTGATGAACATGCAGCGCTATTCGCTCGACCTGTATCGCCAACTGGCGGACGAGGTCGACTATCCGATGAACTACCATGTCACCGGGTCAATCCGCCTGGGCCATTCCCGCGAACGGATGATGGAATTTGAACGCGCCGTCGGCATGGGCCGCTATCAGGGCATGGACCTTGAGATGTTGCAGGTCAGCGATCTGAAGGACCGCTATCCGTTTCTGGAAACCCACGACCTGGCGGGAGCGCTTTATGATCCGGGGGATGGCGACATTGACCCGGCGCAGCTGACCCAGGCCCTGGCCAAGGGCGCGCGCATGAACGGTGCCCGGATCGAACGGTTCTGCCCCGCCACAGGTGTCAGTCGCCAGAACGGGGAATGGATCGTGCACACCGACAAGGGCGACATCACCTGCGAAAAGGTGGTGAACGCGGCAGGCTACTATGCCCAGCGCGTCGGTGAGTGGTTCAAACCCTATGGCGGGCGCACCGTGCCGATGGCGGTGATGAGCCACCAGTATTTCCTGACCGAGGAAATCCCGGAACTGGCGACCTATACCAAGGAAAACGGCAAACTGCCGCTGCTGCGGGATGTGGATTCCAGCTATTACCTGCGGCAGGAAAAGAACGGCTTCAACCTTGGCCCCTATGAACGCAACTGCAAGGTGCATTGGGTCCGCCCCGATGACCCCGTGCCCGAGGATTTCAGTTTTCAGCTTTATCCCGACGATCTGGAACGGCTGGAATGGTATATCGAGGACGCCATGGCCCGCGTGCCCCTTCTGGGCACTGGCGGGGTGGCACGCAACATCAACGGCCCGATCCCCTATGCCCCCGATGGCCTGCCCCTGATCGGCCCGATGCCCGGTGTGCCCAACGCCTATGAGGCCTGTGTCTTTACTTTCGGCATCACCCAGGGCGGCGGCGCGGGCAAGGTTCTGGCCGAGTGGGTGACCGAGGGCCAGACCGAATGGGATATGTGGTCCTGCGATCCGCGCCGCTATACCGACTACACCGATCACGACTATTGCGTCGAAAAGGCTAAAGAGGTCTACGGCCACGAATACGCCATGCACTTCCCCTGGCACCGCTGGCCCGCCGCCCCCGACCGAAAGCTGTCTGCCGTGCATAACACGGTAAAAGACCTGGGCGCGGTCTTTGGCGTCTACGGCGGCTGGGAACGCGCCAACTGGTTCGCGCAGCCCGGCGACGACACGTCAGAGGCGGCCACCCAGACCTGGGCCCGCACGGGCCCATGGGCGCCCCGGATCAAGGAAGAATGCGAAGCGGTCCGCGATCATGTCGGCGTCTTGGACCTGCCCGGGTTCTCGCGCTATCGGCTGCAAGGACCGGGGGCTGCGGATTGGCTGAACAGCCTTTGCACCGGGCGTCTGCCCTCGGTCGGGCGGCTGGGTCTGCTCTATTTCACCGACACCCGCGGCCGCGTTGTGACCGAAATGTCCGCCATGCGCCTGGCCGATGATTTCTTCTTCCTGATCACAGCTGCCGCCGCTGAATGGCACGATCTGGAATGGCTGACCAAGTCCTTGCCCGCAGGCGCGCAATTCAGCCTCTCGAACGTCACACAAGACTTCTCTTGCCAGATCGTCACCGGCCCGCAAAGCCGCGCGCTGCTGTCAACGCTCACCGATGCCGACCTGACCCAACCCTGGCTGACCCATCAATCGGCGCAGATCGCGGGCCGCTGGGCACAACTGGTCCGGGTCAGTTTCGCGGGGGAACTGGGGTGGGAAATCCACTCCAAGATTGATGACACCACCCCCATCTACGATGCCCTGATTGCCGGCGGGGCCAAACCCTTTGGCATGTTCGCGCTCAACAGCCTGCGGGTTGAAAAGGGCTACAAGGCCTGGAAAGGCGACCTGTCCACCGACTACACCGCGCTGCAGCTTGGGCTCGACAGGTTCATCGACTGGTCCAAGGACTTTCCCGGCAAACTCGCACTGGAAACCGAACGCTCAACCGGCCCGACCAAACGGCTGGTGACGCTGAAGGTTGACGCTGGCGACTGCGACGCGCCCTACATGGCCACGCTCTGGCATGGCGATCAGATCGTGGGCGAAGTCACCTCGGGCACATGGGGCCACCGGGTCAACGCCTCCATCGCCCTGGCCATGCTGCGCCCCGACCTGACCCAGCCGGGAACAGAGGTCGAAGTCGACATCTTCGGCACCCGCTGTCGCGCCGTGGTACAGCCCGATGGCCCGCTGTGGGATCCAAAGAACGAACGGCTACGCACATGATCCCATCATCTTGCCGGAAATATCGCGGGGGTCGCCAGTGTCGCGCCATTGCTCCAAGGGACAATGGTAGCGCGGCTGGCCCCCGCTAGAAGGACAACCACAATGAACAAGATCACCCTTCTCGACGGCGGCATGGGCCAGGAACTCGTCCATCGCGCAGGCGACAAACCGACACCGCTCTGGTCCACCCAGGTGATGATCGAACACCCCGGCCTCGTTGAACAGGTCCACCGCGACTATTTCAATGCCGGCGCCACCATCGCCACGACCAACACCTACGCGATACATCGCGACCGCCTGGTGATGGGCGGGATCGAAGCCCGGTTTGAGGATCTCAATCGCGCGGCCCTCGCCGAGGCGACGGCCGCGCGCGCCGCACACGGCGGCGGGCGTATCGCGGGCTCGATCGGGCCGCTCGGCGCCAGCTATCGCGCTGACAAACACCCGCCGGACGAGGTGGCAATCCCGCTTTACGCCGAACGCATCGCCTTGATGCAGAACACGGTCGACCTGATCGTTTTCGAAACCGTCGCCTCGGTCGCGAACGCCCGCTCGGCAATGCAGGCCGCAGCCGATTGCCCGCTGCCGGTCTGGATCGCCTTCACCCTCGATGACGAAAACGGCGCATTGCTGCGTTCGGGCGAACTGCTGGCTGACGCCCTGCCCCATGTCGCCGGCGCTGCAGCTCTCCTCGCCAACTGCTCTGCGCCCGAAGCCATGCCCGCCGCGCTGACTGTGCTGAAAACCTCTGGCAAACCCTTCGGCGCCTACGCCAATGGCTTCACCCGGATCACCAAGGATTTCTTGAAGGACGCCCCCACCGTCGATGCCCTGACCGCCCGCGATCTCAGCCCCGCAGCCTACGCCGACCACGTCATGGCCTGGGTGGATCAGGGCGCCACGATCGTTGGCGGTTGCTGCGAAACCGGACCCGCCCACATCGCCGAAATCGCCCGTCGGCTGCAGGCGGCGGGATTCCAGATCACATGACTTGCCTCTTTTGCTTCACAAGTACCTCAGGGGGGTGCGGTGGGACAGCGTCCCGCCGCCTTGGCCAGATCGGCACAGCCGATCCGCCCCCCCTTCCCCAGCCCGGAGCCCTGACCTCATGACCACTCTGCCCACCCACGCCCGCGCCGTCATCATCGGCGGCGGTGTCGTCGGCTGTTCCGTCGCCTATCACCTGGCAAAACTCGGCTGGACCGATGTCGTCCTGCTGGAACGCAAACGCCTGACGTCGGGCACCACCTGGCACGCCGCGGGCCTGATCGGGCAACTGCGGGCCAGTTCCAACATGACCAAACTCGCGCGCTATTCCGCCGAGCTCTATACCGGGCTCGAGGCGGAAACCGGCGTCGCCACCGGCTTCCGCGTGGTGGGGTCGATCTCTGCCGCGCTCACGGGTGAACGGCTGGAAGAACTGCACCGCTCCGCCGCCATGGCCCGGGCCTTCGGTGTCCCGGTCGAGGAAATGTCGCCGGCCGAGATCAAGGCGAAATACCCCCATCTCAACATCGACGGCGTGACCGGTGGTGTCTGGTTGCCGACCGACGGTCAGGCCGATCCCGGCAACATCGCTCTGGCGCTGGCCAAGGGCGCCCGGATGCGCGGCGCGGTGATCGCGGAATACACTGCCGTCACCGGTGTTACCCGGGCAGGCGACCGGATCACCTCTGTTTCCTACGAAGGTCCCGAAGGCCCCGGCACGATCACCTGCGAAACGGTGGTGAACTGCGCCGGCATGTGGGGGCACCAGGTCGGCCGGATGCTGGGCATCAACGTGCCGCTGCAAGCCTGCGAACATTTCTACATCGTCTCGGAGCCGATCAAGGACCTCGGCCCACTGCCGGTCCTGCGCGTGCCCGACGAATGCGCCTATTACAAGGAAGACGCCGGCAAGATGATGCTGGGCGCGTTTGAACCCGTGGCCAAGCCCTGGGGCATGACAGGCATCCCGGCGGATTTCGAATTCGACCAGTTGCCCGAGGATTTCGATCATTTCGAACCGATCCTCGAAGCCGCGGTGAACCGGATGCCGATGCTGGGCGAGGCGGGCATCCACACCTTCTTCAACGGGCCGGAAAGCTTCACCCCAGACGACGCCTATCACCTGGGCCTTGCGCCGGGGATGGACAATGTCTGGGTCGCCGCCGGGTTCAACTCCATCGGGATCCAGTCGGCGGGTGGCGCGGGCATGGCGTTGGCGCAGTGGATGGACGACGGGCAGAAACCGTTCGACCTGGGCGACGTGGATATTTCCCGTGTGCAGCCGTTCCAGAAAAACCGCCGCTACCTGGCCGAACGGGCCAGTGAAACGCTGGGGCTGCTTTACGCCGATCACTTCCCCTATCGGCAAAAGGCCAGCGCACGCGGCATACGGCGTACGCCGTTCCACGACCGGCTGGACGCAAATGGCGCGGTCTTTGGCGAACTGGCCGGTTGGGAGCGCGCCAACTGGTACGCGCAGCCCGGACAGGAGCGGGAATACCGTTACAGCTGGAAACGCCAGAACTGGTTCGACAACGTGGCCGAGGAACACCGCGCGATCCGAACCGGTGTCGGCATGTATGACATGTCCAGCTTCGGCAAGCTCAGGGTCGAAGGCCGTGACGCGGCGACCTTCCTCAACCATGTCTGCGGCAATGACGTGGACGTTCCCGTGGGCCGGATCGTCTATACCCAGTTCCTCAATTCCCGTGGCGGGATCGAGGCCGACGTGACCGTCACCCGCCTGTCGGAAACCGCCTATCTTGTTGTCACCCCCGCCGCCACGCGCGTTGCCGATCAAACCTGGCTGACGCGGCACTTGGGCGATTTCGACGCGGTGGTCACGGATGTAACAGCCGGCGAAGGCGTTCTGGCGGTGATGGGCCCCAGGGCGCGCGCGCTGATGCAGGCGGTGTCACCCGACGATTTCGGCAATGACGCCAACCCCTTCGGCACCGCGCAAGAGATCGAAATCGGACTGGGGACAGCGCGGGTGCACCGGGTGTCCTATGTCGGTGAACTTGGGTGGGAGATCTATATCGGGGCTGATCAGGCAACCCATGTCTTCGACACCCTTTGGCAGGCAGGTCAGGACCACGGGCTGAAACTGTGCGGGATGCATGTGATGGATTGCTGCCGGATCGAAAAGGCGTTCCGCCATTTCGGCCATGACATCACCTGCGAAGACCATGTGCTGGAGGCCGGGCTGGGCTTTGCCGTCAAGACCGCGAAGGCAGATTTCATCGGCCGCGACGCGGTGCTGAGGAAACGCGACGAGGGTCTGAAGACCCGCCTGCTGCAATTCCGCCTGACCGATCCCGAACCTTTGGTCTATCACAACGAACCGATCCTGCGCGACGGGCAGATCGTGGGATACCTCAGTTCGGGGGCCTATGGCCACCACCTGGGCGGGGCGATTGGCATGGGCTATGTGCCCTGTGCCGGGGAAAGCGCCGAACAGATTCTGGCCTCGCGCTATGAAATCGACGTTGCCGGCACGCGGGTCGCAGCAGAGGTGTCGCTGAAACCGATGTACGACCCGACCGGCGCGCGCGCCCGCCTGTAGCAGCGAACGACACCGAAAAGACCGGGGCGTTGGCCCGCCGTTTGTGGCCCTTGACCAACCCCCCGGTTCTGGCGCATCCCCCTGCCATGACACGCGCAGTTGCCTTGATCGCCTATTCCGTCCGCCCGATATCGGCGCGGCACTGATCCCTTTTGCAGATGGCCGCCCAAGGGTGGCCCGAAACGCGTGTCCGGTCTGCCCTACGGGGCCAAGACCGGAGACTGACATGACCCTTACCATTTCCCCCGCGCAGGTTGCGGATGCCGACGACCTGTTGACCATGATCGCGGGTCTCGCCGCCTTTCACGACGACATCAGCCTTGCGGACCGGCGCGTGCTGGACCGCGACGTGTTTTGCGACCCACCCTGGCTGCACGTGCTGATTGCACGTTTGGATCGGCAGGCGGCGGGGTATGTCGCGCTGACCCCGGTGGCCCAGTTGCAGTTTGGCCTGCGCGGGATGGAGATCCATCACCTTTTCACCACCGATACGGCACGCGGAACAGGCGTTGGCAGCGCCCTGATGGACGCCGCCCTGTCCCACGCCCGAGGGCTTGGAGCGGCATATCTGAGTGTTGGCACCCATGTCGGCAACGCCGCTGCACAGACGTTTTACGCCCGGCGCGGGTTCGAGCCGCGACCGGCACCGGGACCACGGTTCCGCAAGCGTCTGTCCTGACGTCCGGGGAAGCAGGGGGGGCGCTGCCCCCTCTGCCCCGGCAGGCCGGGGCATTCACCCCCGGGATATTTTCAGCCAGAAGAAGGGGCTTGAATCGCGCTTGCCTGTTGGTGCGGGCTTTGTCACAGAGGGGCGCATGGAGACCCCCTATGCCCCCCCGACGGACCCGATCCGGGTTCTTTACGAAGACCCTGCGCTGATCGCGGTGGAAAAGCCCGCGGGCCTTTTGTCGGTGCCGGGCCGAGGGGCGCACTTGGCCGATTGCCTGATCTCGCGGCTGGCGCTGGCCTTTCCGCAGGTTCTGCTGGTGCATCGGCTGGATCGTGACACATCGGGGGTGATGGTCTTTGCCCTGACGCCGCATGCCCAGCGCGAAATTTCGATGCAGTTCGAAAAACGCGCGACCAAGAAGGTCTATATCGCCCGCGTCGCCGGGCGTTTGACACCGAAATCGGGAACCGTGGATCTGCCGTTGATCGTCGACTGGCCAAACCGGCCCCGGCAGATGGTGGACCACGCGCACGGCAAGCCGGCGGTGACCGACTGGCATGTGCTGAAGGCGTCGGACGACGAGACCCGGGTGCGGCTGCTGCCGAAGACCGGGCGCAGCCACCAGTTGCGGGTGCATATGCTGGCGCTGGGGCACCCGATCCTGGGCGATCCGCTCTACGCCACCGGGGCAGCGCGGGAATTTCCGCGCCTGATGCTGCATTCCGAAGAGTTGCGACTGGGTCATCCCGAGAGCGGTGAGGGGCTGAAATTCCGGGCCCCTGCGCCGTTCTGACGGGACGTTTCCTTGTGCAAGGCCCACGCGCCCCGCTATCACCGGGGGAACAAAGGGAGGGCCCGCCATGACAGTCACCGAACAGACCCACACCGGGGTGATCGCGCAAGCCGACCTGGCGGCGTTGTCGGGTGTCGCGTTTTTCGAAGCGGTGCGTGACGGGCGCCTGCCGCATCCGCCGCTGACATCCCTGATCCCGATGCAGGTCATCGAGGTTGACGAGGGACGCATGGCCTGGGCCACGCGGCCGCCGGAGCGGTTTGTCAACCCGATGGGGCAGGTGCATGGCGGCTATGCCATGACGGTGCTGGATTCCGCGCTGGGGTGCGCGGTGCATTCCGCGTTGCCCGCCGGGCGCGGGTATACGACAATCGAGGCCAAGGTGAACATGACCCGGCCGATCCCGATGGATGGAACAGTGCTGCGGGCCGAGGGCTGGCTGGTAACGCTGGGGGGCCGGGTGGCGACATCGGAGGCGAAGCTGACCGATGCGCGGGGCCGGGTTCTGGCCTTTGGCACATCGACCTGCCTGGTGTTCGACATCTGAGGGGGCAATACGCCTGCGGCGCATATGAGAGGCGCTGCCTCTCATACTCTCCGGGATGTATCGGGCCAGAAGAAATGCAGGCTGGCCTGTCAGGGGGCCGGGCGCGAAAGACCGCGCCCGGCGACTTGCGGGTTATTCGGCGTCCGGATCCCAGCCTGCCACCGCCTTGATTTCAAGGAAATCATGGATGCCGAAGATCCCGCCCTCGCGGCCGTTGCCGGACTGTTTCATGCCGCCGAAGGGTGAGCCCGGCGCGCGGGACAGGCCGTTCATTTCGACCATGCCCGAGCGCAGCTGCCGCGCCAGCCGGTTGCGGCGGGCACCATCCGCCGTCTGGGCGTAGTTGGTCAGGCCGTAAGGCGTATCATTGGCCATGGCGATGGCCTGAGCCTCGTCTTCGAATTTCATGATCGAAAGGACGGGGCCAAAGATTTCTTCGCGCGCGATGGTCATGTCGGGGGTCACGTCGGCAAAGACCGTCGGGCGGACGTAGAAGCCCTTGTTCAGCCCCTCGGGCCGGCCCAGGCCGCCGGCGACAAGGCGGGCGCCTTCGTCGATGCCTTTCTGGATCAGGTCCTGGATCTTGCCCCATTGCACGGCGTTGACCACCGGGCCGATGTGGCGGCCTTCCTGCGAGGCGGGTCCGACGGTGACCTTGGCTGCGACTTCTGCCGCCTGTTCGACGACGTGGTCATAGACCGACGCTTCGACGATCATCCGGCTGGGGGCGTTACAGGACTGGCCGGAGTTCTGCATCATGTGCAGCACGCCGCGTTTGACCGCCTTTTCGTCGGCATCTGCAAAGATCAGGTTCGCGCCCTTGCCGCCCAGTTCCAGGTGCACGCGTTTCAGCGTGTCGGCGGCGGCCTTCGAGATCAGCTTGCCCGCGCGGGTCGAGCCGGTGAAGCTGACCATGTCGACGTCGGGGTGGCTGGACAGCCGGGTGCCGACGCCGGCGCCGTCCCCGTTCACAAGGTTGAAGACGCCCGGCGGGAACCCGGCCTCGTGCATCATCTCGGCAAAGAGGACCGCGTTCAGTGGCGATTCCTCGGACGGTTTCAGCACCATGGTGCAACCCGCGATGGCCGCCGCGCCGACCTTGAGCGTGACCTGGTTCATCGGCCAGTTCCACGGGGTGATCAGGGCCGCGACGCCCACCGCCTCATAGAGGATGCGGTCATTGGGAAATTTGTCGCCAAACGGCGCTTCGAAGTCGAACGCCTTGGCGGCGCGGATGAAATTCTTGAGGTGATAGGACCCGGCACCCACCTGCGACGTGCGCGACATATCGATCGGCGCGCCCATTTCCAGCGTCATCGCCTGAGCCATGTCCTCGCCCTTGGCGGCATAGACGTCGAGCAGCTTTTCGACCAGCGCGATGCGGTCTGCAACGGGCGTCGCCATCCAACCGGGCAGCGCCGCCTTGGCTGCGGCGACGGCGGAATCGGCATCGGCATCGCCCCCGAGCGAGATCACCGCGCAGGGCTCTTCGGTCGAGGGGTCGATGACCTCGCAGTCGCGGCCATCAATCGGGTCAACCCAAGCTCCGTTGATATAAAACTGCTTTTTCTCAATCATTTGGCCTCTCCTTCGTTGGGTTCTGCCAGGTTGACCGGCAGATTTTGCGACACTCTGTCACTTTGGGTTGAGCGCGGCAAGAGAGGGGTTTACATCCAGTATTTAGAATGTATCTAAACAGCCAACCCAAATTCCGACCAAAACGCACAGGAAAGGATCTCTCCCATGGGCCTGCGTATCAATGACCTTCTTCCGAACCTGACCGTCGAAACCGACCAAGGCACCTTTGCACTGCATGACTGGCAGGGCGACAGCTGGGCGATCCTGTTCTCGCACCCGAAGGATTTCACCCCGGTCTGCACCACCGAATTCGGCGCCGTGGCCAAGCTGGCGGCCGAATGGGAAAAGCGCAACACCAAGGTCATCGGCCTGTCGGTCGACGCCGTGGAAGAACACAAGGAATGGAAAGCCGACATCGAGAAGACCGCCGGCGCGCCAGCGAACTTCCCGATCATCGCCGACCTGGACCTGACCGTGTCGAAAGCCTTCGACATGCTGCCGGCCGAAGCCTATCTGCCCGATGGCCGTACCGCCGCCAACAGCGCCTCGGTGCGTTCGGTCTTCATCATTTCGCCGGACAAGAAGGTCCAGCTGATCATGACCTATCCGATGTCGGTCGGCCGCAACTTTGCCGAAGTGCTGCGCGCGCTGGACGCCCTGCAAGCAACCTTTGGCACCCCGATCGCAACCGGTGCGAACTGGGAATACGGCCAGGACGTGATCGTGGCGCTGTCGCTGAACGACGAGCAAGCCAAGGAAACCTTCGGCGAGGTCGACATCGTCCTGCCCTACCTGCGGACCACCAAGTTCCCGGGCTGACCTTCCCGAACGGACGGATTGCCAACCCCCGCCCCGACCGGCGGGGGTTTTCTTTGGTCGGAATTTGGCACCGAACCGCCCTTGGCAGGGGACAGTGCGGACTTACCTATCTTCCTTGTCAGCGCCATGGCCTTGCCGCATTGATCGGCCACGCTGCACCCAAGGCAAACAGGTAAACCGGGGTCTGCGCCGCTGAGCCGGGACCGGGGCAAGGATACACGATGACCGTGCAAACGTTCAGTTTCGACCCAGCCACGTCCGATGATCGCGCGTTCCGCGATGCGCTTGGGCAATTCGCAACCGGGGTCACGGTTGTCACCTGTGCAACGGCTGACGGCCCTCTGGGCATAACCGCCAACAGCTTCGCCAGCGTATCGCTGGACCCGCCGCTTGTGCTGTGGTCGCCCGCAAAGCGCTCGGGGCGGTATCCGTTCTATGCCGCCGCCCAACATTTCGCCATTCATGTGCTGGGCAAACACCAGCATGACATCTGCCGCGGCTTTGCCCGCAGCGGGGATTATTTTGACCATATCGACTGGGAAGCCGGCGCGCACGACGTGCCGCTGATCAACGGCTGCCTGTCGCGGTTCGAATGTGAAAAAGTCGCCGAACATGACGGCGGCGATCATGCGATCCTCGTCGCGCGGGTGCACCACGTCACCACCCATCCGGGCGAGCCGCTGATGTTCTATGCCGGGTGCTACGGCGGATTCAGCTGACCGCGAACCGCCCGCGCACCGGGCCCATCCCGCGGCGTCACCGCCCCCAAGGCCGGTTGAATCCCTTGCAAGCCCCCCATCCGCGCAGTAGGCACTTTTCAGTCCAGAGACCCGAAAGGATCCCCGATGCGGATGACCGACACTTTCATCAAGCCGATGCACCCCGAAGGGCGGAAATTCGTGGCGATCTTTGCCGCGATCACCCTTGTGCTGTTCCTGATCTGGGAGCCGCTGGGCTGGATTGGCGTCGGGCTGACGGTCTGGTGCTATTACTTCTTCCGCGATCCCGAACGCGTCACGCCGCAACGCCCCGGGCTGGTCATCAGCCCCGCCGATGGCGTTGTATCGCTGATCGAACCGGCCATTCCGCCCAGTGAACTGGGCCTGCCCGACGTGCCTTTGACGCGCGTGTCGGTCTTCATGTCGGTGTTCAACTGTCATGTGAACCGAGTCCCGGTGTCGGGTGAGATCACCGCCGTCGCCTATCGTCCGGGCAAGTTCCTGAACGCCTCGCTTGACAAGGCCAGCGTCGACAACGAACGCAATTCGCTTGCCATCCGGATGGAGGATGGCCGTCAGATCGCGGTGGTGCAGATTGCCGGGCTGGTGGCGCGGCGGATCGTCTGCTGGGTGCAGCCGGGCAAGGTACTGGGCCGCGGCGAACGGTTCGGCCTGATCCGGTTCGGCTCACGGCTTGACGTTTATTTGCCCGAAGGAGTGGAGCCGCAGGTGGCCATTGGTCAAACCATGATCGCGGGGGAATCGGTGATCGCCGATCTGAACGGGTAAGCCATGATCGAAAAGCCCGAGAAAGTCACGCTGGTCCAGCTCATCCCGAACATGATGACCATCGCGGCGATCTGCGCCGGGCTGACGGCAATCCGGTTTGGCGTACAGGACAGTTATGAATGGGCGGTGCGGATGATCCTGATCGCCGCCGTGCTGGACGGGCTGGACGGGCGGATCGCAAGGCTGTTGCGGTCTGACAGCAAGATGGGCGCAGAGCTGGACAGCCTCGCCGATTTCCTGAACTTCGGGGTCGCACCCGGCCTGCTGCTGTACTTCTGGGCCTTGCAGGACACGCGCAGCGCGGGCTGGATTGCGGTGTTGTTCTTCGCCACCTGTTGCGTGCTGCGACTGGCGCGGTTCAACGTGACCCGCAAAGCTGAAGACGACACCGCCGAATCCGCCTATTTCACCGGGGTCCCATCGCCGGCCGGCGCGATGCTGGTGCTGTTGCCGATGTTCATCAGCTTTGCTTTCGATGCCGAACCGATCCTGCCGGACCTGCTGTTGGCGATCTACATGGGGGGGGTCGGGTTGTTGATGATCAGCCGGATCCCGACATGGTCGTTCAAGAAGACCCGGATACCAAAGGTCAACGTCAAGTATTTCCTTGTGGGATTCGCCTTTGTCGGCGCGGCGGTGCTGACCTATGCGTGGATATCCCTGGTGCTGATTTGCGTGACGTATATTGGTGTGGTGATCGTCGCCTGGGTGCGCAAGGCAGCGGAATAGCCCCCAAGACTCCCGCTGTTTCAGTCAGAGAAACGAAATGTTTCCTAGGTTGCCGCGCAACTTTGCGCGATGATCGGGACAGAGTTTTCAAGACGCTTTTTCGCCCTGCCCTGTGTGGGGCAAAATCCGATGATGCTGCATCCGGGGGGACACATGCTTCACCGTCTGGTACTGCCTTTGATCGTGGTCGGCGGCCTTGCCCGGGCCGAACCGATCGACCCTGAGGACTACATTCAGCTTGACCCGGCCAAGGCACGGATCGGGCAGCTGCTGTTCTATGACAAGGTGCTGAGCGGCAATCGCAACATCGCCTGCGCCACCTGTCATCACCATTCGCTGGCCGGGGCCGACGGGCTAAGCCTTGGGATCGGCGAAGGCGGGTCGGGCCTTGGCCCGGACCGCACCCCGGGCACCGGGCTGGCGGCGATCAAGGAACGCATCCCCCGCAACGCGCCTGCGCTTTGGAACCTTGGCCACAACTCAGTGAAGAACGTGTTCCACGATGGGCGGGTGTCGATCAGCGACGCCTATGGCAACGGCTTTGACACGCCGGTCGATGACCGGTTTCCCAAGGGAATCGAAAACATTATCGCGGCGCAAGCGCTGTTCCCGATGACATCCTTCGCGGAAATGGCCGGCAACCCCGGCGAAAACGACGTTGCCAAGGCGGTGGCCAGCGGGCTGGAACATGGCTGGCCGGTCATCGCGGCGCGGGTGCAGGAAGTCCCGGAATACACCCAGATGTTCCGCGCCGCGTTCGACAGCGTGGATACGCCCGAGGACGTGACGATCGTCGAGATCGCGAATGCCATCGGCGCCTTTATCGGCAGCGAATGGCAAAGCTACGACAGCCCCTATGACGACCTGATGCGCAATGGCACCCCCCTGCCCGAAGATGCCGAACGCGGTCGGCAGTTGTTTTTTGGCGAGGCGGGCTGTGCATCGTGTCACAACGGGCCGCTGTTCAGCGACCAGCAGTTCCACGCCACGGGCCTGCCGTCCTTTGGCCCGGGCCGGACCCGGCCGTTCGATCCGATCCAGCGCGATGTGGGGCGGATGGCGGAAACCGACGATATCGCGGATGCCTACAAGTTCCGGACGCCCAGCCTGCGCAACGTCGAACTGACCGGGCCCTATGGCCACAACGGCGCCTATCCGACGCTGTCGGCGATGATCCGGCACATGGCGAACCCGCTGGCGATGCGCGCCGCATGGCGGCCCGACATGGCGCACCTGCCCATCGTCGCCTGGTTGAACCAAGAGGATTTCACCGTGCTGGACGACCAGTTGGAAATGGCGCGGCAGGAAATGTACGTCGAGATCGAGCCAGTGATGCTGACCGATACCGACGTGGCGGACCTAGAGGCGTTCCTGCGCAGCCTGACGGGCAAAACCGCGTTGCAGCGGCCGATGGGACGCCCCGATCGGGTGCCCAGCGGGTTGCCGGTCGACTGATCAGCCGCGCGGGTCCAGCAACCGGCGCAGAACGGCGTCGCGAGTGATCTGGCCAACCACGGCGCCATCGCGCACAACACCCACGACGGGGGTTTCGTCCAGTCGGGCCATGACGCTGCGAATATCGTCTTCTGCCCCGACGCGGATCGGGGTTTCGCCCCCGGCGGGGTCCATGACGTCATGCGCACGCAAGACGCCCAAAGGGTTCATATTTGCAACAAAATCAGATACATAGTCGTTTGCAGGCGCCTTGAAGATCTCTCTCGGCGTGCCGCATTGCACGATCCGGCCGCCTTCCATGATGGCGATGCGCTGACCGATCTTGAATGCCTCGTCCAGATCGTGGCTGACAAACAGGATCGTCCGTTTCAAGGTTTCCTGAAGGTGCAGAAGTTCGTCCTGCAACCGGGTGCGGATCAGCGGATCAAGCGCCGAGAACGGTTCATCCATCAGCAGCAGCGGCGCCTCTGTCGCAAAGGCGCGGGCAAGGCCGACGCGCTGTTGCATACCGCCCGACAGTTCACCCACCTTGCGCTCGGCCCAATCAGACAGACCCACAAGCGCCAGCTGGCGATCCACCTGTTCGCGACGCGCCTTGGCCGACAGTCCGCCCAGTTCCAGCCCAAGGCCAACGTTGTCACGCACCGTGCGCCAAGGCAGCAGGCCGAATTGCTGGAACACCATGGACACGCGGCTTTGCCGCATACGGCGCAGCTCGGCCCCTCTGGCCTTGCTGATATCGACCATTGCAGCCCCGTCGTTGACCCGCACCGCGCCGCGCGTCACCGGATTAAGCCCGTTGACGGCCCGCAACAGGGTCGATTTGCCGGACCCGGACAAGCCCATCAGCACGACGATTTCACCGGTTTCCACGGTCAGCGAACAATCGTGCACGCCCAGAACCTGATCGGTTTCGCGCTGGATGTCCGCCCGGTCCTGCCCGGCATCCATCAGCGGCAAGGCTTTATCAGGGTGATCGCCGAAGACGATGCTGACGTTGTCGATCTCGACCGCGATGCTCATTTGCCGACCCTCAACATGCGGTCCAGGATGATCGCAAGGACAACGATCACGAAACCGGATTCAAACCCCAAAGCGGTGTTCACCTGGTTAAGGGCCCGAACGACCGGTACGCCAAGGCCATCGGCCCCGACCAGCGCGGCAATCACCACCATCGACAGCGACAGCATGATCGTCTGGTTCAGCCCGGCCATGATCTGCGGCATGGCGTAGGGCAGTTCAACCTTCCACAAGGTCTGCTGTGGCGTGGCGCCAAAGGCCCGCGCCGCTTCCAGCAATGGCAGGGGGGTAGAGCTGACCCCAAGATGGGTCAGGCGGATCGGCGCGGGGATCACGAAGATCACGGTGGCAAGCAGGCCGGGCACCATGCCAATGCCAAAAAACACAATAGCGGGAATAAGATAGACGAAGGCAGGCAGCGTCTGCATCAGGTCCAGAACCGGACGCATGGCCGAGAAGAGCCGGGGGCGGTGGGCGGCGGCGATCCCGATGGGGACACCCACGCCCATACAGACCACGCAAGACGCCAGCACCAGCGTCAGGCTTTCCAGCGTTTCTTCCCAATAGCCTTGGTTGATGATGAACAAAAACCCGGCCGCGGTCAGCGCGGCGGTTTTCCAGCTGCGCTGCAAAACCCAGGCGATTGCAACAAAAATTGCTGTCATCACAAGGGGATGCGGATATTCCAGAACCCAGAGGATCGCGTCGATCAGGTTTTCCATGAAGACGGCAAGCCCGTCGAAAAACCACCGCCCGTGGTCTTGCAGCCAGTCGAAAACCAGCCGCGCGGTCTTGCCCACGGGGATCTTGCTGTCGGTCAGCCAGTCCATCGTCATGCCCCTTTTCCCGGCGAAAACGCCGGGGCACAGTCCATGCACATCCTATGCACATTCCATGCATACGCGATGCGGACAGGAAACGGCCCCGGGACACGCCCGGGGCCTTGGTTCGCTTAGTTCAGGGCAGCCTTGACGGCGGCCATCGCATCGCCACCGTCCTTGGTGGTCACACCGTCCAGCCAGCCGTCCAGCACCGACATGTTGGCCTTGAGCCAGGCGGCGGCGGCATCGTTCGGGTCTTCGCCGTCGTTCAGGATGGCGCCCATGATCTCGTTTTCCATGGCCAGCGTGAATTCAAGATTGGTCAGCAGCTTGCCCACGTTCGGGCAGGCCTCGACATAGCCGGCGCTGGTGTTGGTATAGACCGTGGCGCCACCCAGATCGGGGCCAAAGTAATCGTCGCCGCCGGTCAGGTAGGTCAGGTCGAAATTGGCGTTCATCGGGTGCGGTTCCCAGCCCAGGAACACGACGGGTTCGTCGCGACGGCTGGCGCGGTCGACCTGGGCCAGCATCCCCTGTTCGGAGCTTTCGACCACTTCGAAGCCCTTCAGGTCGAAGGCGTCGCTGTCGATCATGTCCTGGATCAGGCGGTTGCCGTCGTTGCCGGGCTCGATCCCGTAGATCTTGCCATCCAGCGCATCGGACTGCGCGGCGATGTTGGCAAAATCGGTGATGCCCAGCGCGGCGCCCGCGGCGTTGGTGGCCAGCGTGTATTTCGCACCGTAAAGGTTGGCGCGGACGGTGTCGACGGTGCCAGCCTCGCGGTAGGGGGCGATGTCGCCTTCCATCGTCGGCATCCAGTTGCCCAGGAACACGTCCACATCGCCCTTGGCGAGCGAGACATAGGTGACCGGCACCGACAGCACCTTGACGTCGGTTTCATAGCCGAGCGCGTTCAGAACGGTGGTCGTGGCCGCGGTGGTGGCGGTGATGTCGGTCCAGCCGACATCAGAGAAGGTGACACTGTCGCAATTCGCGAAGGCCGGGGCCGCAACAGCGGTCAGGGCCAGAACGGATAGGGTTTGCTTGAGGTTCATTGGGTGGCTCCCTGTTTTCGACGGGCGGTCGTACCGCCGCCCTCGTCGGATGGCGCAGTTAAACACGGGGATGACCGGATGAAAAACCTAAAAAGACCCCGGACGGGTGGTCCGGGGTCTTTGATGGCGGGCGTCCGGGTCAGCCCCGGGACCGGGTTTCAAGCGGAGTCACCACTGCATCTGCTGCCAGATCGCGGTCTGGTCGCCGCCCAGCTTGGAATAGTTCAGCGGGCGATAGCTGTCGGCAAGGCCGATCAGCGACGGGTCGTAATGGATCGAAAGATAGGCTTCGAGCCAGGCCAGTTGGAAGCTTTCCAGTTGGTCGGTGCCGTCGAACAGGCTTTGACGCTGGCCGGTGATGGCCTGGGTGGCCATGCCGTCCTTGAGGTCGTTCACCGCGAAATTCACGATCCGGCTGAGCGCGTGATCGCAACGCGCGGTCAGGTCGATCCCGCGCCGCGACAGCAGCGCGGCGGACACGGTCAGCGGCGCAATCGCGTGCAACTGGTAGTGCAGCGCGTATTTCCCGCGGGTCATTTCCTGCGGCAGGGACCCATCGGGGTTTGCGGTACAGATCACATAGGACGACGACCACGCCGACCAGCCGCGCACCACGGGATCGTCGATCACGGTGCCGATGGTGGCCCCGGCCAGCGCCGCCCAGGCGCGCAGGTTGCCACGGCGCGCACCGTCTGGGGCCTCTTCTTCCCAGAAAACCATCTGGTCCAGCATCAGCCCTTCCAGCCAGGGCGCGATCCGCTGCATGTAGCGGGCGTCCTTGACGTGCGGGGTGGTTTGCAGCAGCACGAAGCCAAAGCCCGCAAGACGCGAGCCGATCGTCAGCCGCGCGTTGCGCGATTCAAGATTGGCCAGCGCGTTGGCATCGGCCCAGACCGCGATCTGCGACAGGGCGCATTCGGAAATCGCCGCGGCATCGACGCCGGGCTTGGCGACTTCGTTTGCCAGTGATGTCAGGTCGCGCAGAAAATCATCCACCGGCTGAAGTGCGGCGTTGACCTCTTCGTTGCTTTGCTTGTCGATCTGCGAGCGGTTGGCGCTGTCGGTGGCATAGCGGCTGCCATAGGCCAGAGTCATCACCGGCGGCGGCGCGGCATCGCAGGCGGCCGCGCCAAAGGCTGCGGCCGTGGTCGGCAGAACGAAAGGGGTTATGGATACGAACGCCGCAAGGGCGGCGCTGCGCAGGGTTTTCAGGGTCATTGACCAGCTCCAATCCGGATCAGGTTGGCCAGGTTCGCCGCCCGGTCATCGCCGCCGCGCGACGCCTGGTCGAGCCAGGACGTTGCTTCGCGAATGTTGCGGGGCACGCCGATCCCGTAGGCCAGGGCATAGCCGTATTCGGTCATCGCCTTGACGTAGCCGTTTTCGGCCGCCTCTTTCAGCCAGCGGGCCGAATTCGCCAGATCACGGGGTTCACGCGCGGCATCCCGCAGAACCATGCCGTACTCGTACTTTGCTTCGACGCTGCCGTTCTCGATGGCGCGGACATAAAGGCTGCCGACGTCGAACCGGGATTCGATGGCTTTCTTCAGATCGTCATCGGCGGTGCGATAGCTGGCCAGCGCCCACATCTCGTCACCCGGGGTGCCCCGGCCCAGCAGCGCAAACAGGTGGCCTGCGGCGGCGTCGGGGTCATAGGTTTCCAGATCGGGGTTGGCGGTCAGCATGAACAGCTGGCGGTGGGCGTCGGTCTTGCCTTCGGCCAGCACGCGTTCCATCACCTGGCGTTCGTCGGGCGCCTTGTCCTTGCGCCACTGTTCCATCTGCGGATCGGAAATCCGCAGCTTGGACAGCACGTGGCCATGCAGGAAGTTCAGGCCGATGTTGCGCCAATGATAGCTCATCTGGGCATCTTGCCAGATGGCGTAGGCATCCCCGATTTCATCCACGTCCTTGGTGCCGCAGACCATTTCCGACACCGCGCGGTCGATGTAGTCATCCAGCCGGTCGTGGGTCAGGTAGGGCACCGCGAACATCATGGCGAGGAAGTCACCACGCTCTTCGATTTCCTGTTCGAATTCCTGGAAGGTTTCGATCGGGTCGCGGCCTTCCTGTGCGCGCACGCGCGAGAGCAGGCGGATCGCGGCCCCTTCCCCCCGGTTCGACGCCTTGGTCAGAAGCTCGATGACCTCATCGGCGGTCTGCTGGTCGCGGGCATTGTGTTCCACCAGAGCAATCGCCAGGTCAAGCGCCGTGGTCACCCCGTTGTTGAGGTAAATGCGACGGAACAGTTCCACAGCCAGCTTGCGTTCGGTCGGGTTGGTGGCCAGTTCGAATTCCAGTTCGGCAAAGGATTCAAGCGCCTGGTCAGACCGGTCGAGCCGGGACGCCCACAGCCGTTTCATGCTGTCGGGGGCCATCGGGTCGACCTGCACCAGTTCGGCGAAATCGGCAATCGACTGGGTGCGGTTTTCCAGCGCCTGGCTTTGGACCTTGGCGATATGGCGCGGCTCCTTGAATTCGTCCAGAACCAGCAGGTCGGTGGCCGAAACCACGAAGATCTCGTCCTCTGTCGCGCGATAGGCGCGGCGCCAGGCGTTGGCTTCGCGCAGGCGCGGGGCATCGTTCACCTTGCAGCGATAGAGCCCGTCGAGATCGTTCATCGCGTCCATCAGCCCGTGGCGTTCAACCGCCTCGGTCAGCAGAGCGATGACGCGGTCGACCTGTGCAGGATCGTCGCGATAGCGGGTCAGAAGCTTTGCAAGCAACTGCATGCCCTCGGCGTCCTGACGCTCGGCCGCGATTTCAAGGTATTGGATCGCCTCTGCCTCGCCGGCCCAGCGACCGCGACGGGTCAGAACCTCTTTGCCCAGGGTGGTGAAGATCCAGCCCGGCGCTTCGGGCAGCAGCGACAGTTCCTTGAGGTATTCGATATAGGGGCTGAAGGCGGTTGCCTGATCGCCGTCGATGTTGACCGACAGTTCCAGCAGCGGCGAAATCGACGGACGATTGCGGCCTGTGTCTTCGGAATAGTTGTAGCCAAGGATCTTGCGCAGTTCTTCCTCGGACACGTTGCCGGCGGTCTTGATCTGCGCCATCTGCGTGTCGTCGACGGTGATCCCGCGTTCGACGGCCAACTGCAGGTAGTGCAGCATTTCCTTGTTGTCCTTGACCGCCGCGTTGGCGTTCAGGTGGAATTCCACCAGCCGCCACGCACCTTCGGCGCCGCCCAGATCGGCCGAGAACTTGTACCAGGCATAGGCCACGTCATAGTTGCGGCTGACCACGTCGCCGTTCAGGTATTCCCGCGCGATGCGTTCGGCGCGGCCGCAGACATTTTCGTTCATCCGGCCCAGCAGGCCGCCAAAGGCCATGGTCACGGTCAGATCCAGCGGCGCATCCCAGCCAGTGACCGGGCTGCCGTCCAGTTCGAACCGGGCAATCGACAGCAGTGCGTTGGGATTGCCCGCATAGGCCGCGTCGGTGATCAGTTGCTTGGCATAGTCGATGTCGGGCGCAGTACCGATGCCGTTCAGGTAGTACTGCGCAAGGATCAGGCGCTGGTTCGAGCTCATCTCGACCTCGCGCTGACGCAGGCGCTGGATCAGGCCGGTCGATTTCAGCTCTTCGAACTTGTGGGCGTCGATGTGCAGGGTGATCCGGGCGATCAGTTCCTCGATCCCGGCGAATTCGGCATCGAACTGGGCGCGGCGGGTGATCAGCGCGTTGATGAAGTCGAACCATTTCACCGGATCCTGCGCTTGCAGGCGGGTGATGTCGCGACGCAGGAAGCGAATCCGCTGTGTGTTGGTCAGTTCATCGGTGCTTTGGCCGATGGTCAGGTCGTCTTCTTTCGGGTCGCGGGTCGGGGAACAGATGTTCCGAGCCTCGATGGCAGGTGGCATGAACGCAAGGTCCAGCGTCTTTGCCGGGGCCGTCGTGACAGTGCCCAGCGTTGCCAGCAGCGAGGTGGCGATCAGTGAAGCAAGGGTCCGTTTCATCTGTCCACTCCTCAGTAGAAACACGCGGCAAGACGCGGGGTGCCGTTGAAGGGTTGGTCAAGTTCGATATCGACGAAGCGCGCGCCATCGGCCCAGAGACCCGACAGCGGCATGAAGAACCGACCCGTGCGCCCCGCCGTGTCGGCGCGGGTTACCGTCTTGGTCCGCTTGAATCCCTGCGCCGAATGGAAGGTAAAGCGCGCTTCGCCCGCGGCGGTGCCGTCGGTATCAAGGTAAAGCGTGTAGGCCACGTTGGGATCAAGCCCGGCCAGTTCGGCGCGGGCGGTGTTGTCCTGGAGCCCGGCCTGAATCATCAACGGGATGCGGCACCCGCTGCCCGAGGCGGCGATGATTTCCCGCATCGGCTGATCGCCGAACTGCGCAAGGTTATTGTAGACCGGGTTTTCCCAGACGATCACCGTCGGGCGACTTTGCTGGAATTCGGTGCTGGTCACATAGGCGGTAAACGCGCCATAGGCCCCGCCGCCGGGGATCGACAATTGGCTGACGTTCATCCCGGTGGCCTGTTGCAAGGCCCCCGCGAAATTCACACCGGGGGTGGCGGAATATTCCGTACCGACCAGCGCGATGCGCGGCCCCAGAGAGCCGCCAAAGCCGCTGGCGGGCGCATTGGCCGTCTGCATCTGCGGGGTCTGGAAGGTGGCGACCATGTCCTTGGGCAGGTCGATCAGGCAATGGCGCTGCAACACGTTGCGCATGTCCGAGTCAAGCTCGACCTCGCCCCCGCCCATGACGGGCATCGGCGCGCGGGCCATCGGCGCCGCCATCTGGGTGGTGCCGGCCAGCGCTTCGGCCACCGATTGCGCGATCAGCTGCGCCCCCAGCGCGTTGATGCGATAGTCCGCCTTGAAATAGGGCGCGCCGACGCCGCGGCTGCCCTGGTTCAGGGCCTTGCGCGCATCCGCCACCACCACGCCCGCGTCGCGCAGGCGCTTGATCATGTCGTCATAAACCGTTGCGGCCAGATCGGGGTTGAACCCGTAGTCATAGGCCCGCCTTGGCAGGTTTTCCGTCATCACCATCGCCTTGGGCGGCACCGGAACATAGACCAGCGTGGTGCCGAACTGTTGCAGTTCGCTGGCCAGCCGGGCCACGTCTTCGACGGTTTCGTCCGAGAACGGGTGGAAATTCCTCAGTTCGGGATTGACGCGGTAGAACACACCTTCGGTGCCTTCGACGCTGGGAAGGCTGTGGAACCCGTCAAGGTCCTCGCAACCGTAGGTCGATTGGGCCGACGCCCCATGCGCAATACTCAGGGCGACAGCCGAAGCTGCCACCGCCTTGACCAGTCGCTTCATGTCTTTGCCCCGTGTCCTCAATTGGTTGCGGCTGCGGACGTGTATTTGCCCGCGGCCAACTGCTCGATCAGATTTGCGGCCGTCGTTGCGACCGCAAGGTTTTCCGCCTGCTGGGCCCGGTCCAGATAGGAACGGGCATCCGCGAGGTCTTGGTTTGTCAGGGTATCCTTGCGCAGGATCGAAATCGCCATTTTCAGGTCGCTTCGGCCACCGCCAAGCGTGTTGATCTGTTCGTCGATCTTGGCCTTGGTCGCTGCTGACAGCGGACCGAACAGGCGGCCTTCGCCGTTGTAGTCGATCACTGCGTCGAGGGCGAGTTCGTTGCCCGCCCAGGCGTGTGCATAAAGCACCTGGATATACTTGTTGATGCGTGCCTTGGGTTCGGTTGCGGGATCCAGGTATTGCAGCGCCTCAACCATTTCCGGCAGCGCCCAGACCCGGCCGCCGCCAACGGCAATCGCGCCGTAATAGGCCACGTCCGAGGCGTTTTCCTCGATCCCGCGGGCCATCAGCACGTCGACATAGCGCAGCGCGGCCAGGGTTTCCCCACGGTCGGCCAGCGCCTTGAGCATGTCTGCTTCGACCGGCTGCTTGTCCAGCAGCGCCAGCCGCGCTTCGCGCAGGGCCCGGGTGGGCAGGCGGTTGGTGCTTTTCAGGCCCTTGTCGACCACCACGCTGATCTCGCGCGATGCGCGGTCGATCGGGAACGGCAGGGGCAGCGTTTCCGACTGCGCAAAGCAGGGCAGCCCCAGCCCGAGGGCCAGGATCACTGCAAGTCCGGTTTGTGCTGTCTTACGCATCGCTACCTCTTATTCCACACAGCTCACATCAGGCAGCGGTCCATCCTGGAGCCCCCCAGCTGTCAGGATCATCGGGGTTTCCCCCTTGAGATTGGTGGCAATCACCCGACCCTGGCTGGACAGGTCGCCAGACACGAAGCGCGGGAACTGACGGGTGAAGTCATTGTCGGTCATCACCACGGTTTCGCCAGTCGCCGTGGCCAGCCCGGCGTCATTGCCAAGAAGCAGGTTGTGATCGACCAGTGTCAACGCGCCCGGTTCTTGGGCTGAGACCCAGATGCCGATGCTGTTGTTTCCGATCACGGTGTTGTCACGCACGATCATGTTGCGACCGGTGCGGATTTCGATCCCCTTCTGGTCGTTGTCCATGATCAGGTTCTGTTCGATCACGCCGCAGGACGATTTGCTGACGGTGATACCGCCGCCGTCGCGTTGCCAGACCACGTTGTTGCGGACCGACACGCGCTGGCTGTCATTCTGCACGACGATGCCGGTTCGATTGCCACGCAGGATCACATTGCCTGCGATCACCCCGCGGGACGAGCCCTGCAACAGCCGGATGCCGTTGGTGGGTGCATCGCCGGTGATCAGGTTGCCAATGATCCGCGCATCCAGTGAGTGGGTCACCACCAGCGACGCGCCGCGGCTGCCATGGATGCGGTTGTTGCGCAGCACCACGTTGTCGGCCATCGAGGCGCCAACCGTGGACAGGTTCGAGAACGTGTTGTTCTCGATCACGATTTCGTCCTTGCGCACCAGCAACGGGTTGCGTGCAACGGAAAAACCGGCGAATTTCAGTTCGTTGCCGAACCCAAGATCGGTAAAGCTGGAATTGCGCGCCTTCACCGACGCGCCGCCGGCATTCACGATGAACGGAATGAAATCGGGCGCGTTGGGGTTGGGCTGACCTTCAACACCAAAGCTGGCGCCGTCGATTTCCAGCCGGCCGAAATTGGCCAGAAACGCGCCGGTATCGCGCAGGAAGGTGAGCGATTCACCGGGGCCGATGCGCAAGGCGCCGTCGGCCCAGATAATCACCGGCACCTTCAGCAGATTGCGGCCTTCGCCACGGTCGACTTGCAGTCGGTGCTGTTCCAGCAGTTGGAAGATGTCCGAGAGCGTCGCATCGCCGCTGTTGATCACCAGCGCCTTGAATTCAGGATCGGCCTGCGCATTGAGAACGTCAAGGTTGTCCTTGGCGCCATAGATCTGGGCAATCAGGCCAAGGGCAAGACGCGCGTCCATCGGCTTGGCATCCACCATGTCGCGGTCGACGGTGGGAAAGGTTTGTGCAGCAACGGTCTGGATCGCGCCCTGTTGCAGGCGCGTGATCTCGCCCAGGCCCGCCTGATCGATCAGCGTACGCGCCTGAATACCCGGTTCCGGCAGCGTGCTGAGCGTCATGTCGAACGCCCGCAGCTTTTCGCGCAGGGTCTTGTCGATCAAATCGGGTGCGGCCGCAGCAGGGACTGCCACGGCCAGCGAGATGGCGAGGCAGGCCCGATGGGCCCGCCCGAGGATATGTGCGAAAACGCTAGGCATAGTTCTTCAATGTCAGCACCTTGTCGTCTTCGACGACGGCAGGTGTGGTTACGTTGAGGAACAGAAGCTCGGCCTGGTGACCGGTCTTGTTGCGCAGCTTGGTGGGCGTGGCGTCGTCCAGAGCGATCCGTTCGCCTTCTTTCAGAAGGCGCGCATTGTCGTCTTCGCCAAGCGTCACGGCACCCCGCACCACGATCACCTCGCGCCCGGCAACGGGAGCGATTTCCAGCTTCTGGCCCGGTTGCATCCGTGCCTGGCTCAGGTCAACCTTGTCGCTGGCAACCATGCGCAGCAGACCGTTTTCCTGTTCCTTGCCGACATGGCGTTCGGCTTCGAGCCGCTTTTCCTCTTTCAGGAATTCGGCAACCTTCTTGACCGACTGACAGTGGCCAACCTGGGTGACCAGAAGCGCGTCGGGCGTGTCGATGACGATCACGTCCTTCATGCCGACAACGGTCACCAGACGCCCGGTGGAACGCACCATCGAGTTCTGGGTTTCAACCGCGATCACGTCGCCTTGCAGCACGTTGCCCTGGTGGTCGGTTTCGGCGATGCCATACATTGCCGACCAGCTGCCCACGTCGGACCAATCGACATCAAGCGGCGACAACGCGATCCGGCTGGTGCGCTCGAACACCGCGCTTTCGGTCGGCAGATCCTTGGCCTGGCTGAAGGCGATGGCGTTCAGCAGAAGGCCTTCCTCGCGCTCTTCGGCCTTGTCATACGCCTTGCGCACGGCATCGACGGTCTCGGGTTCGAACCGCGAGTATTCTTCGAGGATCGTCTTGATCGAGAACATGCTGATGCCGGACGCCCAATAGGCGATGTCGCTTTCGACCAGCTGGCGCGCCTTCCGCGCCGGGGGCTTTTCGACGAAGCGTTCGACCTGGCGCAGCCCGTTGTGGCCCACGACCGGGCCATCATCGACGATGTAGCCAAAGCCGGTTTCGGCAAAGCGCGGCTTGATGCCGAAGGTGATGACGTACCCGTCTTCGGCCGCCGGCACCATTGCCTTGATGGTCGAGTTGATGTCGCCACGAATCACGTGGTCGGCCGGCACCACAAGCAGCAACCCGTCCGGGTCCTGTTCCTGCAGCATCATCGCCGCGGCCAGAACGGCCGGACCGGTGTTGCGGCCCATCGGTTCCAGCAGAACCTGCGCCTTCACCCCGATTTCATCCAGCTGTTCGTGGATCGTGCGGCGGTGCCGCACCGAGGTGATGATGACCGGGTCGGCAAAACCGTCTTCGTGATGGCGTTCCACCGCGGTCTGGAAGAATGTCAGGGAGTCCGGCCCCCCGACCTTCTGGAATTGTTTCGGACTTTGCGTCCGCGAGATCGGCCAGAGGCGAGTCCCATTTCCACCGCAGATGATCAGCGGATAGATCTTGGTCATAGCATTTCCTTCAGATCGAGGAGTGCACCACCTAAAATTGGCTTGGCCAACCGCAAACGCGCCGATTGCCCAATATCTGCCGGACCAAGGCTGCCCTCTTCAGCCACTAGGTCAACTGGTACATACAGCTCTCCACGAAGGGCCGACGCATTGGTTGCGGACGAAACGACCACCTGTACCGGAATGGAACGGCCATCGGCCATATCCAGGTAAACGCGCTCGCCATCCATCGCTTTTGCCAGTCCTTCGACACTCATTTGAGTCTTCACTCTGATGCCTACGCTATTGTCGAAAAACGTCAAAATTGGGTCGATAGGAAGGACAGTTGCGCCTTCGACCACACCCTCGGCAAGTGTGATCTGACAGTCACAGGGCAACTGGAAGTTGAGGACATCGCCGCTGTTCGAATTGATCGAAAAGACCACTTCACCCTCGCCCGCGGTGGGGTTCAGATACGAAATCTGGCCTGCGGCGGTGGCGCGCATTTCGGTGCCGGCCCGCTCGACGAAGACGGGGCGCGGTTCGAAAGACTGGGTGTAACGGGTGATCAGCACGTTGGCTGCCGTCAGGATCAGAATCACCGACAGGGCCGCAGCGCCAAGACTTTTCATCCGGCGCTTGGGGTCGTCGGAGATCTTGTCCTTGGGGGCCTTGGGCTTGGTCGGGCCGGTGTAGGACAGCATCGCGCCCATCGACACGAAGTCGCCAGCGATGAAGCTGTTCAGGATATAACGCAGCTGCGGCAGGTGCGGCCCGGTCGGGTCCATGAACTGAAGCGCGATCTCGCCGTCTTCGCGGGTGCCTGCGACCATGGCTTCGGGATAGAGCGCGACAGTGAACCCTTCGAAATCGAATTGCAGCTTGGTCACGAATTTCGTGCCCATCAGGCTGGGATCGAAGGGGCCGGGCACCTTGATGAAGGCGGCGGTCACCGAAAGCCCGGTTCCGTCGAAAGACTGGTCCCCGATCGTCACCTTGAACGGAACCGGCAGAACCGGGTGTTCCGTATCGTAGACGAAATCAACGGGGATCGACGTGTGGGCTTCGGCTGCGATGTTGGTCTGCTCGGTCATTTTTTTATCTCTTTCAATGGCTTTCGCTACTCATACCTGCGACAGGAAGAAAACCCCAAGCGTCAGCCAGACGATGGCCAGCACATGATGGATGAAGGATTCCTGAGCCTTCTGCCGCTCGGAGAGCGGCACTGCTTTTGCCTCGGCTGCGGTCTGGCGGGTCCACCGCTGTTTGTTCAGACGGAACAGCACGTAGGTTTTGATCGCCGCGCCGACGACCTGACCAAAATACAGGATCGGCGGGTGGGTCACCGGGAACCAGGTTCCCCGGAACAGGTTGATGATGATGCAGAAGATGTACCGCGTCGCCAGAACCCAGGCGATATAAAGCGGAACAACCGTCATCGTATGCAGAATGGCCGCCATCGCGACCGAAATGGGCCCAACCAGCGTTGTCCAGGCCGATACGCGTTGGTCCATGATTGACCACCATGTAAACCACCCGATGAGGCTGGGTCTGAGCTTCAGCGCACGCCCGTTGGTGCGCATCATGTTACCGAACCACCGGACCATAAGGGTCTGGGCACTCTCAATGAACGTATCGCGGGGTTGGCTTTCAAAGGACCAGGACCGCACGTCGGGAAGATAGGCCATTTCGTAGCCATTCTTCAGCAGCCAGTACCAAGTCGACTTGTCATCGCCAGTCAGGAAGACCACGCGGCCCAGTCGCCAGTGGTCGATATAGTCGTGATCGACGCCTTCGATGAATTCCGGGTGCGTCGCCAGATCGGCGCGGAACACCGACATCCGGCCCGTCAGGGTCAGAACGTGGTTGGCCAGCCCCATCGAGCACATCATCACTTGCCGCTGGTTGAAGCGCAGGTTGAACCAATCCTTGTAGAGGTTCTTTTTCTCGATCAGCGCGCCTTCGTCGGTGGTCAGGGCGCCAACCTTGGGATTGGTGAAAAACGGTGCGGACTGCGCGACGATGTCGTGCGGCACAACGGTGTCGCCATCGACAAACACGCAGATGTCGCGGTGGGTCGGGCTGAACTTGGCCAGAATCCGAAGCGCTTTGGCGATTGCGTCGCGTTTGCCTTTGGATTCGATGCGGTCAATCACCAGCCGGATGCCCGACATGTCGCGCGGCATGGTTTCAAAAACCTGGCGGATCAGGCGTTCGTCGGCGCCATGCACAACCGAGGCCACGATGGTGGCCCCGTCCTTGGCGTTTGCTGCCGCGTTGAAGATGGATTTGTAGACCGTGATCGTCACCTTCACCTCCATCATGTAGGAGGTGACCATGAAGAACGCGTGCGATTTGACGTCGTTGTCACGGAAGCGTTTGAACGCCCGCGCCTTTCTGACCGGATACACGATCCAGCGGAAAATGATGGCGCGGGTGAAGTTTATGGCGGCCCAAGAGTAGCGCCATGCTCCGAGAAACCCGAGGATGAAGATCGTATTCCGCGCATTCTCCAGCGATCCCAGCGTTTCAGCTGGGATGGATGTCACGAGGAGGATGATGACCGCGAAATAAGCGACATGCGACAGGGCTCGGAGCATAGCCTACCTTTACCAGCAGATACCTTCGTAAGTGCCGTCCGACGTCAGCTCTTTGGAGAACCGGGTCAGATCGACGACCTTACGGGTCTTTGCGGCCTCGGAAAGACGCTCGACCGTGTTTTCATAAACGTTGCCGACAACCAGCGCGCCCGCGTCGTTGATCATACCGTCCAGGTCAGCCACGATGCGGCCTTGCAGGTTGGGAATCACGTCGTTGCCGCGGCCAGCGCCGGGGGTGTGGCTGTCATAGGCTTCCTGCACGTAGGGGTCGTAGATCGACACCTCGATGCCCTTTTCGATCAGGCGGCCAGCCAGGGTTGCCAGCGGGCTTTCGCGCAGGTCGTCGGTGCCGGCCTTGAAGGCCACGCCGACGAAGCCAACCTTGTTGGCGCCGCTTTCCATGACCATCTGCTCGGCACGCTGAATCTGCGCCTCGTTGGCTTCCAGGGTCGCTTCCAGCAGGTGGGCCTTGATGCCTTTCTCACGCGCCAGGTGACGCAGAGCGCGGACATCTTTCGGCAGGCAGGAGCCACCGAAGGCAAAGCCGGGACGCATGAAGTATTTCGAAACGATCGCCTTGGTGTCCGAGGTCAGGATTTCCATGACCTTCTGGCCGTCCAGGCCGCAGGCCTTGGCGATGTTGCCGATCTCGTTGGCGTAGGTGACTTTCACCGCGCGCCAGGTGTTCGAGCAATACTTGACCATTTCCGCGGTGCGCAGGTCGACCACGTTGATATCGCAGGGCAGGTCCTTGTTGATGTCGGTCAGGATGCGGGCGGTGCCCTCGTCCATGGCGCCGAACACGATCAGGCCCGGATCGTAATAGTCTTCGATCGCGGTCGATTCACGCAGGAATTCCGGATAGTAGCCCATGCCGAAATCGACGCCGGCCTTTTTGCCCGAGAATTCTTCAAGGGTGGGGATACAGGCGGTTTCGCACGATCCCGGCACGATGGTCGAGCGGATGACGACCGAATGGAACGCATCCTTGTTGGCCAGCGCCTTGCCGATGTTTTCGCAAACGTCGGTCACATAGACCAGACCGACCGAACCATCGGGAGCCGACGGGGTACCAACGGCGATAAACGACACTTCGGTGTTGTCGATCGCGTATTGCACGTCGCTGGTGGCTTCCAGTTTGCCAGCCTTGACGGCATTTTCGATGAGCTCGTCCAGACCGTTTTCGACGATCGGGGTCAGGCCCGCGTTAATGGATTTGATTTTGCCCGGATCTACGTCGACCGCGATCACTTGATGACCGTCGCGTGCCAAGCATGCTGCCGACACAACACCTACGTAGCCAATGCCGAAGACACTGATCTTTGCCATTTTCTCTGCCTCTCAGGTTCACTTCAATGGTGAGCCCGTTTTTCATTATGTTTTGCGGCTAAATTACGGTTCAAATCGTCCTTAACAAAGAAGAAAACCCTTGCTTCATTGGATTGACGCTCACTCGTGACAATTCTGCACCAAACCACAAAAACTAGCGTCTAAGCAGGATGTTGCCGGTTACATCTAGTGTTTGCAAAGCCGGCTTCGCTTGACCAAAAATGTCAAAAGCGGGACAAAAGGCGAAACAATGGGCGAAAAACGCCCCTATCGTTCACAGGCAATGCACGGCAAAAACACCCGCATAAGGAGAGCAGATGGTTAAGTTCAGCTTGGTTTTGGCGTGCAGCGCCGTGGTTTTGGCGGCCTGCCAGGTGGTTTCACTGGGCAACCTTGCCAGCCCGGCCCGCGCACCCGCAGCGATTTCCGCCGATGCGACCGCGCCAGCGGGCTATGCCCGGCTTCTGAATACCACGCCATATGGGTTCCGCTATTCGGTGGATGGCGAACCGGTCCGGCGCGGACTTGTCAGCGAACGGTTCGAGTTGCGCAGCGACGAATGCAGCGGCAGCGATTGTGGCAATCCCCGCTATCGCAGCGAAATCCGGATGGAGAATGACGCCAACCGCGCCCGACTGGGGCAGGACAGCTGGTATGGCTGGAGCTTCTACAATGCAAACGTGTCGTCCTATCCGCGTGACGTTGCGCTGAAGACGGTGTTTGGGCAATGGAAAGTGGATGGCGATGTGCCGCCCGCAATCCGGATCGTTCAGATCGGCCGCGATGAAGGCGATTGGGCCAAGTGCGACCCGCGGGTCTGCACCCCAGCGTCAGACGGATCGAAGGATGTGGTGCTGCAACTGGACGACATGCAACAGGCGATGGGCTGGGGCACGGCACAGAACGAAGGCTACATCTGCCGGTTGTTCAGCATGGATGCCTCCAAGGGAGAATGGACCGACATCGTCCTTAACACAAATTTCTCGAACACGTCTGACGGGTATCTGCGCGCCTGGGTGAATGGCGAACTGGCCTGCGATTACAAGGGCCGGGTCGTGGCGACCACCGACCGCGCATTCCGTGCCCGTCCAAACCACCGGCGCGGCATCTTCGTCAGCTATACCACGCGCTGGGACAACGTGCAGAAATCCAAGCCGAAGCCGACGATGATCGTCTACTATGATGAATTCCTGTCCGGCAAAAGCCGTGAAGAGGTCGATACACGGATGCGCGCGGCCATGGGATTTGGCGCCAAGGACTGATCCTAGGCGCGCGCGACCGTCCCTGCGTCGATCCAACCGTCGAACACCGACAATACTGCCTCTGCAAAGGCCGCGTCGTTGATATGCGCGTCCAGTTCCAGCAGCGTGACGTTGGCCGGGCAAGAGGCGCGCATTTCGTCAATGAACGCCGCCAGCCCTTCCGCGTCGTGCAATGGCCCGCCGGGGCGATCCCATTCGTTGCCGCCCAGAAGCGGCAGCAGGAAAACCACCGGCCCCCTGGCGCCCGAAAGCTTGTCACACATGGCGCGGGCCATCTGCCTGCGCTGGTCCGGCGTCATAAGGACCGAAGACAACAGTCGGTTGTGTGCGTGAATATCTTGCCCTTCCAATTTGGGCGGAACCGCCTGCCAGCCGACAAAATCGACCAGATCATAGCACCCGGGGGCGATGATTTGTGGCACTCCGGCGGCCCCGGCGTTGGTCATCCGGTCGTTTCCGGCGCTGATCGACGATCCCATCATGTGGTTTCCGACCTCCTGCGGGGCGAAGTCCATCACCGCCGCAAAGGCCCCTTCGCGGGCCAGGCTTTCGAAGGCACGCCCCCCCATTCCCGTGGCGTGAAACACTGCGACTTCGAAACCGCGCGCCTCGAGCGCTGGCTTCAGCGCCACCATGTAGCGCAACACGGTCTTGCCAAACGAGGTCATGCCGATCAACGGCCTGTCGCGGCGCGGTGGTTCGACCGCGCGGGCCGCGCCCAGCACGGCCCCGGCCGCCTGCGACAGCGACGCCTTGCAAACCGAGTTCAGACCATAGAGCCCCCCGGCCCACAGGATCATCTGCACGTCTCCCGGCAGCCGTTCCGGCGGGATCAGCGGCGAGAACGATACCGTTGACACGATATATTTCGGCACGCCCAGCGGCAGCGCGGCGCAGACGTCCAGCGCAAGATCGGTGCCCATGGTGCCGCCCAGCACCAAGACGCCGTCAAAGCGGCCCTCGCGGTGCAGGCGGGCGACAAGCGCGCTGGCGCCTTTGGCCATGATCTGCATGGCAAGGTTTTCATCCTCGCCGGCAATCGCTTCGGCAATGCTGTGGCCGCCTTCGGCCGCAACGTCATGCTTGGAATAGTCGGTGGGGGCGCTTGGATCGCCCAGAACGCTGACATCCATCGTCAGAACGCCACCCCCCTGCCCTTTCAGCACCTCGGCGATAAAGTTCAGTTCGTCGTCTTTCGTGTCGTAGGTCCCGACGACCAGAATCGTTCTGTCTGTCATGACGGCATCCTTGTGTCTGTCAGAGCTTGATCCAAGCGGACTTCAGATCGAGATACTTGTCGAGGGCGTGCAGCGATTTGTCGTGCCCGTTGCCGGATTGCTTGACCCCGCCAAGCGGCACTGTCAGATCGGACCCGCCATAGGTGTTCACATGCACCAGACCCGCGCGCAACGCCCGCACCATCCGGTGCGCCCGCGACAGGTCACTGGTCCAGACTGCAGCCGCCAGACCATAGTCGGTGCCGTTGGCGATCTGGATCGCCTCTTGCTCGGTCTGGAACGGGGTCACCGCAAGGACCGGGCCGAACACTTCGTCAGTGGCCAGCCGGTCATCGGGGCGCACCTCTGTCACGATGGTGGGGGCGATGTAGTAACCGCCGGTTTCCTGAAGGATCTGGCCCCCGCCGGTGACGATGGGCCGCCCGGCTGCGCGGGCTTCTTCTATGAAACGCAGAACGCGGGACAATTGACCCTGGGAATTGACGGCCCCGGCTTGCGTTTTCGGATCAAGCGGGTTGCCAACCGTCATCGCCTCGGCCTGTTGGCGCAGTTTTTCGACAAACTCGTCGTGAATGTCGTGCTGCACCAAAAGACGCGAGCCGGCGATACAGACCTGGCCGGAATTGCGAAAAATACCTGCGGCGGCGGTTTTGGCCGCGATGTCCAGGTCGGGCGCATCGGCGAAAACGATGTTCGGGGACTTGCCGCCAAGTTCGAGGTAGACGCGCTTGAGGTTCGACCGCGCCGCTGCCTCGAGCAGTTTGCGCCCCGTCCCGCCGGAGCCGGTGAACACCAGAACGTCCACATCCATGGATTCCGCCAGCGCCGCCCCGACAACCGGCCCTTCACCGGTCACGACATTCAGCACGCCGGGCGGCAAGCCCGCATCATGTCCAAGCTCCGCCAGCCTGAGCAGGGTCAGCGAAGCGGTTTCGGCGGGTTTCAGAACCACCGAACACCCCGCCGCCAAGGCCGGCGCCAGTTTCCACGCGCCGATCATCAGCGGGAAGTTCCAGGGAACGATGGCAGCCACAACGCCCGCCGGCTCGCGGTGAACAAGGCCCAGGACATCTGGTGCGGTCGGGGCAATTTCCCCAGCCAGCTTGTCGATCGCTTCGGCGTAATAGCGGATGGACGCCGCAGCGGACAGCGGTTCTGCCTTCAGCGCCATTCCGATTTCGGTGCCGTTGTCGCGTACGCCAAGCACCGCAAGCGACAGGGCATTCTCTTCGATCAACGCGGCCCATTTCAGCATCACCGCCTTGCGCGCGGCGGGTGCCATGGCAGACCAGCGCCCGTCGTTGAACGCCTTGCGTGCAGCGGCCACGGCCGCGGCGGCATCGTCTCGGGTGCCCTTGGCAAGCGTTGTCAGCGTCGTCCCGTCGATGGGCGACAACGTAGGCATCCGGCCACCGTCGGACGCGGGCCGCGCTGCGCCGTCGATCAGGTGTTGGGCGGGCGGAACCGGCATTGACGCAAGCGCGGCAATCTTGTCTGTATCCATCGGGCTTCCCTTGGTTCAATATGCAAACCATTAGTATCAATTAATATTCAGCCCAAATCATAACCTGTCAACGCATCTATTTGTTCTCTGGCAAACATGGATGCTTGACAGGTGGGCCGAATCTACCTGAAGATATTTGATACGCTAAGTTCAAATAATGAACCATCCTAACAGGGAGCTTCCCATGAAAACCTTTTGGACGGCAGTTGCCACGGCCGCCATCGCGCTGGCTGGTCCGGCGCTGGCCGAATACCCGGAAAAGCCTGTCAGCTTCATCGTTCCGTGGCCTCCGGGCGATTTGGAAGACGTGCTGACCCGCATGATCGCCGAGGATTTCCAGGCAGAGTACGGCATCGCGGCAGCAGTGGTGAACAAGCCCGGTGGTGGTGGTGGCCCGTTCCCCGGTGCCATTGACGTGGCCACCGCCCCTGCGGACGGCTATACCATCGGGTCTTTCGTACCGGCAGTTCCGCTGATCGGGCACGAAATCGACATTCCCGAACTGACCCCCGAGAAGTTCGACCCGATCGGTATCTTCCTCACCTACCCGTTCGTCATCGCTGCGATGGGCAACGCACCTTATTCCTCGATGCAGGAACTGGCTGCCTATGCCAAGGACAACGACGTGGTGCTGGGTCACTTCGGTGACGTGCTGACACCGACGCAGGTGACCAAGGCGCTGGCAAAGAACATGGGCTTCGAATGGTCTGCCGATGCGGCGTTCGACGCGCTGGACTGCAACACGCTGGCGTCGGGTGACGCGGACGTGATCAACACCACGTTGCAGCTGATCCTGCCCTGCCTTGACCAGGTCAACGTGCTGGTGTCGATCACCGGCGAACGCATTTCCAAGGTGCCCGACACCCCCGCCATCGGCGAAGTCGACCCCGAATTGAACATTGCGCTTTGGAACGGCTTGTTCGTGCTGAAGGACACTCCGCAAGACGTGCGCGACAAGATTGCCGCCGTTGCCGAAAAAACGGTGATGAGCGACCGCGCACAAGCGGTGGCCGCGGAAACCGGTGCGCTGGTCTATTGGATGGACGCCGCCGAAAGCGCCGAGGTGATCGAAGCCGACAAGGCCACGCTCGGCACCATCTCGGGCCTGCTGGAATAAGCCCGTCGAAGGGGCGCGACCTGCGCCCCTTCCCTTCCGTTTCCGGAGCATTGTCATGAGCCAAGAGGCTGATCTTTCGCCGAAGACACGCGGCGCGGGGCAAGTTGTCTTTGTCCTTGCCGCCCTGATCCTGTCGCTGCTGCTGCTGTCGCAAATCCGCAGCCAGACCGCGTGGGTCGATGGCACAAAGCTGACCGCGCAGCCCCGGTTCTGGCCATCGGTGGCGTTGATCACCATGGTACTGGGCTTTGGAATGCACGCCTGGCGCATGACACGCCGCCGCCCGAACCGGACCGATTGGGTCGAACTGCGGCGATGGGCCGAACCGCTGGAATACGCGCTTTGGTTCATGGGGTTCGTCTGGCTGGTGCCGCTGGTCGGTTTTCTGCCGATGAGCATTGCCTTTTCCGTCGCGCTGACCTGGCGCGTGGGCTATCGCAGCGGGCTCATGACCGGCCTTGCGGTGGTGTTCGCGGCGACCGTTGTCGTGGTGTTCAAGGGCCTGCTGGGGGTCAAGATTCCCGGCGCGGCGATCTATGAATACCTTCCCGGCGCTTTGCGCAGCTTCTTCATACTGTATCTCTGATGGACGTATTTGCAGACGCTCTTTTGGTGCTGGCACGCTGGGACGTGCTGATCGCCCTTCTGGTCGGGTCCATCGGCGGTGTCGCCATCGGCGCGATCCCGGGGGTTGGCCCAGCGGTCGCCATTGCCATCCTGCTGCCCGCCACCTTTTCGCTGGATCCCATCGTCGGACTGACGGTGCTTTTGGGGATCTATGGTTCTTCGATGTATGGCGGATCGATCCCCGCCATCCTGATCAATACGCCGGGCACGGCCGTCAACGCGCTGACCACCTATGACGGGTTCCCGATGACCCTGCGCGGCGAAGGCCGGCGGGCGCTGTCGCTGGCCTATTCCGCCAGCTTCTTCGGCGGCATCTTTTCGGTTGTGTGCCTGATCCTGCTGGCACCGCTGCTGGCCAAGGTCGCGCCGATGTTCGGATCGCGGGAAATCTTCCTGGCCGCGCTGCTGGGCATCCTGCTGGTCGTGGTGGCGCACAAGGGCCAGATGCTGATCGCGGGGGCGCTGTCGGGGTTCGGGATCCTGCTGGGAACCGTCGGGCTGGAGCCGGTGAAATACACCCGGCGCTTCACCTTCGACCAGTCCTGGCTGGCGGGGGGCATTGACCTGATCGTTGTTGTGCTGGGGCTGTTCGCGCTGAGTCAGGCGTTTCTGCTGCTGACCATGGATGACGAAAAGATCCGCATCACCAAGTCGCGCGGGTCGCTGTTCCAGGGGTTCCGCGAACTGGCACGTCACCCGCGTGTCGCGGCGATCTCTGCCTCTTTCGGGGTGTTGATGGGGATGATCCCCGGTGTCGGTGAATTCACCGCGCAGTTCATGTCCTATACCTCGGCGCGCAAACTGTCGAAAACGCCCGAGGCGTTTGGCCACGGCTCTTCCGAGGGGCTGATCGCGTCGGAAACCGCAAACAATGCGGTACCGGGTGCCGCGATGATCCCGCTTCTGGCGCTGGGGATTCCGGGCGAAGCGCTGACCGCGATGATGCTGTCGGTCTTCTATGTGCACAACGTGGTGCCGGGGCCGGGGCTGTTTGCGTTCCAGATGGATTTCATCGTGGCGCTGTACCTGGCGCTGCTGATCCTGAACGTTCTGGTCGTGGTGTTCCTGCTGATCTCGACCGGTTGGCTGGTCTACCTGACCAAGATCCCAAACCGGTTCCTGGGTGTCTGCATCCTGTTGCTGAGCTTTGTGGGAGTCTATTCTATCCGCAATTCGGGCGTGGATTGCGCCATTGCCGCGGTTTTTGGCCTGATCGGCTACGTGCTGAAACGGCTGAACCTGCCGATCGTGCCGATCGTGCTGGGCATGGTTCTGGGCGGCATCATGGAGGTCAAGCTGCGCGCGGCGATGAACCGGGTGAAGACACCGATCGACTTTATCGACCGGCCTATCGCCTTTTTGCTGTTCTGCATCATCGTGGTGATCTGCGTCAGCACCCTGTGGCGGGTCTGGCGTGAATGGACGCCGGTGGACCGCCGCAAGCCCGGCAAGAAAGCCTCGGCCCGGTTCGCCAAGCGACTGGCTGGACGGCACACCCGCCATTTCGACGATCGTCTGAAAATTCAAAGAAGGACACGGCGCTATGACCATCTGGGTTCCTGATGACGACGGCTTTGCCGATCTTGGCAGCCATGACGCCTTTGCCAACGGCGCACCCTACAACACCTTTGCCCGCTTGCGTCGCGAGGACCCTTGCCACTGGTCTGACTTCGAACATGGCAAGGGCTACTGGTCGATCACACGCCATGCCGACGTGGTCGACATGATCCGTGACGTGGAAACCTTCACATCCGCCCAAGGGATCCGGATGGAGGACCAGACCCACGAGGAATACATGGCGCGCCGGACCTTCCAGGAAACCGACGGCGCCGAACACCGCAAGGTGCGGATGAAAGTGGCCAAGGCCTTTTCGCCCGGCGTCGTCGCGGGGTTCGAGGATCAGATCCGCGACCTGTGCGGACCGATCCTTGACCGGGCACTGGAACAGGAACGCTTTGACGCCACCACCGCGATTGCTCGCGAACTGCCGATGCGGATGCTTGGGCAGATCCTTGGGGTCCCCGATCAAGACCTGGCATGGCTGGTCGACAAGGGCGATGCGTTGATGGCCAACACCGACCCCGACTTCACCGACCACGTGGCCGACAAGCTGGAAACCAATGCGTACCGGCTGATGCCGTTCAATTCCCCCGCCGGGGCAGAGCTGTACGAATACGCCCGCGACCTGATGGAGCGGAAGAATGCGGCAGGAGATACCCAAGGCATCCTGCACCTGATCCTGCAACCGGACGAAAACGGCGAGACCATCAGCGAAACCGAGTTTCGCAATTTCTTTTGCCTTCTGGTTGCGGCGGGCAACGACACGACTCGCTATTCCATCGCGGCCGGTATTCAGGCACTGGCACGTCAGCCAGGTCTGTTCGAACAGATGCAGTCGGGTGAGGTTTGGGGCACCGCAGCGGATGAGATTGTCCGCTGGGCATCCCCCGCGAGCTATTTCCGCCGCACCGCCACCCGCGATGTGGAAATTCACGGCAAAACCATCCGCGAGGGCGACAAGGTGCTGTACTGGTTCCTGTCGGCCAACCGTGACGAAGACATGTTCCCCGATCCCTATCGCCTTGACCTGACGCGCAAGCCGAACCGGCAGTTGGGCTGGGGGCAGGGCGGACCGCATGTCTGCCTTGGTATGCACCTGGCGAGGCTAGAGGTGCGGGTGCTGTTCCAGGAACTGGTTCCGCGCCTGAAATCCATTGAACCCGACGGGCCAGAGGCCTTTGTCCGTTCCAACTTTGTCAATGGCATCAAGCGGCTGCCTGTCCGCGTCACGCTGAACTGAGGACCATCATGGCCGACCGACTGCGCGCTTTGTTCATCGACCACCTGTCGATCCCCCGCGGCAAATACCTGCCGCCGTCCAAGATTGGCGACGGGTCATCGCGGTTTGCCCGCGCCACCTTTGGCGTGCACTATGACCGCGACCTGCTGCTGGATGCGCCGCACGCGATGGTCCGGCAGGGCATGCCCGACATGGAACTGCACTGGCGGGGCGACGACATCCGCACCGGATGGGAACGCGATACCAAAGTGGTGTTGGGCGACCTTTTCGACAATGACGGCGCCCCCCTGCCGCTGTGCCCGCGCGGCGCGCTGAAACGGGCGATTGCCGATTGGCAGGCGCACGGGCTGACGCCCAAGCTGGGGATCGAGTTGGAAGCCTACGCGCTTCAAGGCAACGAGAACGGCAAGCTTCAGCCCTATGACGCGCCGGGCGGAGTGGTCTATGGCACCGGTCCGTTTGCCGACCCGATGCACATGAACGATATCATCTGGCGCAAGGCCGAAGAGCTTGGCTTCAAGCTCGACATGATCACAGCGGAATACGACAGCCCGCAGTTCGAATACACGCTGACCTTCGACGACGCGCTGAAAGCGGTGGACGATATCGTTCTGTTCCGTCTGATGGCGCGGGAAATCGCGCTGAACCATGGGATCATCCTGACCTTCTTGCCGAAACCGGTACCGGAACTGGGTGGGTCGGGAATGCACATCAACTTCTCGTTCACCGATCAGGACGGCAAGAATGCCCTGGCCAACGGCGACAAGGGTGGGCCGGATCACCTGAACGACCTGTCGCGCGGCTGCCTGGCCGGACTGGTGCATCACCACCAGGGGCTGGCCGGACTGCTGGCACCGACCGCCGGGTCTTACCTGCGGCTACAACCGGGCGCGATGTCGGGCTATTGGCAGAACTGGGGCGGCGATCACCGCGGCGTGACAACGCGGGTGTCGACCGAAGGGGGGGCAAAGGCCCGGCTGGAACACCGGATGGCCGATGCCTCTGCCAATCCCTACACCGCCGCTGCCGCTGTGCTGCAAGCGGCACGCCTTGGGTACGAAGCCAGGATGGCGCTGCCGCCGATGGAAACCGGTGACGGCTTCGACAAGATCGACGCGAAACAGGGCACCGCTCCGAACCTGCGCAAGGCCATGCGTGACCTGCAAGCCGACACTGCACTGACACAGGCGGTGGGTGCCGAACTGTGCGCACATCAGGCGTTCATGAAGGATCACGAATTCCGCAAGACACGCGATCTGGAGCCAAACGCCTTGCTTGATTTTTATGTATGGTTTGTCTGATGCGGATTGCGGTGCTTATCACCAATACCGATGACAGCGCCTTTGCCCGCGCGCGACCGGACGACGGCGAAAAATTCGCCACCCTGCTGGCAGAGGTGCGCCCGGATTGGACCGCCACGCCGTTTTGGGTGTCCCGGGGGGACTTTCCGGCCGACCTGTCCGGTTTTGACGGCGTTCTGGTAACCGGTAGCCCGGCTTCGGTGTCGGACGATGCGTCTTGGATTGCCAGGCTCGAGACCGTTTTGGCAGATGTCATCGGCCGCAGGCAGCCACTGTTCGGGGCCTGTTTCGGCCACCAACTGATTGCAAAGGTGCTGGGCGCGCGGATCGTCCGCAACCCGGGTGGCTGGGGCCACGGGCTGTTGCAGGTGACGCGCTGCGGCACCGCGCCGTGGTCGGGCGATGAGCCAGGCTTTGCACTGTATGGCTCGCATATCGAACAGGTTGCGCGCTTGCCTGACGGGGCGACGGGTCTGTTTGCCGGGCCGGGTGTTCCTGTCGCCGGGTTCGCGGTGGGCGCCCATGTCTTCACCATCCAGCACCATCCGGAAATGACCCACGGCTTCATCACTGACCTTGTCGAGGAATATGCCGACGTGGTCGGCCCCGCGGTGACAGACCGCGCCCGCGTTTCGCTGCACCAACATGCCGATCGCACCGCATTTGCCGAAGAAATCGCACGGTTCTTTGACTGTGCGCAGACAGCAGACGGACAGGGGGGATAGGGCCATGGGCACAATCACAAAGGCGCTGGAACTGCTGACCTTTTTTTCCTCAAACCAGTCGCAGATCGGCCTGACGCAATTCGTCAAGCTGTCAGGTCGCGACAAGGCGACCGTGCATCGACATCTGACCGAACTGGAACAGAACGGGTTCCTCGAACAACACCCCGAAAGCCGCGCCTACCGGCTTGGCCCGGCGCTGCTTCGGCTGGCCGCCGTACGAGAAGCCGGTTTTCCCGTACGGGCGCTGTTGCGGCCGGTGGTCGAGGGCCTGTCGGAACAGGTGGGTGAACTGGCTCACGCGTCGCTGTTGCAGGGCGACGCGCTGTCGCCCGTCATTCACGCCGATCCGCGCCTGCATGGCACGCAGGTTCATTTCGACCCGGCCGAGGTGCTGCCGCTGCACGCAACGTCATCGGGGCTGGCGCTGTTGGCCTTCGCCGATAACGCGCTGCGCGAACGGGTGTTGTCGCGGCCCCTGTCGATGCACACCGGGCACACGATCACCGATGCCGCCACCCTACGCCGCATGATCGACGACGTGCGCCAGACCGGCATCAGCCAGTTGTCGGGTGCCTTCGACGAAGAGGTCGTGTCACAGGGCGCACCGCTGTTTGCAGAAGGTGGCCGGGTGATCGGCGCCATGTCCATCGCGGTGCCCCGCGTCCGCGCCCGCCCGGACCGCGACGCGATTCTTGGCCGCCACCTGGCCGAGGCGGCGCGCAAGGCATCACTTTCGCTGGGGGCAGAGGTGCAGGACCTTCCACCGCTGTTCCACGCCCCCGTTTCCAAGTTGCCAGCAGACTAAGAGGCCCACGATGAAAGACATCAACTTCCTCAAGGAAAACAACGCCCGCCAGATCTGGCACCCGATGGCGCACCCCGCCGACAGCCAGGCCAACCCGCCGGACATCATCACCGAAGGCGAAGGGGTTGAAATCACCGATGTCGACGGCCACCGCATGATCGACGCGGTGGGAGGGCTGTGGAACGTGAACCTGGGCTATTCCTGCGCCCCGGTGAAGGCGGCGATTTCCGCTCAGCTGGAAAAGCTGCCGTACTATTCGATCTTCCGCGGCACGTCGAACGACAACGTGATCGAGCTGGGCTGGATGCTGCAACAGTTCTTTGCCGAAGACGGGCTGACCCGGGCGTTCTATACCTCTGGCGGTTCGGACAGCGTGGAAATCGCGCTGCGCCTGGCGCGGCAATACCACAAGGTGCGTGGCGAAGGCGGGCGGGTGAAATACCTGAGCCTGAAGAAGGGCTATCACGGCACCCACACGCTGGGGGCGTCGGTCAATGGCAATGCCAATTTCCGCACCCAGTACGAACCGCTAATGCCGGGGTGTTTCCACATCCCGGCCCCCTACCCCTATCGCAACCCGTTCAATGAAACCGATCCGGCCCGGCTGGCCCAGCTGTGCCTTGCCGCACTTGAGGACGAGATCGCCTTTCAGGGGGCGGAAACCATTGCCGCTTTCATCATGGAACCGGTGCTGGGCGCAGGCGGGGTGATTCCGCCACACGAAAGCTTCATGCCCGGGGTGCGCGAAATCTGCGACCGGCACGGAATTCTGCTGATCGCGGACGAGGTGATCACCGCCTTTGGCCGCACCGGCGATTGGTCCGGGTCGCGCCATTGGGGCGTGAAGCCCGACTTGATGTGCACCGCCAAGGCAATCACCAACGGATATTTCCCTTTCGGCGCTGTCATGGTGTCGGAAAAGGTGGCCGAGGTGTTCGAGAACGACAAGACCGGCAAGGGCGCGATCGGGTCTGGATATACCTATTCCGGGCATCCGGTGGGTGCGGCCGCGGCCATCGCCTGCCTTCAGGAAACCGAACGCTTGCAGGTCAAGGACAACGCCGCTGCGCGCGGGACGCAAGTCTATGATGGGCTTCTGGCGCTTCAGGCCAAGTACGACATCATAGGGGACGTGCGCGGCGGGCACGGGCTGATGTCGGCGATCGAGCTGGTGTCGGACCGGACGGCCAAGACGCCGCTGGACAAGGGGGCCATCGCGCGGATCCACAGGGCCACCTATGAGGACGGCGTGATGGTGCGGGTCTCTGGCCCCAACCTGATCCTGTCCCCGCCGCTGGTTCTGACCTCGGCGCATGTCGACAAGATCCTGTCGGCACTGGATACCGGGCTTTCGGCGGCGTGACCCGCTTGCCAAGGCGTTCAAAAGGGGCGGGATCTCCGTCCCTTTTTCATATCAGCCCCCGGCCCCAGTTCGCGACAAGACTGCATGCTTGATCAAGGTGGTCTTCAAGACTGCACCCGGTCACGCGTTTGCGCGGTTTCAGGTCGTGATCGCCGTCTTCCAGCCAGTGCACCTGCACCTCGGGCGACAAGGTCAGTGTTTCAACCTCGGCGCGGGTGCCAAGCGGGTCGCGGGTGCCCTGACAGATCAGGGTGGGACATTTCATACTAGGCAGGTGTTGCAGCCGCAGAGCATCGGGCTTGTTCTGTGGGTGGAACGGAAAGCCAAGGCACATCAGGCCCAGGATTCGGCCGCTGGCATAAAGATCGTCGGCGATCATGCTGGCGATACGTCCGCCCATGGACTTGCCCCCGATGATCAACGGGCCGTCGCAGGCCAGCGCGTTGATCGCGGTCATATACTCTGGCACCATGGTTTCGGCCGCGCCCGGCGGGCGCCTGGAACCGCCATTGCGCCGCGCCGCCATATAGGCAAATTCAAACCGCGCCACACGAAACCCACGCAAAGCCAGCCCTTCGGCCACGGCGGTCATCCACGGGGTGTCCATCGGCGCGCCAGACCCGTGCGCCAGCAGAACCGTGGGGCGCCCGGGCTCCTCCCCGTTCAGAAGAAGATCAACCATGTTTTCCAACAGATATGGAAAAGGCACCCGCCTGGGCTCCTTGCGCCGCGCTGAACGCTGACTGAGACAGCACGTCAGTGCGTCCAGGCACTGCGCCGATCAACCGCGAAGTTCTCGGCGTAGCCGCGCGGGCGGATGTTGGGCTTGCGCTTTTTTGGCTCGACCACAACGGCGTCGATCCCATGTGCCTTGGCGTAGTCGAGAGCAGCCTCTTTGCTTTCGAAACGCAGCTTCACCTGGCTTTGCGTGTCGCTGGACGAGGTCCAACCCATCAGCGGGTCAATGTCGCGGGCGGAGCCCTGCGGGTATTCCAGAACCCATTGATGGGTCTTGGCCATTCCCGACGACATGGCAGTTTTTGCAGGCTGATAGATACGCGCACCCATGGGCACCCTCCTTTGATCCGCAGGTTTTATGCGGGATTCTTGCACGCGGGGCAAGCGTCTAGACCATTGGGGGGCAACGCCAAACAGCAGCGCTTGGCCGACAATGAAAGCACGGGGAGCGAGGGGTGGATATAATGCGCCTTCGTCGCCGGCCAAACCTGCTGCTTGCAGAATTAAAATTATGCGAGAATTCATTTTTGGGAAACAAAATTTTTCACCTCGAAGCACGTCTTCACATTTTTTCGCCGCACCGGCCTGTCCTGCCGGTTTCTGGCAGGATCCACTGGCAAAATCCGGGGAACCGCCCTTGCAAGACGGGCCGCGCCGCACAAGTCTAGCAACGAATCCGCCGGAGGCCCGTCCATGCCCTATGCCCATTCAGACAAGTCGCTCGTTGCGCTGCACGCACCGGCCGAAGACGTGCGCAGCCGTGAAAAGCTGGAAGGCGGCATTCGGTTCACCATGCATTCCGAATTCGAACCGGCGGGCGATCAGCCCATGGCGATCAAGGAACTGGCCGCAGGCGTGATGGACGGGGAGCGCAACCAGGTGCTGTTGGGGGCGACGGGTACCGGCAAGACCTTCACCATGGCCAAGGTGATCGAGGCAACCCAGCGCCCCGCCATCATCCTTGCCCCAAACAAGACGCTGGCAGCGCAGCTTTACGGCGAATTCAAGGGGTTTTTCCCCGACAACGCGGTCGAATATTTCGTCAGCTACTATGACTATTACCAGCCCGAAGCCTATGTTGCGCGGTCCGATACCTATATCGAGAAGGAAAGCCAGATCAACGAACAGATCGACCGGATGCGCCACTCGGCCACCCGGGCGCTTCTGGAACGCGATGACGTGATCATCGTCGCGTCGGTGTCGTGCATCTATGGTATCGGGTCGGTTGAAACCTACGGGGCGATGACGCAGGATCTGCAGACCGGTGGACTGTATGACCAACGTCAGGTGATCGCCGATCTGGTCGCCCAGCAATACCGCCGCAACGATCAGGCGTTCCAGCGCGGGTCGTTCCGGGTGCGGGGTGACAGCCTGGAAATCTGGCCCGCCCACCTTGAGGACCGGGCCTGGAAACTGTCCTTTTTCGGCGAGGAGCTGGAATCGATCACCGAATTCGATCCGCTGACCGGCACCAAGACCGGCAGTTTCGACCGCATCCGCATTTACGCCAATTCGCACTATGTCACGCCGAAGCCGACGATGAACCAGGCCATCGTGAACATCAAGAAAGAGCTGCGGCAACGGCTGAACCAACTGGTGAATGACGGCAAGCTGCTGGAAGCACAGCGGCTGGAGCAGCGCACCAATTTCGATCTGGAAATGCTGGAGGCGACGGGCGTCTGCAACGGGATCGAGAACTATTCCCGCTACCTGACAGGGCGTGCGCCGGGTGAGCCGCCCCCCACCCTGTTCGAATTCATCCCCGACAACGCCATCGTCTTTGCCGATGAAAGCCACGTCTCCGTTCCGCAGATCGGTGGCATGTACCGGGGCGACTATCGCCGGAAGTTCACGCTGGCCGAACACGGGTTTCGCCTGCCCAGCTGCATGGACAACCGCCCCCTGAAATTCGAGGAATGGGACGCGATGCGGCCCCAATCCGTTTTCGTATCTGCCACCCCGGCGTCTTGGGAACTGGAACAGACCGGCGGTGTTTTCACCGAACAGGTCATCCGCCCCACCGGTCTGTTGGACCCGCAGGTTGAAATCCGCCCCGTGGAAATGCAGGTGGACGACCTGCTGGACGAGGTGCGCAAGGTCAGCGCGGCGGGCTATCGCACGCTGGTCACGACGCTGACAAAACGCATGGCCGAGGACCTGACCGAGTATCTGCACGAACAGGGCATTCGCGTGCGCTACATGCATTCCGACATCGACACGATCGAGCGGATCGAGATCCTGCGCGATCTGCGGCTGGGGGCCTTTGATGTGCTGATCGGCATCAACCTGCTACGCGAAGGTCTGGACATCCCTGAATGTGGGCTGGTGGCCATTCTGGATGCCGACAAGGAAGGGTTCCTGCGGTCCGAAACTTCGTTGATCCAGACCATCGGGCGGGCGGCGCGAAACGCCGATGGCCGGGTTATCATGTACGCCGACCGGATCACCGGGTCGATGGAACGCGCGCTGGCCGAAACCGACCGTCGCCGCGGCAAGCAGATCGCCTATAACGAGGAACACGGGATCACCCCGGCCACCGTGCGCAAGAATGTCGATGACGTGCTGGCCGGGCTGTATCAGGGCGATGTGGACATGAACCGCGTCACCGCCAAGATCGACAAGCCGATGGCAGGCGCCAACCTGCAGGCCGTCCTGGACGGGCTGCGCACCGACATGCGCAAGGCCGCCGAGAACCTGGAATTCGAAGAGGCCGCCCGCCTGCGGGACGAAATCAAGCGCCTGGAAGCGGTGGAACTGGCCGTCGCCGACGACCCGCTTGCCCGGCAGGCCGCGGTCGAGGCCGCATCCGAAGAGGCCGTCGCCCGCAAAGGCCGGTCAACCGCTGGTCGTCCGGGGCAGCGGGGCGGGAACGTGAAGCGACGGAAGCGTTGATCCGTCACCCCAGGACGCGTTGGTAGTCATCCGGCAACGGACTTTCCTGGGAAGCGGCGCGCCCGCCTTCGCGGACGAAAGCACTGACCGTGGCACCATGGGCGCGGATCAGCTTTACCACGTTTGGATCGTCCGAGGTTTCCAGCACCTCGACCCCGTTTTCCGTCAGGTTCACCGTCATCTGAACTTTGTCGGCCTGCGCGAACAACTCGGCAAAAGCCGGATCCCAGAACCGCAGGCCGAATTTCTCTTTCACCCGACGGTGCATTTCCTGCGCGTGGTTGTGCAGCAGCGGTACAAGATCCGGCGCATCGGTCCAGGTATGGGCGCGGATACCGTTGGGAACCTCTGTCACCTCTCGCCGGATGTCGGCGTGACGGCGCAACAATTCGTGGAATACAGATTGATCCCGCTGATGGCGGGCGCGGCGGTCGGTCAGTTGGGGGGCGTTCATCGGACAACCTGCAAGTTTCTTATGTTATTTCATTACAACCCGATCCGGCCCCGAAAAGGTGCTGAAACGTCACAGGGGAAAAGCGGGGTGCGCAGGCGCACCCCGCCCGCGTTTATTCGCCGCCCGCGACGGTCAGGCCCAGCATACGCCAGCCCTGCATCCCCCAGCGGTAATAGCTGATCTTGTCGGCGGGATAGCCCGCCTCGATGATCCGGCGGATCGCAGCGGGGGACTGGCCGCACCATGGGCCGTTACAGAACAGGACGATCGTCTTTGTCGTTTCTGGTTCGCAGATGAAACCGTCGAAATCGACCTCGCAGCCCAGTTCGTCCAGCCTGTCGGCCATTTCGGTATAAGGCATGCTGACCGATCCGGGGATGGTTCCGGTCGCCCAGTCGGGACGGACACGGCTGTCGATCACGACCGTTTCGGGGTCTTGCAACGCGGCCAGAAGCTCCAGTTCGCCAATCGTAGTCACACCTTCTGCCGGCGTCATCGGCTGGATGCAGAAACTTGGACAGGGGCGGGCGATCCGAGCGAAATCCCCTTCGATCACCGCATCGGTATTCTGCTCTCGCTTGATTTCAACAGGGCCAGCAGGTGTCTGAACCGTGACCGAGGCCACATCGCGGGTAATGTTGACCTCTTGCGCGACGACAGGCGTGGCCAGCGCCAAGCCCAGAATTGCGGTTGCGAACGCTTTCATTTCGGATCTCCCTTCCTGTTTTTGGCTATAGTTCAGGTTGCACGTCCGCGCGCTGATCGCAATCGAAGGCAGGAAGGCCCGTATCACACCCGATCACAACATTGCAGGAACGACCATATCGGGCGGCCGATGGCCATCGGCAAAGGTCTTGACGTTGATAATGACCTTTTCCCCCATCTCGACCCGGCCTTCGGCAGTCGCGGATCCCATATGCGGCAGCATCACCACGTTGGGCATATTCCGCAATTCGGCATTGCCGCCGAATCCGTGTTGGTACACATCCAGCCCGGCCCCCGCCAGTTCCCCGGCCCTGAGCATTCGGGTCAAGGCATTTTCGTCGATTACCTCGCCGCGCGAAGTGTTGACGATCACCGCCGAAGGTTTCAGCAGCTTCAGCCGCCGGGCATTCAGCAGGTGAAAGGTGGACGGCGTGTGCGGACAGTTGACCGAGATTACGTCCATCCGCGCGACCATCTGGTCAAGGCTTTCCCACCAGGTCGCCTCCAGCCCCTGTTCGACCTCGGGGCGCAGCCGGCGGCGGTTGTGATAATGGATCTGCATCCCGAAGGCCTGCGCGCGCTTGGCGACGGCCTGACCGATCCGGCCCATGCCGAGGATCCCCAGCCGCTTGCCGCCGATCCGGCTGCCCAGGAACGCCGTGGGCGCCCAGCCCTGCCAGTCGCCGTTCTGCATGACGGCCAGCCCTTCTTGCAGGCGGCGGGTGACAGCCAGCATCAGGGCCATGACCATGTCAGCGGTGTCGTCGGTCACGACGCCGGGCGTGTTCGACACCAGAATGCCGCGTTGCCGGGCGGTGTTCACGTCAATGTGGTCAAAACCGGCGCCATAGTTCGCGATCAGCTTCAACCGGTCGCCCGCCTGTCCGATCAGCCCCGCGTCGATCCGATCGGTGATGGTAGAGACAAGCACATCGGCGCTTTGCATTGCGTCGATCAGCTCTCCGCGCGTCATCGGCACGTCTTCGTCGCGCAACTTGACATCGAAAAGTTCGGTCAATCGCGTTTCAACCACCTCTGGCAAGCGTCGCGTCACGACAACACTCAGACGATTTGATGGCATGTAACGCCTCCCCGCTCTTTTCCCGATCCGGCCTCTCTGCCAGAGTGTCCGAAGTCAGGTCGGGGCACAAGAACCCCGCCGAAAAAACATCGGGCAGGATCAAGAGAATGAGCTGGACTCTGGTCAAGGCTGGCGTGGTTGCCACGCTGATTTTTGGTTTGTCATCTGTAACGGTCAATGCGGGCCAGGGGAACGGCGGCGGCGGTGGCCAGTCGCACCAGAGCGGCGGTGGCGAAGGGCCGCGCGCCGAAGGCAAGGACCTGCACCTTGCCGGCCTGCCGCACCGGCAGAAAAAACGCGGCCCCGAAACCAACCTGCCGATCCCCCGTTTCGTGTCAATGAAGGCGAGCATGGGCAACGTGCGGCGGGGTCCGTCGCTGACCCACCGGATCGACTGGGTCTACAAGCGCCGCGACATGCCGTTGATGATCACGGCCGAATATGGCCATTGGCGGCGCGTGCAAGACCGCGACGGTGCCGGCGGCTGGGTGCATTATTCGCTGTTGTCCGGGGTGCGCACCGTCATCGTGCAGGACGAAATGGCCGATTTGCGGACTCGCCCCGACGAACGCGCCCCGATCGCAGCACGGCTGGAAACCGGCGTCATTGCACGACTGGGCGACTGCACCCTGGCTTGGTGCGAGGTTGAAGCTGGCGGCTATGATGGCTGGACGCTGAAAGCCGGGTTGTGGGGCGTCGAAGCGGACGAGATTCGGAACTGACGCCGGGCGGGCTGTCTCAGGCGGCCCGGTGCAACAGGATCGCGGCCTCTGGCCGTGTCAGGACGCGCCGCGCATGGCCGCCATAGGGGGCCTGCCCCAGGGTCTGCTCCAGTCGCTCGCGGTCCGACTGGTCCAGCATCGCCGGATCGGCGTCATCGGGGTGGAAGCTTTCGCACTCCACGCCATTGGCGACGATCACCTCATGACGGTTCAGCAGGATGTGGACATAAGTTATGTCGCAGCGTGGGGTTTCACGGAAAATGCGGCTGTCGTCGATCAAATCCTGCGCGGCGACCAGAACCTCTGACTGGCCATAGATCGACTGCGCCTGCGGGCTGCGTACAAGGATGCGGTGCCGCGGCGATACCAGCAGATCGCGATCTGGCACACCGGTACCAAAAGCCGCTGCACGGATCCGAACCGGCGCAAGACCTGGAAAACTGCGCAGGCGGGTGGTGGAAAACCGGCGCTGACCTGTCCACAGCACCTGTTGCGGACCGTTGTCGCGGGTCTGAACCCAATCGCCCGGGCGCAGGTCTTGCACCTGGCGGGGGCCACGCGGTGTGGTGATCGACGTACCGGATGCAAAGCAGATGACGCCCGGCGATGTTTCGCGGGGCTGGGGCCGGCTGACCTCTGCCACCCAAAGCTCTTGCGCCTTGGGGGGCAGAGGGCCGTGAAAAACGACCAACGGCGCGCTACCATTGACGTGCTCAAGGAGCATTACCCTGAAAACTTGCGCGCCGTTGGTCACGATAAACCCGCCTTGGGTCAGCTGACGCTGGACCTCCACCTCATCGGAGTTCATCGTATCCAAATTCGTTTTGCCAAGCCGCAACAAGCGAGACACAGCGCGAGATGCGCTTTGCCTCAGTTCCGTTTCGCCTTCCGCGCCGCACAGCGTCAGGATCCCGTCGGGCCCGTCAACGCGCAGGGGCGTCCCCTGCCATTCCCAAGTGGCCCCGACGCGGAGCATCGCCGTCGGCGCTGCGTCAAGACCATCGATCAGTGTCTGCGACCAAGGAAGAACGAACGTGCCGCGGTAGCCCGTTGCCATATCCTGTTTTGTCTGCTCATTATGTTTTTATTACAAATAACAATACAACACCGAAATTTTTGAGAAAAGAGGTTAGTTGTTTTATCCTTGAATAATAAAGGCTTCTATCCATCACCCGTTGAGTGACGCCAATTCTCAACAATCAGAAGTCGTATTTGATCCGGATCGACTTGACCAACTGGCCTTCTGGTTGCGTTGAAAATTCCTTGCTCAGCCACGTCCAGCCATAAAAGGCAGACAGTTTTCGACCCTGCCAATGCACCCCAGCCCGGACGCGGCCGCGGGTTTCCTCGATGTCATAGCCGGGTGATTCGGGCAGGAAAACGCTGTGAGTGACATGGGCCAGGTCGGCACCGGCGGTCAGACTGACACCCCGAAGGTCGTTCCAGACCGTGCGATAGCGCTGCCCGGTGATCCGGTCACGCACCAGCAATTCGGATTGGCCAACGGTGCCGAACGTCACGTCGACCCCCGACCGCACCAGTGTTTCCGCGCCGGCGCGCAGTTCGGCAAAAGGCCGCATCGCCAGTTTTCCGGTCCGGTAGGTCTGGCCGATTTCGAACACGGCCGTCGGATAAATCCCGTCGCCAACCTGCTGCGCGGTGACCGACGGCTTGGGCGTCGCCAACCCGAGTGCGTCGTGCCAGAAGGTTTGAAAATCCGTCAACCCGGTCTGCGGGCCGGTGAACACCACGTCACCGCCCAAGGCATATTCGATGCCCCGACGCTGAAAATGGGTGTGCAGCCCAATCGACAGTGCCCCGGCAAAGGGTCGATCCGTCGGGCGCTGCCAGCGGATGCTTTGCGGGGAAACCAGCGCCGCCTCGAACCGGTATTCCAGCAGTTCGCCCAGTGCCTGCGGCACCGCGCCAGACCAGCTCAAACCACGGATCCGGCTGGACTGCATGCTGCCGGTCTGCCAGCGATCGCGAGAAGCGAGAAGCGAGTCGTTGCTGATCAGGCGTCCATAGCCAAGCTTCACACGCTCGCCCGCCAGCACGGGGGCGCCCAGCCACACAGCCAGGGCAAAGACAACGGCAATCCAGCGGTACATCTGCGCGACCTCTTTGGGTTTTTTGCCTCAGCTAGCCACAAAAAAACCGGCGCAGACAGGTCTGCGCCGGAATAAAGTCGATCTGTTGCAACGCGTCCCTCAGCCCGGCGACATGCCCCGCAACCGTTCCGACCGGCGGCGCAGCATTTCCACCGAGGCCAGCAGCAGGATCGAGATCGCCACAAGGATCGTTGCCGCAGCAAGGATCGTGGGCGAGATCTGTTCGCGCAGACCGGTGAACATCTGCCACGGCAGGGTTTGCAATTCGGCCGAGCCGATGAACAACACCACAACGACTTCGTCGAAGGACGTGATGAAGGCGAACAGCGCGCCAGAGATCACCCCCGGCAGGATCAGCGGCATCTGGATGCGGAAGAACGTTGTCACCGGCCCCGCGCCCATGTTGGCCGCCGCCCGCGTCAGCGACCGGTCAAAACCGACCAGCGTGGCCGTCACGGTAATGATGACAAACGGAATGCCCAGCACGGCATGGGCCAGGACCACGCCCCAGTAAGTGCCGACCAGGCCGACCTTCGAGTAGAAGAAATACATGCCGGTGGCCGAGATGATCAGCGGCACGATCATCGGCGAGATCAGGATCGCCATGATCGCACGTTTGCCCGGCACGTGACTTTGGCTCAGGCCGATGGCTGCCAGCGTGCCCAGGCTGACCGACAGGAAAGTCGCAACCGGCGCGATGCGCAGCGAATTCCATACCGCGCCCGTCCATTCCGGGTTGGTCAGGAAGTCGCGATAGTGCTTCAGGCTGTAGCCCGCCGGATCGAAGCGAAGCATTTCCGGCGTGAAGGTGAAGAAGTCCTCGGCATTGAAGCTCAGCGGCATGACGACAAGGATCGGCGTGATCAGGAAAACGAAGATCGCCCCGCACAACACCCGGAAGCTGTAGTGCCACAGAACCTGCCCAGAGGTCAGGTAGGGGACAAGATGGGTGCGATAGCGGCGTTCCCCGATCCAATAGATGAACCATCCAAAGAACCAGCCGAACAACGCGCCAACCACGATGCCAGCCACCCGGCCCAGCAGGAACCCGACTACGACAAACCCGATCAGAATGCCCCAGCGGACGGTTTTTTCCGCCGTCATCGGCAGCACGTTCATGGCAAGGAATGCCAGTCCCGCCAGCAGCGCCGCGCCGATGACAAACCCCAGAAGGGTCGATCCGTTGGCGGTGCCAATGAAGATGCCCGCAAAGGCCCCGGCCGCCGCGACAACTGGCGCGGTGAAGGACAACGGCATTTTCATTTTCGGGGTGAGGATTGCTTCGCTCATATCGGTTACCCCAGCTTCACGTTGTCAATGCCGACGATCCGGTCGTAGGCCCAGTACAAGAGCAGAACAACCGCCAGCAGGATCGTCCCCAGCGCAGCCGCCAGCCCCCAGTTCAGGCTGGACGAGATGTGATACGCGATCCGGTTGGAAATGAACGTACCTGTCGTGCCGCCCACGATTTCCGGCGTGATGTAATAGCCGATGGACAGGATGAACACGAGGATCGAGCCAGCACCGATGCCGGGCACCGATTGCGGGAAATAGACCCTCCAGAACGTCGTCCAGTTGGTGGCGCCCAGGCTCTTGGCCGCGCGGACATAGCTGGGCGGGATCGTCGACATCACCGAATACATCGGCAGGATCATGAACGGCAGCAGAATGTGCGTCATGGCGATGATCGTCCCCAGCTGGTTGTTGATCATCACAAGTCGCCCGTCATCCGCGACAAGGCCCAGCCAAACCAGTACATCATTGATGACGCCTTGCTGTTGCAGCATCACCTTCCACGCAGAGGTCCGCACCAGAAGCGATGTCCAGAACGGCAAAAGCACTAGGATCATCAGCAGGTTGGCGGTGCGCGCAGGCAGGTTCGACAGCAGATAGGCAATCGGATACGCCAGCAGGATACAGCTGATCGTGATCACCATCGACATGAAGATCGTGCGCTTGAACAAGAAGATATACAGCCGCTCTTTCTCGTCCCGCAATTCGGCGCCTTCGGGCGTCATCTTCATATCAACCGCGTTCAGGAAATACCCGGAAGTATAGGTCGGGCTGAACGCCTTGATCGTTTGCCAGATGTCGGGCTTGACCCAATCCTCGTCGACATCGGCAAAGCCATCGACGAATGAGATCGTCTTGAAATCGGGGGATTTCACTGCATCGGCCAGAACTTGTAGCCGATCCGCGCCGGGGCCGGTATAGCTGCCGACGTTTTGCGAACTGAGGTCCTGATAAAGCGCGGTATGCACCAGAGACCAAGGCTCTTCCTTCAGCGGACTCTTGTTGTCTTCGGTCTGCTGATAGATCGCGAATTGGCGATAGGCTGCCGCCGTACGTGGCAGCGCCGCTGCAACACCATCGCGCAGCTTGAACACCGGTTGCGCGCCGTCCCCTTTGCTCCAGGCTTCCTGTGCGCTGATCCAGGCAGGGTCGCCCATCATCGCGGCCCAGGGTTCGGCCTTGTCCCAATCCTTGTCGATCTTCTTGAACTGCTTCTGGTAGACTTCGCCAATATCATCGAGCCGGCGGCCCGACTTGCGGAAGAGCGACGATGCACCGGTCATTTCATAGTTCAGACGCGATCCCAACCGGGTGACGGTCTTGCGCTCTGATGCGATGAAAAGGTCGTAATAGGCGTCTTCGAACACGGCCTCGGACGGCAGCGCGCTTTTTTCGGGGTCCCAATCTTTCAGGGACACAACCGTGCGCGGCATGGTTTCGGAAACGATCTGGTTTTCGACCGAACGGAACAACATATCCGCGATCGGCATGATGAACGTCGCCAGCACGAACAGCAGCAACGGCGCGACCAGCGCCAGTGCCCGCAGTTTCTGCATCCGCAGGGCACGCGCCAGACTGCTTTTCAGCGGGCGGCCATCTGCCGCCAGCATGGGGCCAGAATTTTCTTTTGTGGATGCATCGCTCATGTGCTCAGGCCCCCTCGACCACGATGATGGTGCTGTCTGCGGTGGCACGGCGAATGTTCGCGACCTCTTGGTACTCTGGGTCGTGATACGCGGCCAGCGCCTGTTCATAGGTTGGGAATTCGATCACGACGTGGCGCTTGTAGGTGCTGCCTTCGACCACCTCTGACTGACCGCCGCGCACGATGAACTTGCCCCCGAGCGCATCAAGGATCGGCGTGTCCCGATCAATGTATTCCTGGTACGCCTCTGGGTCGTTCACGGTGATATGGCCGATGATATAGCCTTTGGGCACAGCCGCCTCCGTCGTCTTTCCTGCGGGGCAAGGCGGTGAACCCGCCTTGCCCTGTGTCTTGTCCGTAGGGTTGGGGGTTTACCCCAGCACTACGCCTGACTTATTGCGCTAGCCACGCCTGGAACTTGGCGTCGATGTCGTCGCGATAGTCGGCCCAGAACTCGTAGTTATACAGGAACGTGTTCTTGGCGTTGTTCGGATCGGTCGGCATGTGCGGCGCCATATCGATGCCCAGGTCGGCGTGCTTGCCAACAAGCGGAGCGGACGATGCGCGTGCCGGGCCGTACGAGATGTACTTGGCCTGATCTGCCAGACGCTGGGTGTCGGTGGCGAACTTGACGAAGTCCATCACACGGGCCAGACGGTCTTCCGGCAAGCCGGCCGGGATGATCCAGCCATCAAGGTCGAACACCTGCGCATCCCAGAGCATGCCGATCGGCTGGCCTTGCTCTTCGATCGCGGCGAACAGACGGCCGTTGTAGGTCGACCCCATCACGACTTCGCCATCGGCCAGCAGCTGCGGCGTGTCCGCGCCTGCGTTCCACCAGACAACGCTGTCCTTGATGGTATCGAGCTTGGCCAGCGCCTTGTCCTGACCTTCCGGGGTTTCCAGAACGTCATAAACGTCGGCCTTGGCGACGCCGTCACACAGCAGCGCCCATTCCATGTTGTTGATCGGGCGCTTTTCCAGCGCACGCTTGCCCGGATAGGTTTCCAGGTCGAATACGGCGCAGATGTCCGACGGCGGCGTATCGCCAACCAGGTCGGTACGATAGCCGAAGGTGGTCGAGTATACGATCTGGGGGATGAAGCAATCCGACACCAGCAGATCGCCGAAGTCGTCGCTGGCCGAGGTGCCGTCAGGTGCCGCTGCCAGAACTTCGTCCGCGTCGATTTCCATTGCCAGGCCTTCGTCGCACAGACGGATGGCGTCGGCAGCCACAACGTCGACCAGATCCCAGGTCACGTTACCGGCTTCGTTCATGGCGCGCAGCTTTGCCACGGCCTCGGCCGAGCTTTCGTCCCAGCTGACCGACACGCCGTCATGCATTGCTTGATACGGCTCGACATAGGCTTTCTGCTGCGATGCCTGATAGGCGCCGCCCCAGCTGACCAGGGTCATGCTGTTGGCCATGTCTTCAGCCATTGCCGCACCAGCTACCACGGTCAGTGCCGAAGTTGCGAGAAGCGTCTTGGTGAGTTTCATAAAAGTCTCCCTAAACTGCCCGTTTTCGGAAGGAGGCCACGCTACGGGCTAAACGATGGGCCCCGTTGGTCATCGCGGTGCCTCAATCCCCTTGAGGTCCACCGCAATTCTTAAAATCTTAGGTCGCATCCAGCGCGCGGCAATCATCCGGCAGCCAGCCGATGTCGATCATCGTGCCGGGTTCCAGCCGCACCTGGTCGGGCGCGTTCCGGGTCTTGATGATGAATTCATCATTCCCTGCCACCTTCAGCCGGGTGCGGAAGATATCGCCCATGTAGATGAATTCCATCACCTCGGCCTTGAGCGTGTGCGCCCCTGCCTGCAATCGGTCCTTGTTGACCTCGACCCGCTCGGGGCGGATCGACACGCGGGTGCGTTCGCCTTCGCGGGTAACGTTGACCGGCTTGGCGTCGATGATCTCTCCATCGTCCAGCCGGACCTCGCAGCGATCACCACTGATCCGGGTCACGACGCCTTCCAGCGTGTTGTTCTCTCCGATGAACTGCGCAACGAAACTGTTTTCCGGGCTTTCATACAGTTGATCCGGCGGCGCCAACTGCTGAATGCGGCCATCGTTGAACACGGCAACCCGATCGGACATGGTCAGCGCTTCGGTCTGGTCGTGGGTGACATAGACCACCGTGATCCCAAGGTTGTCCGCGATGCGCTTGATCTCGAACTGCATATGTTCGCGCAACTGCTTGTCGAGCGCGCCCAGCGGTTCGTCCATCAGCACCAGATCGGCCTCGAACACCAGCGCGCGCGCCAAGGCGATCCGCTGTTGCTGACCGCCCGACAACTGTGCCGGACGACGGCCGCCGAAAGCGCCCATCTGAACCATTTCCAGCGCGCGCTTGACCTTTGCCTCGCGCTCGGACTTGCCCATCTTGCGGACTTCCAGCGGAAAGGACAGGTTTTCCGCAACCGTCATATGCGGAAACAGCGCGTAGTTCTGGAACACCATGCCGATCCCACGCTTGTGCGGCGGGATGTTGTTGATCGGCCGCCCATCCAGACGGATTTCGCCGTGGGTCGCTGTTTCGAACCCGGCAAGCATCATCAGGCAGGTCGTCTTGCCCGACCCCGACGGGCCAAGCATCGTCAGGAACTCGCCCTTCGGCAACTTGAGGTTCAGGTCCTTCACGACCAGCGTTTCGCCATCGTAACTTTTCTGCACACGTTCGAACTCGACGAACGCGTCGTTTAGGTCTTGATCAGCCAAATCAGGCTCCCCGTCACTTTGATCGGTATCTGCGCACCGCTTTTGTCACACCATTGTAAAACGTGGCTCGTTCCAGCTTGCAACCGGATAGCCAAGATTTCCTCCGAAACCTGCGGGAATATGAAGAGATTCTTGCGCAGACCCCACGAAAGCGGCGTTATCTCGAAGAATTCGTCATCCTGCGACCGGTTCGGATCGTCTTGATTCGCCCGTTTTTCGTACAAATGCCCATTTGCACGGCGACCAGGCCGGTTTGTGGGACGCCTGCACTGGCCGTTGCTGCGAAACGTCTGCCAATCGTCGTTTTCCGACCTGACGCCCTAGTGGATTGATCGCGACAAACGAGTCCGAATTGGGATTCCCATTTGGTGCTGGCCGTGCGAGTCATGCTGATG